>NZ_JBHWIY010000017.1:0-160653 GCF_042731715.1 Streptomyces sp. NPDC059832 | reverse complement strand
ACAACAAGGTGAAGGTGACCGGCACGGTCGACGTCCTCGGCCGCCCGATCTCGCGCAGCGTGCTCTCCACCGTCACCCTCGTCGACGGCCACACCGCCCGGCATGCCGCCCGGAGCGGCCGCGGCGGCCTTCTCCGGCTTGTCGGCGATGACGGCCTCGGTGGTGAGGAACAGCGCGGCGATGGACGCGGCGTTCTGCAGAGCGGAACGCGTGACCTTCGCCGGGTCGAGGATGCCCTCGGCGATCATGTCGACGTACTCGCCGGTCGCGGCGTTCAGACCGTGGCCGACGGCCAGGTTGCGCACCTTCTCGACGACGACGCCGCCCTCAAGACCACCGTTGACGGCGATCTGCTTGAGCGGGGCCTCCAGCGCCAGCTTGACGGCGTTGGCGCCGGTCGCCTCGTCACCCGAGAGCTCCAGCTTCTCGAAGACGGCCGAGGCCTGGAGCAGAGCCACGCCACCACCGGCGACGATGCCCTCCTCGACGGCGGCCTTGGCGTTGCGCACCGCGTCCTCGATGCGGTGCTTGCGCTCCTTGAGCTCGACCTCGGTCGCGGCGCCGGCCTTGATGACGGCCACGCCGCCGGCCAGCTTCGCGAGGCGCTCCTGGAGCTTCTCGCGGTCGTAGTCCGAGTCGGAGTTCTCGATCTCGGCGCGGATCTGGTTGACGCGACCCTGGACCTGGTCGCTGTCACCGGCACCGTCGACGATCGTCGTCTCGTCCTTGGTGATGACGACCTTGCGGGCGCGGCCGAGCAGGTCGAGACCGGCGTTCTCCAGCTTGAGGCCGACCTCCTCGGAGATGACGGTGCCACCGGTGAGGATGGCGATGTCGCCGAGCATGGCCTTGCGGCGGTCACCGAAGCCCGGGGCCTTGACGGCGACGGACTTGAAGGTGCCACGGATCTTGTTGACGACCAGGGTCGACAGGGCCTCGCCCTCGACGTCCTCGGCGATGATCAGCAGCGGCTTGCCGGACTGCATGACCTTCTCCAGCAGCGGAAGGAGGTCCTTCACGTTGCTGACCTTGGAGTTGACGATCAGGATGTACGGGTCGTCGAGGGACGACTCCATGCGCTCCATGTCGGTGGCGAAGTACGCCGAGATGTAGCCCTTGTCGAAGCGCATACCCTCGGTGAGCTCCAGCTCCAGACCGAAGGTCTGGGACTCCTCGACGGTGATGACGCCTTCCTTGCCGACCTTGTCCATGGCCTCGGCGATGAGCTCGCCGATCTGGGTGTCGGCGGCGGAGATGGAGGCCGTCGAAGCGATCTGCTCCTTGGTCTCCACGTCCTTGGCCTGCTCCAGGAGGGCGGCGGAGACGGCCTCGACGGCCTTCTCGATGCCCCGCTTGAGAGCCATCGGGTTGGCACCCGCGGCGACGTTGCGCAGACCCTCGCGGACGAGAGCCTGGGCGAGAACGGTGGCGGTGGTCGTACCGTCGCCGGCGACGTCGTCCGTCTTCTTGGCGACCTCCTTGACCAGCTCCGCACCGATCTTCTCGTACGGGTCCTCCAGCTCGATCTCCTTGGCGATGGAAACACCATCGTTGGTGATCGTGGGGGCGCCCCACTTCTTCTCAAGGACGACGTTGCGACCCTTGGGGCCAAGGGTGACCTTGACGGCGTCGGCGAGCTGGTTCATGCCGCGCTCGAGACCGCGCCGGGCCTCCTCGTCGAACGCGATGATCTTGGCCATGTGAAGTGGTCCTCCCGGACAGGGGTGGATTTCTCCGGACCGAGTGGCGCCCGCGACGGACGGCCTGCGTGACCGGTGGTTCCTTGCCCCACCGACCTGCGGGCCTCACCGGCCCGGTCCAAGTTCTGTCACTCTCACCTGGAGAGTGCTAACGCCAATGATTAGCACTCGACCCCCGAGAGTGCAAGCGTCCCCCTCGGGATGTGGACACCGCGCCGGGGCGCGCGGGAGGCAGACACGGGGCGCACGGGACGCACTGAGGGCCCGTACCCCCGGGGTACGGGCCCTCAGTGCGTGAGTGCAGTGCGTGAGTGGCGTCGTTGGCCGACCGCTCGAACTCAGCCGACGGCGAGCTTGACCATGTCTGCCTGCGGCCCCTTCTGGCCCTGCGAGATCTCGAATTCAACTCGCTGACCCTCTTCGAGGGTGCGGTACCCGTCCATCTGGATCGCGCTGTAGTGGACGAAAACATCCGCACCACCGTCGACCGCGATGAAGCCGTACCCCTTCTCCGCGTTGAACCACTTGACGGTGCCCTGAGCCATGCCTAACTCCCCTATTACTGGCCCTTGCGCAGGACCGCACTTCGCGGACCCGGGTCAGAACTCACCCTCCGACAGGAGAGGGTGGGTGCGCCGGAACGCGTCGACCGCGGCTGAATGTATCTGCCCAACTGCCCTCTGCAACAGGTCAATCGGACGAGAATTCTCGGCAGAACCGAACGCCCGGATATGCGGAATTCATATGAATCCTGGGCAAGTCGGGCCAGGCAAAGGCGACTTATGCCTCAAGCGGATCGCGCACTTTGGCTGCATCTTGTCGTGGCCGGGCGCATTCTCGTATGCGGGCGGCACGGGCAGCTGGGGGGACTTCCCACACTGTACCGCGCTCAACCATGCAGAATTGCCCCCTCCGTTTTCAAACACGGAGAGGGCAATTCGATTACGCGGTGCGGTCGGACGGGGCGTCAGCAGCCGCCGGCCACGGCCGGGATGATCGAGATGCCGGCGCCGTCCGGCGTGGCCGTCTCCAGACCGCCCTCGAAGCGCACGTCGTCGTCGTTGACGTACACGTTGACGAAGCGGCGCAGCTTGCCCTGGTCGTCCAGGACGCGGGCGGCGATGCCCGGGTGGTTCTGCTCCAGGGACTCGATGACCTGGGAGAGGGTCGAGCCCTCTGCCGGGACCTCGGCCTGGCCGCCCGTGTAGGTGCGGAGGATGGTGGGGATGCGGACCTTGACGCTCATGGCGGGTGCCCTTCCTGGAGTCTCGGGTGGTCAGCTGGTGGCGAGGCCGGCGGCGCGGAACGCGTCCAGGCTGGGCCGGATCGTCGCGGTCGCCTGCGAGGTGTCGGCCACCGCGTCGAGGGTCTTGAGGCCGTCACCCGTGTTGAGTACGACGGTGGTCAGCGACGGGTCGATCAGACCGGCCTCGATGAGCTTCTTCGTCACGCCGACCGTCACACCGCCCGCCGTCTCCGCGAAGATGCCCTCGGTGCGCGCCAGCAGCTTGATCGCGTCGACGACCTGTTCGTCGTCGACGTCCTCCACGGCGCCACCGGTGCGGCGGGCGATGTCCAGGACGTACGGGCCGTCGGCCGGGTTGCCGATGGCGAGGGACTTGGCGATCGTGTTCGGCTTCTGCGGCCGGACGACGTCGTGGCCGCCCTTGTACGCGACCGAGACCGGCGAGCAGCCCTCGGCCTGGGCGCCGAAGAGCTTGTACGGCTTGTCCTCGACCAGACCGAGCTTGATCAGCTCCTGGAGGCCCTTGTCGATCTTGGTGAACTGCGAGCCGGACGCGATCGGGATGACCAGCTGGTCCGGGAGCTGCCAGCCGAGCTGCTCGCAGATCTCGTACGCCAGGGTCTTGGAGCCCTCGCCGTAGTACGGACGCAGGTTGACGTTGACGAAGCCCCAGCCCTCGCCGAGCGGGTCGCCGATGAGCTCGGAGCAGAAGCGGTTGACGTCGTCGTAGTTGCCCTCGATGCCGACCAGCTCACCGCCGTACACCGCGGCCATGACGACCTTGCCCTGCTCCAGGTCGTGCGGGATGAACACGCAGGAGCGGAAGCCGGCGCGGGCGGCGGCGGCGCCGACGGCACCGGCGAGGTTGCCGGTGGAGGAGCAGGAGAGGGTGGTGAAGCCGAAGGCGCGGGCGGCCTCGATGGCCTGGGCGACGACGCGGTCCTTGAAGGAGTGCGTGGGGTTGCCGGAGTCGTCCTTGACGAACAGCTTGCCCTGCTCGACGCCGAGCTCACGGGCGAGGTTGTCGGCCTGGACGAGCTTGGTCCAGCCGGGGTTCAGGTTCGGCTTCTCGGCGACATCGGCGGGGACCGGCAGCAGCGGCGCGTAGCGCCAGATGTTGGCCGGTCCGGCCTCGATGCGCTTCTTCAGCTCTTCGGGGGAGCCGCTCGGCAGGTCGTACGCGACTTCGAGCGGCCCGAAACAGGACGCGCAGGCGAAAATGGGGCCGAGTTCGAAACGCTCGCCGCACTCGCGGCAGGAAAGGCCCGAGGCGGGACCGAGGTCGACGGCTTCGGCGTTGGCGTCAGCGTCGGCGGAAGAATCGGTGCTTACTGCAACGGTCTGCGCAGCCATGGTGGCGAGGCCCTTTCTCCTCATCTTCCTCGCGGCGCGTTTCGCCACGAGACGGAATTGGCACCTTCCCCACCTGACCTCACGGTCGGCGGGGGGGTTGCCGGGACTTCAACGGGCCGTTCCCTCAGTCCCTCTGGATGAGCGCTGTGGCACCGGATCTTCGATCCGGGCATTTATCGGCGGACGGACCCCGGCATGCGATGGTCGTCCGCGTTGTTCAAGACTGTAACCGAAGCACCGGACTGTTGAGATAGTCGTCCGAACCGCGAGATGGATCACATACAGGGAGTATCGACCGTGCTGGAAGAGGTCGAATGCTGGCTGGCCAGGCGTTCCTGGTCGGCCGCCGACCGCCCGTTGGACCGCCTCCTGGCCGCCAGGGCCACGGCCGGGGAAGCGGGCCGCGGGAGCGTCAGTGTCGTACTGCCCGCGCTGAACGAAGGGGCGACGGTCGGCGAGATCGTCGCGACGATCCGGCGCGAGCTGATGGAGAAGGTCCGGCTGGTCGACGAGCTCGTGGTGATCGATTCCGGTTCCACGGACGACACCGCGAAGGCGGCCCGGGAGGCCGGCGCCCGGGTGGTGCACCGGGACGCGATACTCCCCCGGATCCCGGCCGTGCCCGGCAAGGGCGAGGTGCTGTGGCGCTCGCTCCTGGTGACCGGCGGTGACATCGTGTGCTTCATCGACGCCGATCTGAAGGACTTCTCGGCGGACTTCGTCTCCGGCATCGTCGGCCCGCTGCTGACCGACCCGGACGTGCAGTTCGTGAAGGCGATGTACGACCGCCCCTTCGGCGACACGGCGGGGCAGGGCGGTCGCGTGACCGAGCTGGTGGCCCGTCCGCTGCTCAATCTGCACTGGCCGCAGCTGGCCGGTTTCGTCCAGCCGCTGGGCGGCGAGTACGCCGTACGCCGCTCTCTGCTCGAACGGCTGCCCTTCCCCGTCGGCTACGGCGTGGAGCTGGGCCTCCTGGTCGACGCGCTGCACACGGTGGGGCTGGACGCGCTGGCCCAGGTCGACGTGGGGGTGCGCAAGCACCGGCACCAGGACGGGCAGGCGCTCGGCCGGATGGCGGCGGCGATCTACCGGACCGCGCAACTGCGGCTGTCCCGCGGCCACCTGGTACGCCCGGCGCTCACCCAGTTCGAGCGCGGCGCGAACGGCTTCGTACCGCGCACCCATGCCGTGGACACCGAGGAGCGGCCCCCGATGTGCGAGATCGAGGAGTACGTTTCGCGCCGCGCGGCCTGACGTGGCCTGACTTCGCACGTTTGGGCGGTTCGTGATCGGGCTAGATTCCGCAACATGGTCTCCGAGCACGAAGCCCAGTCCTCCGCCCGGCTCTCCGCCCAGGTCCTCGTCGCGTCCAACCGCGGCCCGGTGTCGTACACCCTGGGCGCGGACGGATCGCTCGACGCGAAGCGGGGCGGCGGCGGGCTCGTCTCCGGACTGAGCGCCGTCGACGACAAGTTGTGGGTGTGCGCGGCGCTGGGTGACGGGGACCGGGAGGCGGTCCGGCGGGGGGTCGGTGAGTCGGGCGTACGGATGCTCGACATCGACGCGGACGTGCACGCCGACGCGTACAACGGCATCGCGAACTCGGTGCTCTGGTTCGTCCACCACATGCTGTACCAGACGCCGCTGGAGCCGGTCTTCGACGCGGAGTTCCGGCGGCAGTGGGCGTCGTTCGAGACCTACAACCGGGCCTTCGCCGAGGCGCTCGCCGAGGAGGCGGGGCAGGGCGCCGCGGTGCTGGTGCAGGACTACCACCTGGCGCTGGTGCCGGGCATGCTCCGCGAGCTCCGCCCCGACCTGCGGATCGGCCATTTCTCGCACACCCCGTGGGCACCCGTCGACTACTTCCGGCTGCTCCCCGACGACATCGCCGAGCAGCTGCTGCACGGCATCCTGGGCGCGGACCGGGCGGCGTTCCTGACCCGGCGCTGGGCGGACGCGTTCATCGGCTGCTGCACCCAGATCCTGGGCGGCACCGGGCGGACCAGGATCGGGGTGCACGGTCTCGGCGCGGACGGGGACTTCCTGCGCCGCCGGGCGCACGAGGCCGATGTGGACGAGCGGATGGCGGCGCTGCGCGAGCAGACCGGCCCCGGCCGGAGGACGATCGTACGGGTGGACCGAACGGAACTGTCCAAGAACATCGTGCGCGGCCTGTTCGCGTACCGCGCGCTCCTGGACGAGCGGCCCGAATGGCGCGGACGCGTCGTCCATGTCGCCTTCGCGTACCCCTCCCGGCAGGACCTCGCGGTGTACCGCGACTACACGGCCGAGGTGCGACGGGTCGCGGACGAGATCAACGCCGTGTACGGCACGGAGGGCTGGACGCCGGTCGTGCTGCACGTCAAGGACGACTTCGCCCGCTCTCTCGCCGCGTACCGGCTGGCCGACGTGGCGCTCGTCAACCCGATCCGGGACGGCATGAACCTGGTCGCCAAGGAGATCCCGGTCGTCTCCGACCACGGCTGCGCGCTGGTGCTGTCGCGTGAGGCGGGGGCGTACGAGGAGCTGGGCAGCGACGCGGTCGTGGTGAACCCGTACGACGTCTCGGCAACGGCGACGGCGCTGCACGAGGCGCTGACGATGGCGGAGGACGAACGGGCCGCGCGCACGGAACGCCTGGCCGCGGCGGCGGTCGCGCTGCCGCCGCAGCAGTGGTTCCTGGACCAGTTGGACGCGCTGCGGCGGGAGTGAGCCGCCCGGGGTGTCAGATCCGCCGGGCCAGCCCGGCCAGGAAGGCGACGACGTCGCCCGGTCCGGCCAGCAGCAGGTCGGCCCGCTCGGCCAGTTCGGGCACCTCCGCGCTGCCGCTGCAGACCAGCAGTCCGGGGATGCCGTCGGGGCCCTCGGTACGGAGCTTCTCCACCGCGGCGTAGGCGGCGAGGTCGCCGAGGTCGTCGCCCGCGTACAGCACGGACTCGGCGTCCGTCTCCCGTACGTACTGGGCGAGCGCCACGCCCTTGTCCATGCCCGGCGGGCGCAGCTCCAGGACCAGCCGGCCCGGCTCGACGATCAGTCCGTGCCGGGCGGCGAGCTCGCCGAGCGGGCCGGTCAGCGCCTCGAACGCGGCCTGCGGATCGGCGGCCCGGCGGGTGTGGACGGCAATCGCCCGGCCCTTCTCCTCGATCCAGGTGCCGTGCCACGAGCCGGCCCGGTCCAGCACGCCCGGGAGCTCGGCGCGGACCGCGGCGATGCCGGGGTGCGGGGCGGGGGCATGGACGGTGCCGGACACGGCGTCCCAGCGCTCGGCGCCGTAGTGGCCGAGGACCACGAGGTGGTCCAGGCCGGGCACTCCGGCGAAGCCGCCGTGCCGGACCGCGACGCCGGCCGGGCGGCCGGTGATCACGGCGATGGAGGCCACCTTCGGGGCGAGCGCCGCAAGGGCCGCGACGGCGTCGGGGTGGGCGCGGGCCTGCTCCGGGTCCGGGACGATGTCGGCGAGGGTGCCGTCGAAATCGAGCGCGATGACGGCGCGGTCGGGGCGGGCGAGGATCGCGGCGAGGGCCTCTCGGCCGGCCGGGGTGGTGGGAGTCGGGAGCGCGGACGGGGTTTCGCTCGGTGTGGGTGCTTCGGGGTTGCTGCCCATGGAGGGAGCCTATAGCGGCGGGCCCGGAGCCGGCTCGCCCGCGGCGTGACGGGCGAGGAGCAGCCGGCCGCCACGCGCGCATGAGGCATCGAACGGACGAACGGTCCCGACCTGGCGTGTGGTGCCCATGGGGTGCGGACAGCGATCAGGGCGACCAGTTCCCCCACCTCGATCGGGAGCGGCCCTGATGCGCAGGTCTCTTGTCCTTTCCACGGTACTGGCGGCTCTCCTCGCGGGTGCCTCCCTCTCCCCCGCCCCGGCTCAGGCCCGGCCGGCCGGCCGGGCCTGAAGCCCGGCACGCGGCGGACGCCGGCCTCTTCTACACCAACGGCGACCACGTCCACGTCTCCAGTACGCCCCCGGCGACGGCGTCCGGACACGGCTGGTGGGTGCGGGTGAAGGGAGGGAAGCCCGGCGAGAAGGCCAAGGTCACCATCTGGCTCCAGGCGAAGGACCGGCACGGCAAGTGGAAGTCCGTGGCCAGTGGGTCGAAGAAGGTGAAGCCGACCAAGGGCAAGGCGAGCAGCACCCATCGGGCCAACGCCCGTAAGACCTGCGAGGGCCGGAAGAAGACGCAGTGGCGGAGCCTGATCGACGTGGACGTCATCGGCGAGGCCGGCTCCCCGGAGAAGGCCGTCACTGCCACGATGACCTTCAACTGCGGCGCGGGTGTGTAGGGAGAGGCAATGGGTGATGCGGTGCGGGATGCGACCCTGCTCATGGGCGTGCACGGAGTCCTCACCCGGCATCCCTGGCTCACACCGCCCGAGGACGGCTCGGAGTCCGGCGTACCCGAGGACACCTCGGATTCTGATTCCGACGTGGCCGAGGACGCCTCGGAGGCCGAAGACGTCGACGTCTTCGGCCTGGCGGTGAACCGGGCCGAGGCCTACGGGTGGAGCAGCACCCTGCTGGGCGCCGGCATGGAGCTCGGCGGAAGCCGGTGGGGGCACAACGACGCGGGGGAGGACTGGACGCAGGACGGGCGTGTCCGGGAGATCGGCTGGCTCCAGGTGGACGTGTCCTCCCGCCTGAACCGGCAGCGACTGCCCGTGCTGCCGGTGGCGACGGTCCTCGGCGATGTGCTGCGGCAGGTGGGCGACGTCCGGGTCACCGGAGTACACACCGTGGCACCGGTGCATCTGGCGCCGGATCCCGCCGCGGCTCTGCTGTACGCCGCGCATTGGTACGAGCTGGCCGATCCGGGCGCGGCCAGGGACATCACCGTCACCGTGTCGGGCCGCGAGGCGGGGCTGCCGGGCCGGGGCGGGCGCGTCCGCGACGAGGCGCTGGCGTGCGCCTACGGCCGGATGGCCGTCGAGCCGGAGAGCACCGCCGTGAACCTCCCGGGTCTGTCCCGGTCGCCGACCGGGAAGGTGCAGACCGAAGGGATGCGCCGGGCCCTGGCCTTCCGCTGCCGGGTGCCGGTGTGGTCCCTGGACGCGGCGGCCTGGACCACGGAGGTCTTCGTCGAGGCGCTCCGTGCCACCGGCACCGCGGAGCCCGTCCTGATCACCGTCTCCTGCTGAGCGGGCGCCGGTCCCAGCACCGCGCCGCCCCGTACTTCGCCCTCAGCGGCGTTCGCGTCTCGCGTCCCTCACCCGGCGCAGGCGGTTGACCGTCACCGGGTCCTCCGCCAGTGCGCGGCGGTCGTCGAGCAGGGCGTTCAGGAGCTGGTAGTAGCGGGTGGGCGAGATGCCCAGCTGTTCGCGGATCGCCCGCTCCTTCGCCCCGGGGCCGGACCACGACTGCCGTTCGACGGCGAGCACGGCACGGTCCCTGTCGGAGAGGCCGTCCGGGTCGTCGGGGCCGTTCGTGGGGGCGGTCATATCAGCCAACATATCGCCCGCCCGAAAGGCCGCCACCCGCTAATCCTCTTTCGCCGCCGCGGCCGAATCGCGCGCGATCCGCCCCAGCACGGTCCCGGGGCTGCCGTTCGGCGCGACCGCCTTGCCGATGTTCTCCTTGATCGACTCGCTGGACCGGGCCCAGGACCTCTTGCCGTACGGGTAGAACTGCGAGTCCGGCAGCGCGGCCAGGAACTTCCACAGCGGCTTGTACCTGGCGTCGGACTCCATGGCCGCGGAGGCGCTGTCGGTGACCGGGAGGAGGTCGTACTTGTCGGCGAAGCCGATGACGTTTTTGTCGGTGAACAGGTAGTCGAAGAACTTGCCCAGCTGCACACGGTGGCCGTGCTGCTTGAAGCCCATGATCCAGTCGGCCACGCCCAGCGAGTTCTTGCGGGGGCCGCCGCTGCCGGGCATCGGCACCATCCCGACGGAGACGCCCTTCCGCTCGGCCTCCTGCATCAGCGTCGGGTGACCGTTCAGCATGCCGACCCGGCCGTCGGTGAACGCGTCGAACGCCTTCTGGCGGTCGAGCTTCCCCGGGGCGACGGGGCCGACGAGGCCCTTGTCGACCAGGTTCGCCTTCAGCCAGTCGAACGTCCTGACGTTCTCGGCCGAGTCGATCTCGTACGAGCCGCTGTCGTCGATGTAGCCGCCGCCCCCGCCGAGCAGCCACATCATGGTCTCGGCCTGGGGCTCCTCCGGACCGAGCGGCAGCGCGAACGGGTAGGTCACGCCGCGCTGCCTGAGCACCGCCGCGTCGTCGCGGATGTCGTCCCAGGTCCGCGGGGCGTCGAGGCCCGCCTGCGCGAAGTACTTCTTGTTGTAGAAGAGCAGCCGGGTGCTGGCCACGAACGGCAGTCCGTACTGGGTGCGGTCCACGCTGCCCGCGTCGGCGAGGGACGGCAGGAAGTTGGCCTGGGTGCGGATGGACAGCATCTGGTCGGCCCGGTAGAGCTCGCCGGCCTTGGCGTAGTCGGCGTACGAGCCGATCTGGGCGATGTCGGGGGCCTGCCCCTTCTTCACCATCGTGGCGACCTCGCGGTCGATGTCCTTCCACGAATGGACGCTGACGTCGACCTTGATGCCGGGGTGGGTCGCCTCGAAGCCCTTGACGAGTCCGTCCCAGTACTTCTCGGAGCTGTTGGCGGGACCGGTGCCGTAGTCGGCCGCGACGAGCTTGAGGGTGACCTCCCCCGAACCGCCGCTGCCGCCGCAGCCCGCCAGCGTCGCCGTCATGCCCAGCGCGGTCACGGCCGCAGTCAGTACCCGGTAGCGCAGCTGCACAGCCCAGACCGTCCTCATCCATCGCGTCATCCGTGCCGACCACGCCGTCGTGGGGCCTTCGAACGGGGTGCGATCCTCCCCCAGGCCGTCGCCGATGGTCTACACCAAAGCGGTATCACTTTCGCAACGCAACCGGGCCGGTGCCCGGCGCCGCGCCTGAGAGCATTGTCCCCGAACTGCGCCTACTGCTAAGTAGGTTCAGGTGCGGGTGCCTTCGGGGTCCGCCTGCCCCGCACCACCGTTGTGCCGTACCGCCCGCACCGTCACGTGCCACGTCGCAAGGAGCCGTTCAGCATGTCGCGTACCGCATCGGAAATTGCCACCCAGCCCGGCTGCTGGCGGCGCGCCGCAGAGGCGGGGGCGGCGTTCGACGGGCTGCCGCGGCCGGGTGAGCGGGTCGCCGTCACCGGGTGCGGCACCTCCTGGTTCATGGCCATCGCGTACGCGGCGCTGCGCGAGGCGGCCGGGCAGGGCGAGACGGACGCGTACCCCTCCTCGGAGTTCCCGGCCGGGCGCCCGTACGACCGGGTGGTGGCGATCACCCGCTCCGGCACCACGACCGAGGTGCTGGAACTCCTCGGCGAGCTGCGCGGCAAGGTCGCCACCGTCGCGCTGACCGCCGACCCGGGGACGCCGGTGACGGACTCCGCCGACGCGGTGGCCGTACTTGACTGGGCGGACGAGGAGTCGGTCGTCCAGACCCGGTTCGCGACCACCGCGCTGGCCTTTCTGCGGGCCGGCCTGGAGGCGTCGGGTCCGCTTCCGGAAGGGGTGAAGACGGTCGCCGCCGCCGCGGTGGACGCGGAGCTCGCCGTGACGGAGCCGCTGGACGAGGCGGTGGTCTCGGCCGAGCAGTGGACGTTCCTGGGGCGCGGCTGGACGTACGGGCTGGCGCAGGAGGCCGGGCTGAAGATGCGCGAGGCGGCGGGCGCCTGGACGGAGTCGTACCCGGCGATGGAGTACCGCCACGGCCCGATCTCGGTCACCGGGCCGCACCGGGTGGCGTGGGTGTTCGGCCGGCTGCCGGAAGGACTCGCCGGCGATGTGGCGCGGGTGGGCGGAACGCTGGTCGCGCATGCCACCGCGGACCCGATGGCGGATCTGATCCGGGCGCAGCGGCTGGCGGTCGAACTGGCGGAGTCGAAGGGGTACGACCCGGACCACCCGCGCAACCTCTCGCGCAGCGTGATCCTTTCGCCCTGAGGTGTCCCTGAGCGGCCCGGTTCCCGTTGCCGCTCCCGTCCCGTGAATCCGCGGGCGCGATTTTGTATGGATCCGCAACAAACCGGGATAGTGGACTAGACCTTTTTGCCTCCTCGGGCGAAACTGTTTCCCGTGAAACACGTCATCGCCCTCGATGTGGGCGGCACCGGAATGAAGGCCGCACTGGTCGGGGCCGACGGCACCCTGCTGTACGAGGCGCGGCGGGCGACCAACAGAGAGCGCGGCGCCGAAGCCGTCGTGGAGTCGATCCTCGGCTTCGCCGCCGATCTGCGGGCGTACGGCGAGGAGCACCTCGGCGAGAGCGCCGTCGCGGCCGGCGTCGCCGTGCCCGGCATCGTCGACGCCGAGAACGGGATCGCGGTCTACGCCTCGAACCTGGGCTGGCGCGACGTACCCCTGCGGCAACTGCTCGGCGAGCGGCTCGGCGGTGTCCCCGTCGCGCTCGGCCACGACGTACGCGCCGGGGGGCTCGCCGAGGGCCGGATCGGCGCGGGCAAGGGTGCCGACCGCTTCCTCTTCATCCCGCTGGGCACCGGCATCGCCGGGGCCATCGGCATCGCGGGCACGATCGAGGCGGGCGCGCACGGGTACGCGGGCGAGATCGGGCACATCGTGGTCCGGCCGGACGGGCCCGACTGCGGCTGCGGACAGCGCGGCTGTCTGGAGACCCTGGCGTCCGCCGGCGCCGTCAGCCGCGCCTGGGCCGCCGCGTCCGGCGACCCGGAGGCGGACGCGGCGGACTGCGCGAAGGCCGTCGAGTCGGGCGACCCCGCGGCCGTACAGGTCTGGCAGAACGCCGTGGACGCGCTCGCCGCCGGACTGGTCACCGCGCTGACGCTGCTCGACCCGCGCTCCCTCATCATCGGTGGCGGTCTCGCCGAGGCCGGGGAAACCTTGTTCAGACCACTCCGTGCGGCCGTCGAGGAACGCGTCACGTTCCAGAAGCTGCCCCACATTGTCCCGGCGGCCCTCGGGGACACCGCCGGATGCCTGGGCGCAGGGCTGCTCGCCTGGGATCTTCTCTCCACGGAGGTATCCGCCTGATGGCCGGACGCGCAGACAGCACAGTTCTCGCAGGTGCCCGGGTGGTGCTTCCCACCGGGATCGTCGAGAACGGCCGGGTGATCGTCGAGGGCACCCGGATCGCCGGTTCCACGGCGGAGGGCGCACCGACCGTCGACCTGAGCGGCCACTGGGTGGTCCCCGGCTTCGTCGACATGCACAACCACGGCGGCGGCGGCGCGTCCTTCACCTCCGGCACCGTGGACGAGGTCCTCACCGGCATCCGCACCCACCGCGAGCACGGCACCACCACACTGGTCGCCTCCACGGTCACCGGCGAGATGGACTTCCTCGCCCACCGGGCCGGTGTCCTGTCCGAGCTGGTGGAGCAGGGCGACCTGGCCGGCATCCACTTCGAGGGGCCGTTCATCTCGCCGTGCCGCAAGGGCGCGCACAGCGAGGACCTGCTGCGCCACCCGGACCCGGCCGAGGTCCGCAAGCTGATGGACGCGGCGCGCGGCACCGCGAAGATGTTCACGCTCGCCACCGAACTGCCGGGCGGCATCGACTCGGTGCGGCTGCTCGCCGAGCACGGCGTCATCGCCGCGATCGGGCACACCGACGCCACGTACGAGCAGACCGTCGAGGCGATCGACGCGGGCGCCACCGTCGCCACGCACCTCTTCAACGCGATGCCGCCGTTCGCCCACCGCGAGCCCGGACCGATCGCGGCGCTGCTGGAGGACGAGCGGATCACCGTCGAGCTGATCAACGACGGCACGCATCTGCACCCCGCGACCCTGGAGCTGGCCTACCACCACGCGGGCGCCCACCGCGTCGCGCTGATCACCGACGCCATGGACGCGGCCGGCTTCGGCGACGGCCTGTACCAGCTCGGCCCGCTCGCGGTCGAGGTCAGGGACGGCGTCGCGCGACTGGTCGAGGGCAACTCGATCGCGGGCTCCACGCTCACCCTGGACACCGCGTTCCACCGGGCCGTGACCATCGACCGGATCCCGGTCGGCGATGTCGTGCGGTCCATCTCCGCCAATCCGGCCCGGCTGCTCGGCGTGTACGACCGGGTCGGCTCGCTGGAGCCGGGCAAGGACGCGGACCTGGTGGTCCTGGACGAGGACTTCGCGCTCAAGGGCGTCATGCGCAAGGGCGAATGGATCAAAGCGCCCCGGATCGGCTGATCTGCCCCGTTATTGACAGGGAGTCGAATACGTAACGAAGAGACGGCGGTTGGTCCCGAGGTCTGGGCCGACCGCCACCTCTTTGGCATGATCGCCTGGAAAACAGCCAGAGAAAGCGCATTCCGTCCACGGTTTCGCGCTTCGGAGCAGGGATCGAGGGAGCGGCCGCGGTGATCCTCACGGTCACACTGAATACGGCACTCGACCTGACGTACGGCGTCCCGGAACTCGTCCCGCACGCCAGCCACCGCGTCAGCGACATGTCCGAGCGACCCGGCGGCAAGGGACTCAACGTGGCCCGGGTGCTCTCCGCCCTCGGCCACGAAACAGTGGTCACCGGCTTCGCCGGAGGCTCCACCGGAGCAGTGCTCCGCGAGCTGCTGGCCGGCCTGCCGCCGCGGGAGACCGGTACGGACTCCCCGGCACCGATCGCCGCCGCGCCGATCACCGACGCTCTCGTCAGCGTCGCGGGGAACACCCGCCGCACCATCGCCGTCGTCGACCGGGCCACCGGCGACACCACCCAGCTCAACGAACCCGGCCCGCTCGTCAGCGCCGACGAATGGGCCGCCCTCCTCGGCCGGTACGAGGAGCTCCTCACCGGGGCCGACGCCGTCGCGCTCTGCGGCAGCCTGCCGCCCGGCATCCACGTCGGCGCCTACGCCGAACTGGTCCGGTCGGCCCGCGCCGCCGGTGTCCCCGTACTCCTGGACACCAGCGGCGAACCGCTCCGCCGCGGCATCGCCGCCCGCCCCGACCTGATCAAGCCGAACGCCGACGAGCTCGCCCAGCTCACCGGCTCCCGCGAACCGATGCGCGCCACCCGCGACGCCCGCCGCCGCGGCGCGCACGGAGTCATCGCCTCGCTGGGACCGGACGGCATGCTGGCGGTCACCCCCGACGGCAGCTGGCAGGCGACGCCGCCCGCCAAGGTCCTGGGCAATCCGACCGGCGCGGGCGACTCCGCGGTGGCCGGGCTGCTGTCCGGCCTCGTCGAGGGGCTGAGCTGGCCGGACCGGCTGCGGCGGGCGGTGGCACTGTCGACGGCGACCGTGCTCTCCCCGACGGCCGGTGATTTCGACCGCGCGGCGTACGAGGAGCTGCTGCCGCGCGTCGGCATCGAGGAACACGCACCGGCGGCCTGAGAGGCCGCGCCCGTCCCGACCCGCCCGATCGCGGTTCGAAATGAAGTAGCAAGAGGTCAGCATGCCGCTCGTCAGCACCGGTGAACTCGTCTCCGCCGCCCAGGCCGAGGGACGCGGGATCGCCGCCTTCAATGTCATCACGCTGGAGCACGCGGAGGCCATCGCGGCCGGCGCGGAGCGCGCCGGAGCACCCGCCATCCTCCAGATCTCCGAGAACGCCGTGAAGTTCCACGGCGGACGGCTCTGCGCCATCGCCGCCGCGGCCGCCGCCGTCGCCCGCGCCTCGGACGCCCCGCTCGCCCTCCACCTCGACCACGTCGAGTCCGTGGAGCTGCTGCACCAGGCGCACACCGAGGGCTTCGGCTCCGTCATGTTCGACGCGTCCAAGCTGTCGTACGAGGAGAACGTGCGGGCCACGGCCGAGGCGGTGGCCTGGGGCCACGAGCGCGGCATCTGGATCGAGGCCGAGCTCGGCAAGGTCGGCGGCAAGGAGGGCGAGGCCCCGCTCGACGCCCACGCCCCGGGCGTCCGCACCGACCCTGCCGAGGCCGCCGCGTATGTCCGCGACACCGGGGTGGACGCGCTGGCCGTCGCGGTCGGCTCCTCGCACGCCATGACCGAGCGCACCGCCGCCCTGGACCACGAGCTGATCGGCCGCCTGCGCGAGGCCGTCCCGGTCCCGCTGGTGCTGCACGGCTCCAGCGGCGTCCCGGACGAGGAGATCCGCCAGGCGGTCGCCTCCTCCGGCATGGTCAAGATCAACGTGGGCACGGCCCTCAACACCGCGTTCACCGGCGCGGTACGGGCGTACCTGGCCGAGAACACCACGGGCGTGGACCCGAGGAAGTACATCGCCCCCGGGCGCGAGGCGATGGCGGGGACGGTGGCGGGGTTCCTCGCGCTGATGGGCTGACCCGCTCCGCGCCCGGAGAACGATCCGGCCCCCTCGCCCGGAGGCGAGGGGGCCGGAGTGCGTCCAGGGATGGTCAGCGCTTCACGTGACCGGCCTTCAGCGACAGCTGATCCAGGTTGGCGTCGCACTGGTCACCCTCGTTGCACGAGATCGTGATCGTGTTCGGGCCCTTGTTGAGCTGCATCCAGGAGAACGTGGTCGTCCAGCCCTTCTCCAGATCGCCCTCAGGGGCCTCGGCGAAGTTCTTCATCCTGATCTCGCGGGGCGCCTCGGCATTGACCGTCAGGGACGTCTTGGCATCCTTGCCCGGCACTCCGTACGTCACGAACAGCGTGTACGGACCGGCCTTCGGCACCTCGACCGACCAGGTCGCCGACCGGCCGACCTCGTTGAGGTTGATGTACTGGCCGTTGGAGCTCTTGGCACCCTTGGTCGCGTTGTCCAGTTGGGCCGTGCCGCCGAGCTTCAGCGTCGCCGCGTCCTGCTTGGGGAGCTCGACCGGGGCCTCGGAGCTGGCGGACTGCTCGGGCTTCGGGGACTCCTCGACCTGGCCGCCGGGACCGGCGGAGGAGGTGGCCTCCTCCTTCTTCTTGTCCTTGTTGCCGTTGCCCGTGATCAGCGCGGCACCGATGCCGATGAGCACGACCAGGACCACCGCGAGAGCACCGATCAGCAGGCCCTTGGTGTTCGGACCGCCCTTGCCGGGGCCGCCGGGACGGCCGCGGCCGCCCTGCTGCTGGACCTGCGTGGTGGGTGCGCCGCCGGGGTACGTCTCCGGGGCGGCGTACTGCGCGTTCGGCTGGCCGTACGCCTGCTGCTGGCCGTACGCCTGCTGCTGGCCGTACGCCTGCTGCTGCGGCACCTGCTGGCCGTACTGACGCTCGCCGACGGTGCGTACCTGGTTGTACGAGGTCCGGGGCACGCCGGGCTGCGGAGCCGCCGGGGGGTAGCCGTAGCCGCCCTGCCGCGGCGGCTGGGCGCCCGCTGCCTGTCCGTCCTCGTACAGGTAGCCGAACGGATCGTCGTCCTCGGGCGTGTTTGCGCCGTTGTTCCCGGCCGTCATCCCTGGGTCACTCCTCACCATGTCGCCAGCCGTCGCCGAATAGTGCCAGCCGTGGCCGACCGGCCGAGCCTACCCCGAACGGCCCTCACCAAGAATTGCCGTCGCCGGTACCGGAACGGCGGCGGAGCCCGGGAAAGGCGCCGCCATGAACGTCAGCCTGCCCTGCGGTGAACCTTCGAGCGCGACCGCTTCTCCACGTACATCCGCTGGTCGGCGGAGCGCAGCACCTCTTCCGCGGTCATGCCGCAGGCGGCCCAGCCGATGCCGAAGCTCGCCCCCACCCGCACCGCCCTGCCGTCGACCCGAATCGGCGGAATGATGGCGTTACGCAGGCGTACGGCCAGGTCCGCGGCGTCCGCGTCGCCGAGTCCGTCGGCGAGGACGACGAATTCGTCACCCCCGAGCCGGGCCACGGTGTCGCCGTCGCGGACGCAGGTGGTGAGCCGGCGGGCGACCTCGATCAGCACGGCGTCACCGGTGTGGTGGCCGAAGCGGTCGTTGATCGACTTGAAGCCGTCGAGGTCGCAGAAGAGGACCGCGAGCCCCTTCGCCCCGTCGTCGTGCTCGGTGTCGGGTGCGACGGCGTGCACATGGTGGTCGTACGGGCCGCCGGGTGCCTGGTCCACCTCGTAGCCGTGCGTCCGCGCGTCCTGATCGTCGACGTCGCCGTAGGCCGCGTCCAGCGCCTCCACCGGGGTGGTGGCCGCCGCGTTCGGGCGCTCGCAGAGCCGGGCGCCCAGCCGGGAGCGCAGCTCGGCGCTGTTGGGCAGGCCGGTGAGCGCGTCGTGCGAGGCCCGGTGCGCGAGATGCAGCTCGTGGCGCTTGCGCTCCTCTATGTCCTCGACGTGGGTGAGCAGGAAGCGGGGGCCGTCCGCGGTGTCGGCGACGACGGAGTTGCGCAGCGAGACCCAGAGATAGGTGCCGTCCCGCCGCCCCAGGCGCAGCTCGGCGCGCCCGCCCTCGGCGGAGGTGCGCAGCAGGGTGCCGATGTCCTCGGGGTGGACGAGGTCGGCGAAGGAGTAGCGGCGCAGCACGGACGCGGGACGGCCGAGCAGCCGGCACAGGGCGTCGTTGGTGCGCAGCAGCCGGCCGTGCTGGTCGCCGCCCATCTCGGCGATGGCCATGCCGCTGGGCGCGTACTCGAAGGCCTGGCGGAAGGACTCCTCGCTGGCCCGCAGCGCCTGCTGTTCCCGTTCGAGGCGGACCAGCGCCCGCTGCATGTTTGCCCGGAGCCGGGCGTTGCTGATCGCGATGGCCGCCTGCGACGCGTACATCTGGAGGGCCTCGCGGCCCCAGGCGCCGGGGCGGCGGCCGTTGCGCGGGCGGTCCACGGAGATGACGCCCAGCAGATCGGGGCCGCCGCCGGAGGCGTACATCGGGGCGTAGAGGCGGTCCTGCGGGTGCCACTCGTCCTCGAAACGGGGATCCGGCCCGTCGGTGTGCCACTGCGGTACGTCGTCGTCGAGGAGGACCCAGCCGTCGGTGTGCGGTATGAAACGGAGCTCGTCCCAGGCCTGCCCCATCGTCAGCCGGCGCTCCCAGGAGGCACGCGAGCCGACCCGGCCGGTGATCAGGGCTTCCGCCGCGCTGTTGCCCGCGAAGGCGGCGACCACGAGATCGCCGTCGGGGCGGACCAGGTTCACGCAGGCCAGCTCGTAGCCGAGACCGGTGACGATTCCGTCGGCCACGGTCTGCAGTGTGTCGGCCAGGCTCCGCGCCGTGTTGAGATCGGCCACGGCCTGGTGCAGCTGCCGCATCGTCGCAAGACGGACGTACGGCTCCGACTCGGCCTCCATTGCTCGCACTCCCCGAGACCTCGACAGCACTCCAGGTTTCATATCGACGTACTTACTGCAGTGTCACGGCAACTGAATCACAGTGAGCTGTGCAGCCGGTACACAGGGTCAACAAATATTGCACTCTGTGACTCAAGTCACAACAGATGGTAAAGGGTTGTGAGTGGCGTACGGATCCGCCCCGTCCTTTTCTTGAACGCAAATCCGAACGCCGGTCCGTGACGCCGATCCGCCACGCGGACCCCTGCGTCGCGGCGCCGCGTCCGCGATGGACCACGGGTCCTAGGACCCGGCTGGTCCCTTGGCCCGATGCGGAGGCACGCGCTCCGCGGCTAGCGTGCCCGATGTGCTGCAGACGACGACCCCCGCCCCGCGTTCCCGGCCCGTCCCCCATGCTGAGGGGGTGAGCAACGATGAGTTCCGAGGCGCCCTCGCCCGGCTCGCCGCCGGTGTCGTACTGATCACCGCCCAGGAGCCGCCGCTGGACGAGCACGGACGCGGCGAGGATGTCGGTATGACGGCAACCGCCTTCATGTCGGTGTCCCTGGACCCGCCACTGGTGATGGTCAGTCTGCGCAACGACTCCCGGATGGACGACCTGCTGTCGGAGCAGCCGCTGTGGGCGGTGTCCGTGCTCGCCGAGAGCCAGCGGCACGTCGCCGGACGGTTCGCGATGAAGGGCCGGATCAGCGACCGGCTGCTGTTCGAGGACATCCCCTATACCCGGGGCGAGGTCACCGCCGCGCCGTTGATCGGCGGCGCGCTGGCCACGCTGGAGTGCCGTACCGAGCAGCGGGTCCTGGCGGGCGACCACACGCTGGTGATCGGGCGGGTGCTGAGCGCGTCCCTGCCCAGCGGGGACGGTTCGCCGCTGACGTACTTCCGGGGGCGCTACCGCCGACTGGGGTGAGGACGGCCGGGGACCGGCCGCCGGGCCCCGGGCGGGAGAACCGGTCCGTCACCAGTCGCGGCCGGAGCGGCCGCGCTTGGTGTCGCCGCGCTGCTTCTTCTCGCGCAGCCGGCGTTCGTTGATGCCCCGCGGGATCCGCGTCTTGCGGCGCGGTCTCGGGGGCGGCGCCGTCGCCTCGGCGAGCAGGGAGGCGAGCCGGACGAGGGCCGTCTCGCGGTTGCGCCACTGGGAGCGGTGCTCCGAGGCGCGTACCGCGATCACCCCGCCGACGAGCCTGCTCTCCAGCCGCTGGAGCGCCCGCTCCTTCCACACCTCGGGAAGCGACTCGGTCGCCGCGAGGTCGAAGCGGAGCTCCACCTGGGAGTCGCTGGTGTTGACGTGCTGCCCCCCGGGTCCCGAGGACCGCGAGAAACGCCACATGAGCTCGGCCTCCGGCAGGGAGACCGAACCGCGGATGACATAGGGCCCGGACATGACACCCATGTTCCCCGGAGCGGAGGGTGTTCGTCACCTTCTTTTGCCGTACCGGCCGGCCGTCCGACCGGGGGACTTCGGTAAAGAAAGTAAAGGGATCAGGAACCTCCTGGTCCCTTGTCCGCGTTATGGCCTGTGACGGTAGCTTCGTGATGGCATGAAGCCCGCAATCGACGATGAAAGGGACTTCCCATGGCTGTAAGCCTGTCCAAGGGCGGCAACGTCTCCCTCACCAAGGAGGCCCCGGGCCTGACCGCCGTCACGGTCGGCCTCGGCTGGGACGTCCGCACCACCACCGGCACCGACTTCGACCTCGACGCCTCGGCCATCGCGGTCAACCCGGCCGGGAAGGTCGTCTCCGACGGTCACTTCGTCTTCTTCAACAACAAGTCGACGCCCGACCAGACCATCGTCCACACCGGTGACAACGTCACGGGCCAGGGCGAGGGCGACGACGAGCAGATCAACGTCAACCTGGCGGGCCTGCCGGCCGACGTCGACAAGATCGTCTTCCCGGTCTCGATCTACGACGCCGAGACCCGCAGCCAGAACTTCGGCCAGGTGCGCAACGCGTTCATCCGCATCATCAACCAGGCCGGCGGCGTCGAGATCGCCCGCTACGACCTGAGCGAGGACGCCGCCACCGAGACCGCCATGGTCTTCGGCGAGCTGTACCGCAACGGTGCGGAGTGGAAGTTCCGCGCGGTCGGCCAGGGTTACGCCTCCGGTCTGCGCGGCATCGCCCAGGACTTCGGCGTCAACCTCTGACGCACGGGCACGACCACGGAAGCCCCCGGCCGTTGCTTGCGGCCGGGGGCTTTTGCGTGTGCGCGGCCGGGCGGGTGCACGGCCGGAGCACACGCACCGCCGGAGCAGAGGCAGGGCAGGGGCAGGGGCAGGGGCAGGGGCAGAACACCCCGTATGCGGTGTCACCGGACATCTACGCCCAACTCCCGCCGATTAACGAACACTTGTGTATTCCATTCGGACAAGAAGTAGTCAAATAAATGTGAGGTATTTGTTAGTGCTCCGTCAATGTCGGTCATTCGATGGCACGCTCTCGGCTCGTAACCCCCCACGGAACGAGCAACGGAGAGCGCATGACCCCCCACATGAACACCCGTCGCGCCGCAGCCCTGGCCGCCGTGGCCGCGATGGTCGTCGTCGGCATGCAGACCGGTGCGGCAACCGCCGCGCCCGACAACGGCAATGACGGTCCCTCCGCCACTCACAGCGCCGTGCCCTTCAGCGCGAACAAGGCCTCGCAGCGCAACGCCGCCATCAAGTCCGCACAGAGCGAGGTCACTTCGACCGCCGACTCGCTCGGGCTCGGCGGCAAGGAGAAGCTGATCGTCCGCGATGTGATCAAGGACGCGGACGGCACCGTCCACACCCGCTACGAGCGCACCTACGACGGGCTGCCCGTGCTCGGCGGCGACCTCGTCACCCACACCGCCCCCGGCGGAAAGCTCAAGGGCGTCACCAAGGCGACCAAGGCCCGGATATCCGTGCCCTCCACGACGCCGAAGATCAAGACCGCGGCCGCCGCCCGCAAGGTGATCTGGGCGGGCTCCGGCAAGCCCGTCCTCGCCCTGGAGACGGTGAAGACCGGGGTGCAGAAGGACGGCACGCCGAGCCGGGTGCACACCATCACCGACGCGATCACCGGCAAGAAGCTCCAGAGCTACGAGGCGGTCGAGACCGGCGTCGGCAACAGCCAGTACAGCGGCGAGGTCCAGCTGTCGACCACCGCGGCCGGCTCCGGCTTCGAGCTGACCGACGGCGACCGCGGCGGCCACAAGACGTACGACCTCAACCAGGGCGAGAGCGGCACCGGTGCCCTCGTCACGGACGACGACGACACCTGGGGCGACGGCACCGGCAACGACCGCCAGACCGCCGCGGTCGACGCCGCCTACGGCGCCGCGCAGACCTGGGACTTCTACAAGTCGGCGTTCGGCCGCGACGGCATCGCCGGTGACGGCAAGGCCGCGTACTCGCGGGTCCACTACGGCGACGCGTACGTCAACGCGTTCTGGGACGACAGCTGCTTCTGCATGACGTACGGCGACGGCGCCGACAACAAGAGCGCGCTGACCGCCCTCGACGTCGCGGGCCACGAGATGAGCCACGGCCTGACCGCGTCCACCGCCAACCTCGACTACTTCGGCGAGTCCGGCGGCCTGAACGAGGCGACCAGCGACATCCTCGGCACCTCGGTCGAGTTCGCCGCCGACAACAGCACGGATGTCGGCGACTACCTCATCGGCGAGAAGATCGACATCAACGGCGACGGCTCCCCGCTGCGCTACATGGACAAGCCGAGCAAGGACGGCGGCTCGGCCGACTACTGGGACAGCAGCGTCGGCGACCTCGACGTGCACTACTCCTCCGGCGTCGCCAACCACTTCTTCTACCTGCTGTCCGAGGGCAGCGGCGCGAAGACCATCAACGGGGTCGACTACGACTCCCCGACCAGCGACGGCTCGACCGTCACCGGCATCGGCCGGGACAAGGCCGTCCAGATCTGGTACAAGGCCCTCTCCGAGTACATGACGTCGACCACCGACTACGCGGGCGCCCGTGAGGCGACCGAGAAGGCGGCGACCGACCTGTACGGCGCGGACAGCGCCGAGCTCACCGCGGTCCAGGCCGCCTGGGGCGGCGTCAACGTGAAGTAGTCCGAACAGCAGCACTCCGACGGGAGCCGGTCAGTCCTTCGAGGCGGGCCGGCTCCTGCCGTACAGCCAGGTGTTCCACAGCTCCGTCAGGTCCTGCCCGGTCGTCTTCTCCACATAGGCGGTGAAGTCGGCGGTCGACGCGTTGCCGTGCCGATGGGCCTTCGTCCAGCCCCTGACGAGCGCGAAGAAGCGCTTGTCGTCGTCCACGGCCTGCCGGATCCTGTGGATGACCATCGCCCCGCGCCCGTACACCGGCGCCTGCGAGATGTCCGCGGCCGTCGGCGGATCGGCCGGCGGGAAAGCCCAGTTGTCGTCGTCCTCGAAGGCGGCGTCGAACCGGCCCTGGACCGGTCTGCCGTTCTTGTCGGCCTCCCACAGCCACTCCGCGTACGTCGCGAAGCCCTCGCTCAGCCACATGTCCCGCCAGCTGTCGGGCGTGACGGAGTCCCCGAACCACTGGTGGGCCATCTCGTGGACGAGGAGCCCGGCGTCGGGCGGCCCGGGGAAGAAGGGCCGGTTCTGGGTCTCCAGGGCGTAGCCGGCGTCCCCGGTGCGGCCGACTATCGCGCCCGTGGCGGAGAAGGGGTACGGGCCGAACCGCTCCGCCTCCCACTTCACGACCTCGGGGACCCGGGCGAGAATCCGCGCGCTGTCCGCCGCCACCGTCGTGTCCGCGGCGGTGAACACCTTGATGCCGTCCGCCATCGTCGACTCCTTCGTGTCGAAGCGGCCGATGGCGACGGTCGCCAGATAGGTCGCCATCGGTTCGGCCGTGTGCCAGCGGTACGTGGTGGTGCCGCCCGAGGTCCGCCGGGAGGTCAGCTCCCCGTTGGACACCGCCGTCAGCCCCGCGGGGACGGTGACGGCGATGTCGTACGACGCCTTGTCGCTCGGGTGGTTGTTGCCGGGGAACCAGGCCATCGAGCCGGTCGGTTCGCCGAGCGCGACCGAACCGTCCGCGGTCCTCAGCCAGCCCTCCCGCGACCCGTCGGGGTCGGTGAGGGTCCGCGGGGAGCCCGAGTAGCGGACGACCGTGCGGAAGGTGCTGCCCCTGCGCAGCCGGCTCGCCGCGTCGGGACGCAGCGTCAGCTCCTGCCCGGCGCGGTTGACGGCGGCGGGACGGCCGTCGACGGTCGCGGAGTCCACGGTGAGACCGACGAGGTCGAGGTCGAAGGCGCTGAGGTCCCGGGTGGCGCGCGCGGTGATCGTGGCGGTGCCGCGCAACCGGTGGGCGGCCGGGTCGACATCGAGCGCGAGGTCGTAGTGCGTGACGTCGTAGCCGCCGTTGCCGAGCTTCGGGAAGTACGGATCGCGCAGGCCGGAGCCGCCGGGCCTGCCCTCGACCCCGCCGGTGCAGCCGGTGGACGTCGTCAGCACCAGCAGGACGAGAGCGGCGGCGCGGGCCGTGCGGCGTACAGGTGTTCGCTGATCCACACCGGCGATCCTAGGCACGGAATGCCCGGTTGGCGGGATATCGGCTCAGAGGACCGCGATCCCCAGCGGGCGGGCGCCCGCGATCACCTCGAACGGTCGCTTCCTGCCCGTGAGATCGACGACGGTGATGCCGTACCCGTCGCGGGTGAAGCCCTCGGTGACGTACGCCGTACGGCCGTCGTCGGACGGGGACTGCGACGGGGCCGGGGCCGCCGGTGCGCTGTCCGGCGTACGGGGCGCGGCCGGGGCGGCGGGCGTACCGCTCGCACAGCCCGCGAGGACCGTCGCCGCGGCCGGCGCCAGCACCGCGCGGCGCGCGTTCACCGGGCGTCCCGCAGCCGCGCGGCGATCTCCGCGAAGCCGCGGCGCTCCGCGTGCTCCAGCGCGGTCGTCCCGTCGGCGTCCGGCAGGTCCACGCTCGCACCGGCCGCCAGCAGGAGCTCGATGACCTCCTGGTGCGCCCGGCCGCCGTCGCCGAGGATCACGGCCTCCAGCAGGGCCGTCCAGCCGAGCCGGTTGACGTGGTCGACGTCGATGTCGGTGACCCGGAGCAGCTCCCGTACGTAGGCGGCGTGGCCGCGCTCGCTCGCCGGGATGAGCGCGATGCCGCCGAAGCGGTTGCGGAGCTTCGGATCGGGGCCGGCCGGCAGCAGGACGTGCAGCATCGGGACGCTGCCGGTGACTCCGGTCGCCAGCCAGGGGCTCTCCTCGCGCCGGTCCTGTGCGTCGGGGTCCGCGCCCGCCGCGACGAGCAGCCGGGCGGCCTCGACGTGGTCGCCGTGGACGGCGAGGAGCAGCGGGGTGCGCAGCTCCTCGTCGCGGCAGTCCACCCGGGCACCGCCCTCGATCGCGGTCCGCACCCGGTCGGTGTCGCCGGTGAGTGCGGCGTCGAGCAGTTGTCGATCGAGGGCGTTCATGTCGTACTCCTGTCGCTCGGCCTGCCGGGCCTGCTCTGCTTGCTCGACGCCTACTTGGCGAGGGAGGCGACGCCGGCCTGGGCGAACTTCTCGTCGAGGTCGCCGCTCGGGGCGCCGGCCACCCCGATGCCCGCCACCGGTGCGCCCTTGGCCTGCACCGGGGCACCGCCCGCGAGGAACAGGGTGCCGGGGATGTCCTTCAGGGTGGGGGCCTGGGCCAGGCGCTTGGTCAGCTCGGAGGTGGGGGCGTTCCAGGAGACGGCGGTGTAGGCCTTCTTCACGGCCGACTCGTAGGCCTGCGGGCCGGCGCCGTCGCCGCGCAGCGTCACGACGGTGTTGCCGTGCGGTCGACGACGGCGACGGAGACGCGCTGGTTCTCCTTCTTCGCGGCGTCCAGGGTCGCCTGGGCGGCCTTGGTGGCGGCGGCCACGGTCAGGTGGGTGGTCTGCTGGAGGTTGCGGTTCGCGGCGTCGGCCTGGACGGCGGCGGGCGCGGCGGCCGGGGTGGAGGCGCTGGCGGAGGCGACTCCGAACGTGCCCGCGACGGCGGCGACGACGGCGGCACCGGTCAGGACACGGGCGCGCAGCGACAGCTTCTTCATGGTGGGCTCCTCAGCAGCGGTGGGTGAGCGTGTTCGGCTCCGTCATCGATCCTCCGGCCGGACCCGGCCCCGTACGGTCGACGGACCGGCTCGACGCCGCGCGCGGGACGGTCGACGGCCCCATCAGCCGATCGGTTGATGCGACGGTGGTCATCCGGGGTGACCATGGACGTATCCGTGCAGGTCAGCGGTGCCGCTGACGGTGAGGAGCGAGAGGTACGAGGTGAAGCACCGAACCCCATCCGCCGCACCGCACCGGACCGGCGACCCGGACGCCCGGTGGCTCACGCTCCTGATGCACGCCGCGTTCTTCCTGCTGCTCGGCGCCTCGCTCACCCGCTTCCTGCTGCGCCACCCCGGCGAGGCCCGCACCCCGTGGATCATCGCGCTCTCCGTCGCCCTCGCCGTGCTGTACGTGCTCGGGCCGGTGCTCGGTTCGCGTCCGACACCGCGCTCCCTGGTGTGGCTGGGGGTGCTGGTCGCCGTGTGGATGGTGCTGGTCGTCCTCGCGCCGAGCTTCGCGTGGTGCGCGGTGCCGCTCTTCTTCACCGGGCTGCGCATCCTCCCGCCGCGCGCCGCGCTCGCGCTCGTCGCCCTGCTCACCCTGTTCGTCGTCGCCGCGCAACTGCGGCTGGCCGAGGGCTTCGACCCGAATCTGGTACTCGCCCCGCCCGCCGTGGCGGCGGTCGCGACGGCGGTCTTCGTCCATATGCAGCGCCAGGCCGGGCGTCAGCGCGAACTGTCCGAGCGGCAGGGCGAACTCATCGACGACCTGCTGCGCACCCGCCGCGAACTGGCCGCCACCGAGCGCCGCGAGGGCACCCTCGCCGAACGCCAGCGGCTGTCCATGGAGATCCACGACACCCTGGCGCAGGGCCTCTCCAGCCAGCAGATGCTGCTCCAGGCCGCCGACCGCACCTGGGACGCCGACCCGCTGACCGCCCGCCGCCATGTCCGTACGGCCACCGGCATCGCGGAACGCAATCTCGCCGAGGCCCGCCGCTTCGTCCACGACCTGGCGCCCGCCGATCTCGCGGAGGGCGGTGGCCTGGAGGCGGCCCTGCACGCGCTGGCCGCCCGCGAGACGGCACAGGGGCAGGGGCGGCTCACCGTCCGCTGCCATGTGGAGGGGGAAGGGCACACCGCGCTGCCGGACCGGGTGCAGTCCGCGCTCCTGCGCATCGCGCAGGGCGCCCTGGCCAATGTGAAGGAGCACGCGCACGCGACGGAGGCGGCGCTGACGCTGACGTACCTCGACGACCGGGTCGTCCTGGACATCGCCGACAACGGACAGGGCTTCGCACCCGCCGAAGCCACCCGGGCCACCGGCAGCGTGCGCGGTCACGGGCTGCCCGCGATCCGGGCCCGGCTGCACCAGCTCGGCGGCACGCTGACGATCGAGTCGGCGCCGGGCGAGGGTACGGTGCTGTCCGCCGCCGTCCCGCTCACCCCGCCGACCACCCCGGAGGACCTCGCATGACCGCGACGCCGCCCGTACGCATCCTGCTCTGCGACGACCACGTCGTCGTACGCGCCGGTCTGCTCGCCCTCCTCGGCAGCGAACCGGACATCGAGGTCGTCGGCGAGGCCGGCAGCGGCGAGGAGGCCGTCGCCCTGGCCGCCAAGCTCACCCCGGACGTCGTCCTGATGGACCTCCAGCTCGGCCAGGGCATCGACGGCGTCGAGGCCACCCGCCGCATCGCCGCCACCGGCGTCCATGTGCTGGTCCTCACCACGTACGACACGGACGCCGACATCACCCGCGCCATCGAGGCGGGCGCCACCGGCTATCTGCTGAAGGCCGAGCGCCCCGAGGAGCTCTTCGCCGCGATCCGCTCGGCCGCCCAGGGCCGCACCACGCTCTCCCCGCCGGTGGCCAGCCGCGTCATGGCCCGGATGCGCAAGCCCCTGCCCACCCTCACCGACCGCGAGCTCGACATCCTGGCCCAGCTCTCCCAGGGCCTGGGCAACCGCGACATCGCCCGCGCCCTGTTCATCAGCGAGGCCACGGTCAAGACCCACCTCGGCCGGATCTACGACAAGCTCGGCGTCGACACCCGCGCGGGCGCCGTCGCCGTCGCCAAGGAGCAGCGGCTGCTGCCGTAGGGCCTCTCGGTGCCGACGCCCCCTCGGGCATGACACCATCGAAGCGTGCTCGACATCGGCTACTCCCTCTCCCGACGCTTCCCCGATCCCCCGCAGACCGACTACCGCCGCGCGGACGTCCACGCCCTGCGGCACGATCTGTTCTCCGGGGACGTCTACCTCGCGGACACCAAGGAGGACCGCGAGGTGTCCACAGCCTGGGGATGGGTGCCGGTGCTCGACTTCGCATGGGCGCTGTGCGACATCGTCGAGCAGATCGACCAGGACCCGCGCGGCAACCGTTCGCACCGGCAGCAGTTCGCCGAGCTGGACTTCACCGAATCGTCCGACCGGATGCTCTTCGAGCGCCGCTTCGGCTGGGTCGACGTCGAGGCGGACTGGATGCCCGGCGAGGAGCCCCCGCTCACCTTCAGCCACTCGCTGCTGCGCCGCGAGGCCCGCGACTTCCTGCACGATCTGATCGCCGACCTCGCCGACATGCACGAGGGCCTCGCCGACAACCCCGTGATCTGGGACCTCCAGGCCCGCTTCCCCCGTATCTGAACCCGGCCCCGGTCCTCGCGAAAGGGTCCTACGCCTCCACGCGCACCCCGATCTGCGCCGCGAACGCGGGCGCCAGCTCCATCAGCTGCGCCGGGCTGATCACCGCGCCCGCCAGCCGCTCCACCCCACGCGCGATGTCCAGTTCCGCGACCGAGCGCAGGTCCACCGACTCCATCCGGACGGAGCTGAAGTCGGCCCGCTTCAGCACACAGTCGCGGAACTCCACCCGCACCAGCTGCGCGTCGCCGAAATCCGGCTCGGACAGCACACAGCCCTCGAACACCACGTCCTTGAGCCGGGCCTTCCGGAGATTCAGGTAGTCGATCTTCCCGCCGCGCACCAGCACCCGCTCCAGCACCGCGCCGTGCAGCTGCACCCCGCCCAGCCGGGCGTCCACCACCTCCACGTCACGCAGCGACGCCCCCGCGAGATCGGTGCCCACGCCCCGTACGCCCGTCAGCACCGAGTCGATGAAGCGGGCCCTGATCAGCTCCGTGCGGTCCAGCGCGCAGCCGTCCAGCGCGCAGTCCATGAACCGGGCTCCCGGACCCGACTCGTCCGCGAGATCCGTCCCCTCGAACCGCACTCCGTCGTAGTCCCCGTCCGGCTCCAGGCCCTCGCCGTCGTACGGGACGAGCGGGGGGAGCCGCACCTCCGGCCGCCGAGCCGCCGCGATGGTGTCCGTCTTCCTGCTGTTGCTGCGTGCCATGCCCTCCATCGTGACCCATGCCACTGACAACGCTCCTCGCGCCGCTGCGCACGGGACCGGGACGGCGGGCCCGCCTCCGCCTACCGCTGACCGCCGAGCTCCGCCAACGCCTCGTCCGTCAGCCGGTACACCGTCCACTCGTCCTGCGGCCGCGCGCCCAGCGACTCGTAGAACGCGATGGACGGGGCGTTCCAGTTCAGCACCGACCACTCCAGACGCTCGTAGCCGCGCTCCGCACAGATCCGCGCCAGCTCCGTCAGCAACGCCTTCCCGTGGCCGCCGCCGCGCCGCTCCGGGCGTACGTACAGGTCCTCCAGGTAGATGCCGTGCACCCCGCGCCAGGTGGAGAAGTTCAGGAACCACAGCGCGAAGCCCACGACCTCGCCGTCGTCGTCCGACTCGGCGATGTGCGCGTACGCGGCGGGCCGCTCGCCGAACAGTGCCTCGTGCAGCTGCTCCTCGGTGGCGTTCGCCTCGTGCAGAACCTTCTCGTAGTCGGCCAGCTCACGGACCATGGCGTGGATGACGGGGACATCGGCGGGGACAGCGGTACGAATCATGGGGGCAGCGTAAACAGGGGCATGTCCCCCGCCCGCCCCACCCCCTCACCCGGCGGCACCGCCCGTTCCGCGCCGGTCAGCTCCGGCCCAGCAACTGCCGTGCGATCTCCGCCTGGTTCGGGTCCAGCCGCCGTCGGCCGTCCGACACGTCCCACAACGCGTTCTGCAGCAGCCGCCCCAGCGTCCAGGCCGGCGCCCGCTCCCGGTCCAGGCCCAGCACCCGGGTCAGCAGATCGAACCGCCACCGGACCGCCGCCGGACCGAACCGGTTGACCAGGGCCGGCAGCAGCTCGAAGCCCGGATCGCCGACCAGTGGCTTCGGGTCGATGGCCACCCACCGGCCCGCCCCGGCAGCGCCGCCAGGAATGCCCGCCCGGCATCGCCGTTGTACTTGGACCGGGTGGCGATCAGCCCGTCCGGAATGTCGATCACGCCGACGGTCCCAGGGCCGTGCGTCAATCGGATATGACTCCGAGCAGCCCCGCACCGCCCACCCGGCACCGCACCGTCGCCGGTTCGTGGATCCGCAGCGTCGGCTCATGGATCCGCAGCGCGCCCGGCACCTACGTCTGGCTGTCCGCGCTCTTCGTCACCACGGTCATCGTCCACCAGATGTCACCGGACTTCGACGAGGACTTTCTGCGCCAGCGCTCGACCAACATCCACGAACTCACCGAGGACCCCCTGCGCGTCCTGTTCGCCAGCGCCTTCTGGATCGGCGGCGGCCAGTGGATCCCCTACGCCCTCCTGTACACCGTCTTCCACGCCCCCGCCGAACGCTGGCTCGGCACCCTGCGCTGGCTCACCGTCGCCGTCCTGGCACACGTTCTCGCCTCCCTCGCCAGCGAAGGCGTCCTGGCCTGGGCGATCCGGCACGGACACGTACCACCCGCGGCTGCCAACACCCTCGATGTCGGCGTCAGTTACGCACTCGCGGGGGTCGTCGCCGTCCTCACGTACCGCGTCCCGCCGCACTGGCGGTTCGTGTACCTCTTCGCCGTCCTCGTCTTCTACGGCGTCCCCCTCATCACCGGCCGCTCCTTCACCGACCTCGGCCACTTCACCGCCGTGCTCATCGGCCTCGCCTGCTACCCACTGACCCGGTCCCGGCAGAGGACGAAAACGCCCGTTCCGCAGTAACGTCCCGCCCCAGAGGAAACGCGGCCTCGCGCACACCCTCGCACCACGCTTCACGCAACACTCCACCCAGGGCTTCACACCGGACAAAGCAGAGGCAACATGAGCACCGTCAGCACCGTCAACGGCGGCATATCGTTCTGGTACGCGGACCGAGGCACCCCTCTCGCCCGGGAACCCCTGCCGGGCGACGCCACCGCCGACATCTGCATCGTCGGCGGCGGATACACCGGACTGTGGACCGCCTACTACCTCAAGAAGGCCGTCCCCTTCCTCAACATCACCGTTCTCGAAGCCAAGTTCTGCGGTTACGGTGCCTCCGGGCGCAACGGCGGCTGGCTGTACAACGGCATCGCGGGCCGCGACCGCTACGCGAAACTCCACGGCCACGAAGCCGCCGTCCGGCTCCAGCAGGCGATGAACGAGACGGTCGACGAAGTCGTACGGGTGGCCGCCGAGGAGAACATCGACGCCGACATCCATCAGGGCGGCGTCCTCGAAGTCGCCTACACGCCCGCGCAGCTGGCCAGGCTCAAGGACTTCCACTCCGTCGAGATCGCCTTCGGCGAGACGGACCGCGTCCTGCGCGGCGCCCGGGAGACCTGCGAACGCGTCAACGTCACCGGAGCCGTCGGCTCCACCTGGACCCCGCACGGTGCCCGGCTGCACCCGGTCAAACTCGTCCAGGGGCTCGCCGCGACCGTCGAGGCGCTCGGCGTCACCATCCACGAGTCGACGCCCGTCACCGAGATCGAGCCCAAGCACGCGCGCACCCCGTACGGCACCGTCCGCGCCCCGTACATCCTGCGCTGCACCGAGGGCTTCACCGCGAACCTCAAGGGCCAGCGGCGCACCTGGCTCCCCATGAACTCCTCGATGATCGCCACCGAGCCGCTCCCCGCGTCGGTCTGGGACACCATCGGCTGGGACGGCCGCGAGACCCTCGGCGACATGGCCCACGCCTACATGTACGCCCAGCGCACCGCCGACGACCGCATCGCACTCGGCGGCCGGGGCGTCCCGTACCGCTACGGCTCGGGCACCGACAACGACGGCCGCACCCAGCCCGCCACCATCGAGGCCCTCCGCGACATCCTCGTCCGCTTCTTCCCCAGCACCGCGGGCGCCCGGATCGACCACGCCTGGTCCGGCGTCCTCGGTGTCCCCCGCGACTGGTGCGCCACGGTCACCCTGGACCGTTCCACCGGGCTCGGCTGGGCGGGCGGCTACGTCGGCTCCGGCGTCGCCACCACCAATCTCGCCGCCCGCACCCTGCGCGACCTGATCCAGCAGGACTCCGGCCAGTCGGGTCCCACCGAGCTGACCACCCTCCCCTGGGTCGGCCACAAGGTCCGCCGCTGGGAGCCGGAACCCTTCCGCTGGTTCGGCGTCCACGGCATGTACGCCGCCTACCGCGCCGCCGACCGCCGCGAACTCACCTCGCCGCGGGCCGGCACGGACCCGGTGGCGAAGGTGGCGGACCGGCTGGCGGGGCGGCACTGACCGGAAAACGGACGGGCACCCGCCACCGGGTGGTGGCGGGTGCCCGTGGTTCGTTCGGTCAGCTCTGTGGAGGTCGTGTCACATCGAGCGGCAGAAGTCCTTGCCGTGGCACGGCTTCGGCTTGCAGTGCTTGTCGTGCTTGTCGTGGCACGGCTTCGGCTTGGGCTTGCAGTGCTTGTCGTGGCACGGCTTGGGCTTGCAGTGCTTGTCGTGCTTCTCGTCGCACGGCTTCTTCGCGACGGTGATGCGCGCCTGGTCCTGGTTCGACCGGACGGTCCCGTTCTCGGCCGTGGCCACCGCGCGGTTGACGACCTCGCCGCGCTTGGCGTCGGCGGCCGTGACCCGGTAGGTGCCGGTGCAGGTGGTGCTGTCACCGGACTGCCCGGCCGGGGCGAGCGTGGTCGCCTCGCAGGTCACACCGGTCACCCGGTCGTCGGTGACCGCGACCCCCGTCAGCTCCTGGGAACCGGTGTTGGTGACGGTGTACGTGTACGTCACCTTGTCGCCCACCGTGTAGTGGCGCGAGTCGTCCACCGTCTTCGTCAGCCGCAGACCCGGCTCGGTCTCGGCCCGCAGCGTGACGCTGTCGGGCTCCGACACCACCTGCGTGGAGCCGGACCGCCCGTGCGCGGCGGCCACGTTGACGATCGTCCCCCGCGCGGCATCCGCCGCGGTGACGGTGTACGTACCGACGCAGGTGGTGACGGCCCCCGGGGCCAGCGTCGTCGCCCGGCAGGTCACGTTCGGCACGAGATCGTCGGTGACCCCGACGCCCGTCAGCGCCGCGTTGCCGGTGTTGGTCACGGTGTACGTGTACGTCACCTCGTCGCCGGCCCGGTACACACGGCTGTCATCGGCCGACTTCTCCAGCCGCAGCCCCAGTTCGGAAGCGACCAGCACGGTCACGTCGTCGGGCTCCGACTCCACCGCGGTGCCGCCGGACTGCCCGTGCGCGGTGGCGGTGTTGGTGACCGATCCCTGGCCGGCATCGGCGTCCGTGATCCGGTAGGTGCCGGTGCAGGTGGTGCTGTCACCGGACCGACCGGCCGGGGCGAGCGTGGTCGAATCGCAGGTCACACCCGTCACCCGGTCGTCTGCGACCGAGAGCCCCGTCAGCTCCTCGGGGCCGGTGTTGGTGACGGTGTACGTGTACGTCACCTCGTCGCCGACCTGGTACACGCGGGTGTCGTCGGCCGACTTCTCCAGCCGGACCCCGGGCCCGGACCGGACGTCCAGGGTGACCTGGTCGGGTGGCGACTGGATCGGTGTGCCGTCGGCCTGCCCGTGCGCGGTCGCGGTGTTGGTGACCGAACCGGCCGTGCCGTCCGCCTGGGTGACGGTGTAACTGCCGGTGCAGGTCATCGTCTCGCCCACGGCGAGCATGGTCTTCGGACAGATGATGCCGGAGACCCGGTCGTCGGTCACGGTCACGTTCGTCAGCGGGACGTTGCCGCTGTTGGTCACCACGTACTCGTAGGGCACCCTGGTGCCCGGTGTCACCGGGGTCGGCGGCGGCGGATTCTGGGAGACCTGCTTGACCAGGTTGAGCTGGGGCAGCGCGGCGGCCGGGTGAACGCTGAGGTTCCGGATCAGGTGGACGTCGGTGAACAGTCCGGTCGACGCGGCGAAGCCGAACTTGTAGGTGCTGGGCACCGGCTGGGGTGCCGGAGTCGACAGCACCTGCTGGGTGCCGTTGCCGTCGTGGAAGTCGATCGAGACCGTGATCACCGGGTTCGGCGACGGGGAGATCTCGACGGTCACCGTGCGGCGCGACGGCTCCAGCAGCGCTTCGGCCTCCTGCGGGGTGGAGTCCGGCGGCACCGAGGTGGTCGGTCCCTGCAACTGCCCCGGAAGCGTGGAGGGCCAGGGCCCGGTCGTCGAGAAGTTGCTGGTCGTCGCATCGAGGAAGCAGTAGCCCTCGGTGCCGTCGCCCGGCCCGCGCAGCGTCACCATGTTCGCGCCGGGCGCCGGGATCCGGAAGAACGTACCGGCCGGGGAACGGGTGGCACAGCCGTTGCCGCGGTGCTCCCAGTCACCGAAGTAGTTGCCGAGGACGTCCAGGCCGACCCCCACGTAGCCGTGGTTGACGCCCGGCAGGAATGTCCGGCCCGGGTCGTCGTCGGGCAGCTTCTGCGCGTAGCCCAGGCCGCCGCCGAAGGCCCCGGGCGAGGTCAGCGACGCGGCGCCGTCGATGAGGAAGAACGAGATGCCGTCGGCCGGAGGGTTGGTCGTACCTCCGTACTGCCACTGGTCGAACGTCGTGACCAGCCCCTGGTTGGCCGGGAGGGCGTGGTTGTAGAGCACCGCGGCGGACTGGTCGTTGGACGCGTCGGTCAGCCGGAGGTAGCCGTGCGGCGCGGCGTTGTTCGGCGGCACGGGGCCGGTCGCACCGGCCGGGCAGCCGGTGAGCGGATGGGTGCCGGGACCGGGCGCCGGGGCCTCGGGCGCACCCGTCAGGCAGGCGGGCCCGAACGCCTCGAACCCCGCGATGGCGTCGGCCCCGGTGAACGTCTCGTCCACCAGCGGTACGCCCACGGGCTGCGCGGCGGCCGTCTGCCCCGGCAGCCCCAGCCCGGCGGCCACCAGCCCCAGCACACCGAGCCCGCCCGCGGCCAACCGCCCCAGCCGATTCTGTCCACGACGCCGGCCACGACTCCTGGTCGGGGCACCGAAATGTCTGAGCCTCATGGCGGGCAAGGTAGGGACTCGTCCCGGCGCCGGGACGTAACACGCCCCGCGACCGCCGCCCTCCCTCCTTCCGGCGTACGCATCCGAATGATGGCCGACGGCGGCGGACGGTCCGAACGGTGCGCCCGGTCGCATGAACGGATCGCCAGGTCGCCCGGTCGCACGACCGAACCAAAGCCGGGAACGGAAGAAGGCCGGCGCCCTCCCGGGGCACCGGCCTTCTTCATGAGGCTCAGGCGACGAGCTCGGCGCCCTCCGCCGGGGCCGGGGCGGGCTCGGGCTTCGTGTCGCGCATGACCAGGGCGGCCAGGACGGCGGCGGCCAGGACGCCGATCGCGCTGATGGTGAAGGTGGTCGACATCGAGGAGGTGAAGGCCTCCCGGGCGGCCCGGACCAGGCCGGTGTCGCCGTGGGCCAGGGACAGCGCGTCGGTGATCGAGCGCTTCGCCTGCCCGGGTGCGTCGGCGGGCATCTCGCGGGCGAAGCCGCTGGACAGGAGCGAGCCGAGGATCGCGATGCCGAGTGCGGTGCCGGCCTGCTGGATGGTGTCGTTCAGGGCCGAGCCGACGCCCGCCTTCTCCGCCGGGATGGTGCCCATCAGCGCGCCGACCGCGGCCGGCATCGCGAGGCCCGCGCCGAGGCCGAGAAGACCGAGCGCGACCGCCGGGAGGGTGAAGCCGCTGTCGGGCGAGACGGAGGTCAGCAGCCCGAAGGCGGCGGCCATGACGATCATCCCGGCCAGCACCAGCATGCGGTTGCCGGTCTTCGCGGCGAGTCCGGTGCCGACGAAGTTGCCGATCAGCGCCGCGACGGCCAGCGGTACGAACGCCAGACCCGCCTTGACCGGCGAGTAGCCGAGCACGAACTGCAGGTACTGGGTGAAGACCAGCAGCAGGCCGCCGTTGCCGATCTGCACGAGGGTCAGCGAGAGCGAACCGCCGCTGAAGTTGCGGTGCTTGAAGAGGACCAGCGGCACCATCGGCGCGGCGGTGACGTTCTCCCAGACCACGAACCCGACGAGGGCGACGACCGCGACGGCCAGGGTGATCGCGGACCGGCCGCCGAAGGCACCGTGCTGCGGGATCTCGATGATCCACCAGACCAGGGCGGTCATACCGGCCGCGGAGAGCACCGCGCCGAGCGGGTCGGCCTTCTGCCACGGCCCCTTCGACTCCGGCATGAGGGTGAGACCCGCGAGGACGGCCAGCGCGACGACCGGAACGTTGATGAAGAAGATCGAGTGCCAGGAGAAGTGGTCGATCAGCACACCGCCGAGCACCGGGCTGCCGACCAGGCCGAGCATCGCCACCGAACTCCACACCGCCATCGCCTTGTTGCGTTCCTGCTCGTCGAAGACGGTGATGAGGATCGACAGCGTCGACGGCATGATCAGGGCGCCGCCGACGCCCATCGTGACCCGGGCGGCGATCACTTCACCGGGGTTGGTGCAGAAGGTCGCGGCCAGCGACGCCGCCCCGAAGAGCAGCAGCCCGATGATCATGATCTTCCGGCGGCCGAACCGGTCGCCGAGGCTGCCGGAGGTGAGCAGGAGCCCGGCGAAGACCAGGATGTAGGAGTCGAGGATCCACTGCGTGTCCTGGGCGCTCGCACCGAGGTCCTCGGTCATCGCCGGCACCCCGACGGTCAGCGCCATGCTGTCGACCACCAGGACCAGCGAGCTGAGGCACAGCACGATCAGGATCCACCAGCGGCGTGGATTACGGGTCTCCATGACGGTCTCCATGAGGCTTTCCCTTCGGGTTGCGCACACCGTTCCTTCGATGCGAACACTGTACGCAGATGAGTACGGCGTGCGCAACCATCCCTCATGTACGCTCGATGCGAACGGTGTACGCACTTCGCCTCACCGCCGAGCACCAGGCGCCACCGGGCTCCACGCGCCGCCGAGCGCCGGACACCGCCGAGTTCCGCGCACCCCGAGTTCCGCGCACCCCGAGTTCCGCGCACCATCAAGGAGGAGACGTCATGGCAGCCAGGACCACCCCGATCCCGTCCGTGTGGACGCGACAGCAGCGCGAGCCCGACCAGCCCGCGCTCAGCCGGGCCGCGATCGTCCGCGAGGCGATCGTGATGCTGGACGCCGACGGCATCGAGGCGCTCAGCATGCGCAAGCTCGGCGCCCGCCTGAACGCCGGCGCGACCTCCCTCTACCGGCACGTCGCGACCAAGGACGAGCTGATGGAGCTCGCGGTGGACGAGGTCTTCGCCGAGATCACGGTGCCCCCCGCCGACAGCCCGGACTGGCGCGCCGCTGCCACCGAGGCCGCCCGGTCCTTCCGCTCGACCGCCCTGCACCACCCCTGGCTGGCCTCGGTCCTCGGCCAGGCGGGCCTCGCCTACCTGGGCCCCAACCTGATGTCGTTCTCCGAACGGCTGGCCGCCCTGTTCACCGCCGTCGGCTTCCCCGAGCCGAGCCGCGCGATCGACACCGTCATGACCTATGTCATCGGCATGAGCACCACCGAGGCGGCCTGGCTCACCACCGTCGCCCGCTCCGGCGAGACCGAGGCCGACTTCATGTCCCGCCTCATGCCCGCCGCCCAGCAGGCCGCGGCCGAGCACGACCACCTCGCCGGCACCTTCACCGCCTCCGCGGAGACCGCCCCCGAGGAGATCCGCGACTCCAAGTTCACGTACGGCCTGGAAGTCGTCCTCGACGGACTGGCGTTGCGGCTCCCGCCCCGAGCGCACTGACCACGAGCACCGTCACCGGCGGCCGGGCCCGCGCAGGCCCGGCCGCCGACCCGGGCGGCCCCCGTCCCGGCAACTGAACAAATGTTCAGTATCTGCACGCATTGACATGGGCGATCCATACTCCAAATACTGACTACTCATTCAGTAAGGAGCCCTGCGCAGTGCCTGGAGAAACCATGTCGGAACCACCCGCGACCATCCCCGCCCGGCCCCCGCGAGGCGGGCTCACCGGCGGGGAAGCCCTGGTGCGGGCGCTCGCCGCGCACGGTGTGACCCAGGCGTTCGGCATCCCCGGCACCCACAACCTGGAGATCTACCGGCACCTGGCCGCCTACCGGATCGACCACCTCAACCCCCGCCACGAACAGGGCGCGGGCTACGCCGCCGACGCCTACGCCCGGGTCTGCGGCCGGCCCGGCGTGGCGATCACCACCACCGGCCCGGCCCTGCTGAACATCGCGGCCGCCGTCGGCCAGGCCTACTCCGACAGCGTCCCGCTGCTCGTCGTCTCACCCGGCATGCCGCTGCGCCACCCCCGGCAGTCGACCGGCCTGCTGCACGAGATGCGCAGCCAGACCGAGGCGCTGCGGGGCGTCGCGGCCGTCAGCCACCGGGTGTCCTCCGTCGAGGAGATCGGCGTGGCGGTCGCCCGCGCCTTCACCCTCTTCCGTACGCGGCGCCCCCGGCCCGTGCACATCGAGGTACCGCTGGACCTGCTCACCGCCGTGGAACCGGCCGGGCCCATACGGACCGCCCCGCCGGTCTCCCCCGCGACGGCGGACCCGGACGCGCTCTCGACGGCCGCCGAGGCGCTGCGCTCGGCCGCCCGGCCCGCGATCGTGCTCGGCGGCGGAGCGCGCGGAGCCGCCGCCGAGTGCCTGCGACTGGCCGAGGAGCTGGGCGCCCCCGTGGTGACCTCGGCCAACGGAAAGGGCATCGTCGCGGAGACCCACCCGCTGTCGCTCGGCGCCTCGCTGCACAGCCGGGCCGTCCGGCGCTGGCTGGCGGAGCGCGACGTGGTGCTCGCCGTCGGCACGGAGCTCGCCGAGTCCGACCTGTGGGAGCCCCTGCCCGCGCTCGGCGGCACCCTGATCCGGGCCGACATCGATCCGGCGCAGATGTACGCGGGCCCGCCCGCCGGCATCCCCCTGGTCGGCGACGCCCGGCACACCCTGCGCTCGCTCCTCGCCACCCGCCCCGGCGCCACCACCATCACCACCGAAACGCACCACGAGGCCCACCGCGCCGTCGTCGCGCTCCGCGACGAGCGGAACGCCGAGACCCGGAGCGAGGACGCGCACCTGCTGCCGTACCTGGCGGCGATCGGATCGGTGCTCCCTGCGAACGCGGTGCTCACCTCCGACAGCGCCCAGTGCTGCTACTACGGCGCGATCCCGCACCTGCCCGTCGCCCCGGAGGGCCGCTATCTGCACCCCACGGGCTTCGGCACCCTCGGCTACGCCCTGCCCGCCGCCATCGGCGCCAAGACCGCGGACCCCGCCCGGCCGGTCGTCGCGCTGAGCGGCGACGGCGGCCTCCAGTTCTCCGTACAGGAGCTGGCCACCGCCGTACAACTGCGACTCCCCCTGCCCGTCGTGGTGTTCGACAACGGCGGCTACGGCGAGATCCGCGACGAAATGGTCTCCCGCGGCGACCGCCCCACCGGGGTCGACCTCCCGCCGGTCGACCTGCCCGCCCTGGCCCGCGCCTACGGCGGCCACGGCGTACGCGCCGACTCGCCCGAGGCGCTCGCCGAGGCCCTGCGCCGGGCCCTGGACACCCCCGGCCCCACCCTCATCACCATCCCCGAGGAGCACTCCCGATGACCACGTCCCCCACGGCCCCGCGGACCACCGCCGGGTCGGCCGCCCCGCTGATCTCCCTCACCTGGACCGACCAGGAGACCGGACACCAGGGCCACCTGGTCATCGACCGACTGGTGCGCGGCGTCTCCAGCGGCGGCCTGCGGATGCGCGCCGGCTGCACGCTGGAGGAAGTCACCGGCCTGGCCCGCGGCATGACGATGAAGGAGGTGCTGCACTACAACCCGCAGGGCCGCTACATCCCGCTGGGCGGCGCCAAGGGCGGCATCGACTGCGACCCGCGCGACCCCGCCGCCTACGGCGTCCTCGTCCGCTACCTGCGTGCCGTACGCCCCTACATCGAACAGTTCTGGACCACCGGCGAGGACCTCGGCCTCACCCAGGACCTCGTCGACCGGGCCGCCGCCGAGGCGGGTCTGGTCTCCTCCATCCAGGCGGTCTACCCGCTCCTCGACGACGAGGAAGCCGCCCGGCGACGCCTCGCCGACGCGTTCGCCATCGACGTGGACGGCATCGGCCTGGACGAGCTGGTGGGGGGCTGCGGAGTCGCCGAATCGGTGCTCACCGCCCTGGACCGGGCCGGCGTCGCCCACCGGGGAACCCGCGTCGCGGTGCAGGGCTTCGGCACCATGGGCGGCGCCACCGCCCGCTTCCTGGCCCGCGCCGGACTGCGCGTCGTCGCGGTCGCCGACATCAAGGGCACCGTCGCCAACCCCGACGGCCTGGACGTCGAGGCGCTGCTCGCCGCCCGCGACGGCCACGGCGCCGTGGACCGCGCCGCACTCCGCGCCGAGGACCGTGAACTGCCGGCCGACGCCTGGCTGACCGCCGACGCCGAGGTACTGGTACCGGCCGCCGTCTCGTACGCCGTGGACGCCGCCAACCAGGCGGGCATCACCGCCCGCTGGATCGTCGAGGCCGCCAACATGCCGGTGGTCCCCGAGGCGGAGACGCTGCTGGCCGCCCGGGGCATCACCGTACTGCCGGACGTCGTCGTCAACTCCGGTACGAACGCCTGGTGGTGGTGGACCCTGTTCGGCGACATCGGCGCCGACGCCGACGAGGCGTTCGCGTACACCCGCCGGTCGATGCGCGCCCTGGTCGACCGGATACTGGCCCGCGCCGAAACCGGGACCACCACCCCCCGAGCCGCCGCACACGCCCTGGCCGCGGACCGGCTGCCGACGGTCGCGGACCGCTTCGGAACCTTCCGCTGACAGCTGGAATCCAGCCACTCAGAGCTCGGTACGCGTCCGTCGCTCATCCCGACTCACCGCCCCTCACTCGCGGGCCTCCCGGTCGTGACGGGTGGTGCTGGGCGGTACCGCGGGATCCCCAAGCGGTCATGCGCACCCCGTCACCTGGCCTTGCTTCATGAGTCAGTCCGCCGTGACGGCGGACGCGGCGAGCGAGTCCCGGGTTCCGCCGGCCTCGACCTGGTCGAGGTACTGAGTGCACTCGTCGTCGACGTAGAGCCCGACGGGCGAGCCGCTGTTGTTGGTCACCGGGCGTGCCGGAATCGTGGACCGGCATCCCGGCATCCCGGCATCGCGGCGAAGTCAGCGATCTGCACGGGTTCCTGGCAGTCGGCCTGCGGTCGGAAGCAGACCCCGCCTTGCGGCAGATGACGGGCTTCGCCGGACTGGTCACGGCCCCGCGCCGGGCCCTGCCCAGTGGCTGATGCCGATGCTCGTGTCGAACTGCCGCATGCGGCTCATCACGAGGTCCGAGGTGGGGTGGGCCAGTTCGTCGACGATGCGGCCGTCGGAGAGGAAGACGATGCGGTCGGAGTGGCTGGCCGCGAGCGGGTCGTGGGTGACCATGACGACCGTCTGGCCCAGCTCGCGCACGCACCGGCGCAGGAGCCCGAGGATGTCCGCGGCCGCTCGTGAGTCCAGGTTCCCGGTCGGCTCATCGGCGAAGACGATCTCCGGGCGGCCCACCAGGGCGCGCGCGCAGGCGACCCGCTGCTGCTGTCCTCCGGACAGCTGGGCCGGGCGATGGCCGAGCCGGTGGGCGAGGCCGACCGTGTCGATGACCCAGCGCAGCCACTGCTGGTCCGGCCTGCGTCCGGCGACGGTCAGGGGCAGCACGATGTTTTCGAGCACGGTCAGTGCCGGGATCAGGTGGAACGCCTGGAAGACGAAGCCGATCCGCTCCCTGCGCAGCCGGGTCAGGGCGCGATCACCCAGGCGTGACAGTTCCACGTCGCCGAGCCAGGCCCCGCCCGATGTGCCGGAGTCGAGTCCGGCCAGGCAGTGCATGAGCGTCGACTTGCCCGAACCCGAAGGCCCCATGATCGCGGCGAACTCGCCGCGGCGGAACGCGACGGAGACCCTGTCGAGGGCGACGACCTGGGCGTCCGGCTGCCCGTACACCTTGGTCAGGTTCACCGCGGAGGCCGCCGCCGCGGGGTCCACGGGCGGCGTGCGGTGAAGCGGGGCGCCGCCCGGCCAGGGACGGGGTGAAGCCATGTCGTGCTCCTCGGGTTCATCGGTGATCGGGGTGGTGCGGGGTTGCCCGTCGTGGGGCTCGGGAGCTTCAGGCCGGTCGCGGCGGCGAGGAGACGCAGTGCTCGGGCGCCGCGTGCCGCGGCGTCGGGGCCGGGGCGGACTCCCCGGTGAACAACAGCCGGAAGGACCGGCCGAGTCCTCGCGTACGCGGCGGGCGCGGCAGGCGAGTCATGACGCACTGCCCGCGAACTGCTCACGGATGTCACGCAGCGGGCGTGCGGACAGGGCCGAGGCGAGCGCCGCCGCGACCAGTACGGCGCCGAGCACGCCCAGCGTCCAGGGCAGGTCGAACGTCGGCATGGCATGTACGCCGAGTGCGGCCGACAGCGGAGTCAGGCAGATCAGTGCGGTCAGCGCGGACAGCGCCACGCCGACGACGGCGCCGCCCGACGACTCGTACAGGACACAGCGCAGCAGTTGCCACCGGGTGAGCCCCACGGCACGCAGGTGTGCCCGCTGAGCACGGCGGTCGCGCTGGGCCAGGGCGCAGGTGTTGGCGACGGCGAGCAGCGCGTAGCCGCTGACCACTGCCACGATCAGATGGGCGGCCAGGTCGTCCTGCGGGCTGCGCGGTGCGAGGTCGGCGAGATACGCGGAGCGCGAGGCCACCTCTTGGCCTGCTGCCTTCGGCCAGGAGGTGATGTCGCCGCGCAACAGGATCTGTTCGGCGTAGGCATCCGGGGTGTGGGCCATCGCGAGGGAGCCGGGCAGCAGGAACTCGGGGAAGGCGAGGTCACGGCCGTAGACGGCGGCCAGCCGCAGCCGGTGCGAACTGCCGTCCGCAAGCCGCAACCTGACCGTCTGGCCGATCTTCCAGTGGTGTCCTTCAACCTGTGTGGCACCGGCAGCGAAGCTGCTTCCGGTGAGCGCGTCGAGGCGGCCCTGCTCCACGTCGAGGTCGAGGACCCCGGGCAGCGCCCGCGCGTCGGCGCCCCAGGCGCGGACCGGCTCGGGGCTGTCGTCGTAGAAGGTCTTCGGCGCGGTGACCGTGGTGTGCACGAGAGGAGTCGCGGTGCCGCCGGGGAAGGCGGTGGCGCCGGCCCCGGCCGGCAGCCGGTGCTCCGGCTCGGCACTGACCACGCCGTCGGCCCGCAGGCCGCGCTCAGTCTGATCCCGCACCGCCTCGCCCACGGTCGCTCCGGCGCCGAGCATCGCCGCTGCGAGCCCGACGGCGAGGAGCACGGGCACGGCGACCGCGGTCGTACGCACGGGTGCCGCCCGCAGCCCGGCGGCCGCGATCCGTCCGACACGTCTGTCGAGCAGTCGCAGCAGCCCGCCGAGAGGCCGCACGAGCAGGGGCACGTACCACGGGGCGAGTACCGCGAGCACCGGGATGATCATGAGGGCGAAGCCCGGGGCCAGCGCCGCCTTGAGTACCCCCGGCAGCATGGGCACGACCATCAGGACCAGCAGCGGCAGGCACGTCGTGACGAGCAGTGCGACACCGATGCCGAGCCGCACCGGGCTCCGTCGGCTCGGCGCCATCGCCAGAGCGTCGTCCTTGAGCAGGTCGATCGGGCGCACCCGGCCCGCCGCGAGGACAGCGGTCAGCGCCGCCACCACCGCGACCACGGAGGTTCCCACGCAGACCGCGGCCGCCTCCAGTACGGTCACGGCGGGGGAAGGCAGCCCGGCAGCCGCGGGGTACAGGTCGCTGTCGGCCATCACCTGCCGGACGAACCTGGCCAGGGGCAGGAGGCCGACGCCCACGCCGACCACTGCGGACAGCAGCGACAGCGCGGCCACGTCCAGCATCGCCAAGGCGCGCAGGCGGCGGGCCGACACCCCGAGCGCCCGCAACACGGCGAACTGGCCGAGGCGTTGACCCGTCCACAGCGAGACCGTGGACCCGGTCACCAGGACGGCGGACATCAGCAGCAGGGTGAGCAACAGGGACAGGAGGTTCTGCGCGCTGTCGGCGGTGGCCGCCGCGGCCGAGTTCTCGGCATAGCCCGTGCCACTCACGCCGGTCATCAGCACCAGGCACGCACCGACACCGGCGGCGGTGACCGCACAGGCCACCGCGGCTCCGGCGACGCGCCCCGGATGCACCCGTACCTCGGACGTGAACAACCGTATGACCCCTGGGATTTGAAGGGGTTGTGTCGGTACGGTCGGCGCTGAGGTCATTGCGATTTCCTACCCTTCGGTACGGGTATGTTCGGTTTCCGGGAAGGCCGCACGAGCCGTGGCCCTCCCGGACCGACTCCTGCTTCTGTGCCGAGCTGTTTCAGCAGTTGAGGAGGGAGTACGAGCTGAACGGAGCGTCGAGAACGGTCTCCTCGTCGCCACATCGCTCCAACGCCTCGTACCACGCTGGATCCGCAATCGCACAGGACTCGTATCTCTCACCCATAAGACACCCACCCCCCTTTCTCCTTCTCCGAACTTCCGCGCCTCGGTGAAGACACTTACGATTCCCCATCCCGAACCTCCGCACCAACACCATTTAGTGGTCTCTAAATTCACCAAGTCAGAGACGGCCGCGGCGAGGTACAGCGATGGGCGAGCGCGATGAGCGCCACCATGAATCAATTACCGCGGCCATAACAAGCAGCCATCGGCGCACACCCTCCGTGGCATGATGCGATCATGAAGACGCGCATAGTGGTCGCGGATGATCAGGCGAGTGTCCGCGAGGGTTTCCGGCACATCCTGGAAGCCGAGGCGGACCTGGAGGTCGTGGCCGAGGCCGCCGACGGACCCAGCGCACTGGAGACCGTCCGGGAACTGCGACCGGACGTGTTGCTCGCCGACATCCGCATGCCCGGCATGGACGGCCTGGAACTGACCCGCCGACTGGTCGGCGTCGCCCCCGAAGTGAAGGTCGTCGTGGTGACCACGTTCGACCTCGACGAATACGTGCACACCGCACTGCGCTACGGCGCGTGCGGCTTCCTCCTGAAACGCTCCGGGCCCGCGCTGCTCGCCGAGGCTGTACGGTCCGCGGTCGCCGGCGACGCGCTCATCAGCCCCGAGATCACGATGAGGCTGCTGCGCCGCTACACCGAACCGCGTCGTCGCCCGTACGAACCGGTGGAACCTCTGACCGCTCGCGAGGAGGAGATCGCCACCCTGGTGGCCGAAGGGCTCACCAACGCCGACATCTGCGCGGAACTCTTCATCTCACTGGGCACCGTCAAGTCCCACCTGAGCAACCTGCAGCGCAAGCTGCGAGTGCGCAACCGGGTGGAAATCGCCGCCTGGGCCTGGGAAGCGGGCCTCAGACCCGGGCCGTGAGCCGGGCACCGGAGGCGGTTCGACGACCGGCTCGCCGGGCGCTCTCGCCACGCAACAGATGCAGGCCCAGCATCGTCACCGTGTGCAGCACGCTGCTGCCGCTGCGACGGCTCGTGATGAGTCCGGCTGATCGAAGGACGGCCGCATGCTGGCTCACCGCTGCGGCTGTCACCCCGAGCGAGTCGGCGAGCTCGCTGGTGGTGGACTCGTCGAGCACGGCGCGCAGGAGCGCGGCCCTGGTCCGCCCGACGAGCGCCCCGAGCGACTGCTGTCTGTCGCGTGCGGCGATGGCGCCGTCGGACTCGCCGGTCAGCAGAACTTCCCGGCGCGGGTCGAACCGCACCGGGAAGGCCAGCGTCGGTACGCTGTTCCCGGCCCCCTCGGCGTTCATCAGCATCTCTCCCGCGGTCTGCAGGAAGAGCGAGGGAGCGAGTACCAGCCCCCGTCCGTCCAGGACGACCTCGCTCGGCTCGTCCGCAGGGATCTCAAGGCACCGGCCCCGCCAGCGAATTCGTGGATGCAAGCTGCTCAGCAGCGTCTTCACTCCGGCACTGCCCGCGATCTGCCGGCAAGCGTCCGTCTCGGCGTCGATGCGCGCCTGAATCTCGGGCCAGCCGGGCGCCATGGCCACACGACAGAAATCCCGTACCAATTCTCTTGCCTCGGCGTGCGACCGAAGAGGCATTGTGTTCTCACCCGATGCCATGTCGTTGTCGCCCGTCCAGGCCCTCAGGACGTCCCGGAACAATCCTGGCGTCCGAACCAGGTCATCGAGACGGGCCGCCAAATCCCCTTGCAAGGAGAGCCGTTTACGCACGCCGTTCCGCCACGCTTGAAAGTGGTTCGCACTCCCTTGCAAGACTTCCAGCGCGAAAATCGCCTCGATTTCCGGACCAAGGCCCGAGCCGATACGAATACACGTCAGATCCTCGGCAGACATGCGAATGCGAATCATCTGGAAGATCCCCCCGAATCTCCTGACCAGTAATTTCCCGCGTGGGTGTATCACCGGATCAGGGACGGACCGTGTCCCTCAGCCGGCCCCTTCATAGTCGCTCAGCGCCTGCTTCCGTGGCATCAGCCGTTCGGCCGGTCTTGTTCGTCACCCCTGCCAGGCCCCGATGCCACCAGGGGCAGCAGCACGCTCACCCGCCAGCCCCCCGAAGGGTGCGGATGCGCGGCGAGTTCACCCCCCATGTCCGCCGCGCGCCTTCGAAGATCCGCCAGGCCGGTCCCACCGCCCAGCCGCTCAGGCTCCCCGGGCTCGCCCGAGTCCTCCTCCGAGCCGACGTCCGGCGCGTCGTCGATCACGGTGATGCTGAGCGTGTCCATGCCGCCGTACGGCGCACGGGACACCGCTATGCACACCTCGGACGCGCCGGGGGCATGCCGCCGTACGTTGGTGAGCGCCTCCACCACCACGCGGTATCCCAACTCGCTGACGCGCCACGGGAGGTCGACCAAGGCGCCGTCGGCCAGATCAAGCCGCACCGCCGCACCGCCCGTGCGGGCGAACCGGTCGGTCAACGCCTTCAGCCCGTCCAGATCCCGCGGACGCGGGCGGAGCGCGTCGCCGCCCGCATCGGCCGTCTCCCCGGCCTGCCGCCCGTGCCGGACCGTCGCCGCGTCGTCACCGGTGAACACGTGCACGGTGCGGTCCAGCGAGGACAGAGCCTGCCTGCCCGCCTCTTCGATGTGCGTGAGCAGTTCCCCGACCCGCTTCGGGTCCTGGTCCACAAGGACCTGGGCGGCCTGCGCGAGGACCACCACCCCCGTCACGTCATGGGCGGCGAAGTCGTGGAGATCCCGGGCGAGTTCGAGTCGCTGGGTCCGTCGTTCAGCAGCCAGCGCCGCGCTGCCGCGCGCGTCCAGAACCCGCAGATGGCAGCCAATGCCGTTGGCCGCCGCGGCCAACAGCAGCCAGGCCAGACAGAGCTTGACGGCTTGCTCGAAGGTAGCCGGTGGATCCATCCTCAGCACCATCCGCAGCGGTAGTTCCGTGATGGTCGCGGTCAGGAGCACTGTGAGCAGCAGCGCAGTGCGTCCACGGGGCCTGCGCACCGCCGGCACCACCAGCACCATCAAGCCGACGCTCTCCACCAGCCACCAGGTCTCCGCTTCACCGGCAACCGGCCCCTGGAAGACGAAGGTGGCCACCTGGGACACCGCGCAGGCGCCCAACACGATGGCCGGGACCCAGTGTGCTGTGCGCGGCGACCACAGCGCGGGAAACATCGCCGCCGCGACGGCGACCAACGCGGCGGCGACAAGGAGCGGTGCCGTCGATGCCATCGCCAGACAGCCCACCATGAGCGCGGTCGCCATCGCCACGCCATATCCGCCCCAGTACAGCGAGTTCATACTGAGCCCACCCATGCGCCAGATCGTACGCATTGGGCCGTGCACGACTTGAAGTCACGGATGGCGTACTCGCTGACGCCGACGACTCCGAGGGCGTCCAGCTGATCGCCGAGTCAGCCACGCCAGGCTGCCCCTTCCTGACCTGGAGGAGACGAGGCGCCGCCTCAAGGCCGCTCACGCAGGCCGTCCCGCTTTCCCTCAGCCGTACGCCCGCCACGCCCCCGAGCAACACAAAACCCCAGGTCAGCTGGTGCCCGACCTGGGGTTTCCCAGAGCCCCCTGTCGGATTCGAACCGACGACCTACGCATTACAAGTGCGTTGCTCTGGCCAGCTGAGCTAAGGAGGCATGCCGGAGCAGTGTAACCAACGCCGCACCCTGCGCGGTCCCGAAATTTCGCGCCCGTCGAACTACTGACAGATTCGAAATGGCCAGGTAGCGTCGCTGAAGGTTCACTCAAGTGGACCAGACCACTCCCGCACTCGGATCGTCCGGCACGTTCCTGCCGGTGGAGGAGAAGATCCAGCATGGCCAGTGTCACGTTCGACAAGGCGTCCCGCGTCTACCCCGGCTCCACGAAGCCGGCCGTGGACCAGCTCGAGATCGACATCGCGGACGGTGAGTTCCTCGTCCTCGTCGGTCCTTCCGGTTGTGGCAAGTCGACCTCCCTGCGCATGCTCGCGGGTCTTGAGGACGTCAACGGCGGCGCGATCCGCATCGGTGACCGCGACGTCACGCACCTGCCCCCGAAGGACCGGGACATCGCCATGGTGTTCCAGAACTACGCGCTGTACCCGCACATGACGGTCGCGGACAACATGGGCTTCGCGCTCAAGATCGCCGGGGTCAACAAGACCGAGATCCGGGCGAAGGTCGAAGAGGCCGCCAAGATGCTGGACCTCACCGAGTACCTGGACCGCAAGCCGAAGGCGCTCTCCGGTGGTCAGCGTCAGCGTGTCGCGATGGGCCGTGCCATCGTGCGTGAGCCGCAGGTCTTCCTCATGGACGAGCCGCTGTCGAACCTCGACGCCAAGCTCCGTGTCTCCACCCGTACGCAGATCGCCTCGCTCCAGCGCCGTCTGGGCATCACGACCGTGTACGTCACGCACGACCAGGTCGAGGCCCTGACCATGGGTGACCGGGTCGCGGTCCTCAAGGACGGTCTGCTCCAGCAGGTCGACTCGCCGCGCAACATGTACGACAAGCCTGCGAACCTCTTCGTGGCCGGCTTCATCGGCTCCCCGGCCATGAACCTGGTCGAGGTCCCGATCACCGACGGCGGTGTGAAGTTCGGCAACAGCGTCGTCCCGGTCTCCCGCGAGGCGCTCACCGCCGCCGCGGACCGTGGTGACACCACCGTCACGGTCGGCATCCGCCCCGAGCACTTCGACATCGTCGAGCACGGTGGCGCCGCCGCGAAGTCCCTGTCGAAGGACAGCGCCGACGCGCCGGCCGGCCTGGCCGTCTCGGTCAACGTCGTCGAGGAGCTCGGCGCCGACGGCTTCGTCTACGGCGCCGCCGAGGTCGGTGGCGAGCACAAGGACCTGGTCGTCCGCGTCGGCGGCCGCGCCGTCCCGGAGAAGGGCACCAAGCTCCACGTCGTGCCGCGCCCGGACGAGCTGCACGTCTTCGCGACGTCGACGGGCGAGCGTCTCACCGACTGACGCCCCGCACACCCGCGCCACAGCGGCCCCGCACGTTCTGCGTGCGGGGCCGTTCGCGCGCCATGGAGCACGAGCGGGTTTGGACCCGTACGGCGCCGGATTCCCCGGCACACCGGTCATTTCGCCACCGTTCGTCAACACCCGATTCGAAAAGCACCCTCGAACCATCCCCCTCAAGGGTGACGAGATGTCGCCAAATCATTACTGCCCGCTACGCTCGCTGCGTGACCCACACTGCGCGCCGCATCGGCCGATCCCTCGCCTTCGTACTGCCCGTCGTGATGGTCCTCTCCGGGACCCTCGCCGTCACCAGCGTGCCGTGGGCAGCTCACAACTCCGAGCCGCAGGTCCTGACCGCGTCGGCCCACGACATCTCGAAGCGCGCCAAGACGCGCACCCCGCAGGACGCCCTCCGTGACCGGCTGCTGCTGGAGCTCCGGGAGAAGGACCCGGGTGTCGCGCTCACCGACCTCCAGCGCTCCGTCGAGGGCCGCCCCTCGCTCGCCCGGCACTGCATGTCGATCGCCAGGGCACTGGGCCGCGCCGCCGTCGAGAAGTACGGCCCCACGCACGCCCACCGGTTCTCGCGTCCCGTCTGCGACACGTCCTTCGCCTCGGGCGTCGCCCGGTTCAGCTGACCGGCCGTGCCGGGCACCGCATATCGTGCCTGGCATGCATACGTATCCGACGCAGGCCGTGGTCCTGGCGGGTGGCCAGGGATCGCGGCTGCGCCCGTACACCGATGACCGCCCCAAGCCGATGGTCGAGATCCCGGGCACCGGGACTCCGATCATCGGCCATCAGCTTTCCTGGCTGGCCGCCGAAGGCGTGACCGACGCCGTGGTGTCGTGCGGTCATCTGGCCGAGGTGCTGCAGGAGTGGCTGGACTCGGCGGTGCTGCCGCTGCGCGTGACGACCGTCGTGGAGTCCGAGCCGCTGGGCCGCGGCGGCGGGCTGAAGTACGCCGCCGCCCGGCTGCCCGACCCCGAGCAGCCCTGGTACGCCACCAACGGCGACATCTGGACGCGCTTCTCCCTGCGCGAGATGGCCGCGTTCCACACCGAACGCGATGCGACCGCGACACTGGCCCTGGCCCGTCCCCGTATCCCGTGGGGTGCCGTGGAGACGGACGCGTTCGGGCACATCACCGACTTCATCGAGTCGCCGCCCTCGCCGTATCTGATCAACGCCGGTGTGTACGTCTTCTCCCCGGAGTTCACGACGCTGCTGCCGGACCGGGGCGACCACGAGCGGACGACGTTCCCCCGGCTGGCCCGCGAGCGCAGGCTGGCCGGCTACCCGCTCCCGCACGGCGCGTACTGGCGGGCCATCGACACGGCGAAGGACCTCACCGAGGCCGCCAAGGAGCTCGACGGGCAGTAGCGGAGCCCCGGGCGTACGACGAAGGGGCGGTCACCGGTACGAATCCGGTGACCGCCCCTTCGTCGTGCGCCGACGCCGGCCCGGCGGCTCAGCCGAGCAGGCCGCCGATCGGGTTCTGCCCGCCGCCGGACGTACCGCCGGTGGAGTCGCCGCCGTCCGAGCCGCCGGTGGAACCGCCGCCCGTGCCGGTGGTGCCGGAGGACGACGGGCCGGAACTGCTGGACGGGGGCTGCTGCGGGGCCGTCTGCTGCGGGGTCTGCCGGCCGGTGCCCTGGGTCTGGCTGGGCTGTCCGGCACCGGCCGCCTGGCCGGACTCGCGTACGGTGCCCGCGGCGGGCGTGGACGGCGCGGTGGAGGGCGTCGTGGCGGCGCCGCTCCGGGTCGGCGAGGGGCGTCGGCCCTCCGGCGTGTGCGAGGCCCGGCCGCTGTGGGATTCCTGCGGGAGCGGGGAGCCGGGGAGCTGGTTGGTCGGGTCGCCGTTCGGGCCGGGCACGGTGACGACCCCGGAGGAGCGGACCGCGCCGCCGAGCACGGAGCCCACGAGAAGGGTGAGGCCGACGACGACGGCGGCGACGAGGGCGCCCCGGCGCAGCACCCGGCGGCGCAGGTCCCAGATCGCCGAGCGCGGGCCGAGCCTGCGCCAGGCCTCACCGGCGAGCCGTCCGTCGACGGAGTAGACCGGCGCGCCCGCGATGATCAGCGGGCTCCAGGCGGCGAGGTAGATGATGTCGGGCGCGTCGTAGACGGCGACGGTGCGCCAGCTCACGGTGACCAGCAGCGCGGCGGACAGCAGCGCGCCGACCGAGGCGGCGACCCGCTGCCAGAGGCCGAGGACGGTGAGGACGCCGACGACGACCTGGAGGAAGGCGACGCTGAGTCCGGCGCCGACGGGGTGGGAGAGCGCGAAGTCGCGCAGCGGCTCGGCCAGCGCCCAGGGGTGCAGCGAGGTCAGCCACTTGACCATGGAGCCGCGTTCGCCGCCGTCGAAGTAGACGGGGTCGCAGAGTTTGCCCATGCCGGCGTAGATGGAGATGAAGCCGAGGAAGACCCGCAGCGGCAGCAGCACGACGCCGAGGTTCATCCGGCGGCCGGGGTAGTACGCGTGGCGTACGGAGTCGCTGTTCTGGCGCCCGCTCCGGTCCGCGGTCTCCTCGTCGAAGCCGTCCTCGTCGTACGCCGCTTGCGGGTACCGGCCGCTGTCGGCGGAGTCGTAGGCGCCGACCGCCCGGCGCATGGGCGGCAGCAGGGGGCCGTTGTCGTAGCGGCCCGGCTGGTGGGGGGCGGTGATGACGGGGGTGGGCTGGGTCTCTTCGAGGAGATCGATGACCTGGGTGCCGCCCGTGCCGTGTCCGCCGTCGTATCCCGGGGGCGCGTAGGGGTCGTACCCGGCGGCCGGGCGGCCCGCGGTGGAGTTCCGTACGGCCTGGAGGAGCCCGGTGGCGCCGGGGTCGCCGGGGGCGGACCTGCCGCTCCACACGACGGGCGAGCGCCTGCCGCGGCCCGTTCCTGCGCCGCTCATGGCGGGGATCCTGGGCGCGCCGGCAGGGGCCAGACCGCGCAGCCGCGGGCGCTGGCCGGGGGCGAGCTGCACCCGGAAGCTGGCGTGGTTGACGATGACCTGCGCAGGGTCGCAGTCCACCTTGGCCATGCTCAGGGCTGGTTGTTCGTCGAACCGAGGCGTTCTGGTGTCCACACTCATCTAACCGAGTGATGTGTGTTTAGGACACTGCCTTGACGGGCCCGATGTGTCCGAGGCCCGTCAATGGGGTCCGGCGGGGGGCGCCGGGGGCCTGTCCGGCGACAGGCCCCGGTCGGCCGCCCCCCGGCCGGGTGGACTTCAGGCCCGGCGCCGCGCGACCTCGTACAGGACGATCCCGGCCGCGACACCGGCGTTCAGCGACTCCGCGCCGCCCGGCATCGAGATGCGGACCCGGTAGTCGCAGGTCTCGCCGACGAGGCGGCCGAGGCCCTTGCCCTCGCTGCCGATGACGATGACGACGGGTCCGGCGAGCTCCGCCAGGTCCTCGACGGTGTGCTCGCCGTCGGCGGCGAGGCCGACGACCGTGAGGCCGGCCTTCTGGTAGCCCTCCAGGGCCCGGGTCAGGTTCGTGACGCGGGAGACCGGCGTACGGGCCGCCGTGCCGGCCGAGGACTTCCAGGCGCCCGCCGTCATCCCGGCCGCGCGCCGCTCGGGCACGACCACGCCGTGGCCGCCGAACGCGGAGACGGAGCGGACGATCGCGCCCAGGTTGCGCGGGTCGGTGACGCCGTCGAGGGCGACGATCAGCGGGTCCTCGCCGTTGTCGTACGCGGCGGCGGTGAGGTCCTCCGGGTGTGCGTACTCGTACGGCGGGACCTGGAGGACGAGGCCCTGGTGGTTCAGGCCGTTCGTCATCCGGTCCAGCTCGGGGCGCGGGGCCTCCATCAGGTTGATGTTGCCGCGCGCGCCGGCGAGCTGGAGCGCCTCGCGGACGCGCTCGTCGTTGTCGATGTACTGCTGGACGTACAGGGTCGTCGCCGGGACGCCGTCGCGCAGGGCCTCGTAGACCGGGTTGCGGCCGACGACCATCTCGGACGTGCCCTTGACGCCGCCGCGCCGGGGGGCGGGGCGGCGGTTGGCGGCCTGCTTGGCCTTGGCGGTCGCGATGCGGTTCTTCTTGTGCTTCTTACGGGCCTCGGCGGGCGGCGTCGGGCCCTTGCCTTCGAGGCCACGGCGTCGCTGCCCACCGCTGCCGACCTGCGCGCCCTTCTTGTTGGACGTGCGGCGGTTCCTGCGCTGGCTGTTCCCGGCCATGACCTACCTGTTTCGTTGCTTCTCAGACATGCGTGCGTATAAGTGAAAGTGTGCCGCCCGGAACGCCGGGCGGCACATGGTGGGGACTACTGGCGCGGGCCGAGTGTCCACCGTGGTCCGGTGGGGCTGTCCTCGATGACGAGTCCGGACTGGTTGAGCTGGTCGCGGATGGCGTCGGCGGCGGGCCAGTCCTTGCGCTCGCGGGCCGACTGGCGCTGGTCGAGCACGAGACGTACGAGGGTGTCGACGACGCCGTGCAGATCGTCGCCGCGGTCGCTCTCGCCCGCCCAGTGCTCGTCGAGCGGGTCGAGGCCGAGGACGCCGAGCATCGCGCGGACCTCCGCGAGCCGGGCGACCGCCGCTTCCTTGTCGTCGGCGGCCAGTGCGGAGTTGCCCTGGCGGACCGTGGTGTGGACGATCGCGAGGGCCTGCGGGACGCCCAGGTCGTCGTCCATCGCCTCGGCGAAGGCCGGCGGCACCTCGGCGGCGGGCTCGACCGTCTCGCCCGCCTTCTCGGTGACGCGCTGGACGAAGCCCTCGATCCGCGCGAACGCGGACTCGGCCTCGCGCAGGGCCTCCTCGCTGTACTCGATCATCGACCGGTAGTGCGGGGTGCCGAGGTAGTAGCGCAGCACGATCGGGCGCCATGCCTTGACCATCTCGCTGACCAGCACCGAGTTGCCCAGCGACTTCGACATCTTCTCGCCGGACATGGTGACCCAGCCGTTGTGCACCCAGTACTTCGCGAACTCGTCGCCGTACGCCTTGGCCTGGGCGATCTCGTTCTCGTGGTGCGGGAAGATCAGGTCGATACCGCCGCCGTGGATGTCGAAGGCGGTGCCGAGGTACTTGTGCGCCATGGCGGAGCACTCCAGGTGCCAGCCGGGGCGACCGCGGCCCCAGGGGGTCTCCCAGCTGGGCTCGCCCGGCTTGGACGCCTTCCACATCGCGAAGTCACGCTGGTCGCGCTTGCCGGTCTCGCCGTCGCCGGACGGCTGGCGGAGGTCGTCCAGGTCCTGGTTGGACAGCTCCAGGTAGCCGGGGAACGAGCGCACGTCGAAGTAGACGTTGCCGTCGGCCGCGTAGGCATGACCGCGTTCGATCAGGCCGCGCATCATCTCGATCATCTCGGGGATGTGGCCGGTGGCACGGGGCTCGCAGGTGACCGGGAGGCAGCCGAGCGCGTCGTAGCCGGCGTTGAACGCCCGCTCGTTCTCGTAGCCGATGGCCCACCAGGGGCGGCCCTGTTCCGCGGACTTCGCGATGATCTTGTCGTCGATGTCGGTGACGTTCCGGACGAACGTGACGTCGTAGCCGCGGTACTCGAACCAGCGGCGCATGATGTCGAAGTTCAGCCCGGACCGGATGTGCCCGATGTGCGGGGCGGCCTGGACAGTCGCGCCACAGAGGTAGATCGAGACACAGCCCGCTGTGAGCGGTACGAAGTCACGGATCTGCCGGGCGCTGGTGTCGTACAGGCGAATAGTCACGCCTCAAGGGTAGTGGGCGCGCACCAGTGCCCCGCGACCCCTTGGGGATCGCGGGGACGAGTTTGTGACCGCGGGGGCGTCTCAGATGCTTCCGACGACCTTGCGCGGGGTGATCCGGACGACCACGCGTTCGGCGTCGTCGGCGGCGGCCGAGGGGTTGAACTCCACGAACTTCTTGCCGGTGTACTTCACGGACAGCTCGTCCATGAGCTCCTCGGCGCCCTCGGTGGTCAGGGCGGCGGTGCCGCGGATCTCGGCGTACGTGTACGGGGCGGCGAAGGGCTGCACGACGACGGAGACCCGCGGGTCACGGTTCAGGTTCTGCTCCTTGCGGCGGCCCACCGCCGTCGAGATGAGCACGTCGTCGCCGTCGCGCTTGGCCCAGACCGGGGAGGCCTGGGGGCTGCCGTCGGGCTGGATGGTGACGACGGTGACGAAGACGGGGGTGTCGAGAAGCGCTTTGAGCTCTGCGGAGAGTGCGGCGGTCATGGCGTACGTCCTCCTGGTGGGGTCGGTGATGCCTCCACCCGTACCCCAACCACGTTCCGCCGCTCCCGCTTCCCGCTCCTGCCCACCGGAAGGGTCAGGGCGAGCGCGGCACCCGCGAGCGGCACGGCGGCGAGCATCACGGCCCGCGCACCGCCGAGGTCGGCGGGGGTGGCGGTGCGCAGCACCTACCCGCCGGTTCCGGCCGCCGCCGGCGCCTCGGCCATCGTGCTCATCCGCGGGTCCACCGTCCTCGTACAACACATCGCTTGCCGCACCAGCGCATGTGCAAGCGATGTGCAACAAGGTCTGGCCCCGGAGTACCGGCAGGCCAGGGCCGTGCCGGGGTCAGCCGGTGCGGTAGACCAGCGCGGTCGCGAGCCCGGCGATGCCCTCGCCCCGCCCGGTGAAGCCGAGCCCGTCGGAGGTGGCGGCGGAGAGCGAGACGGGCGCCCCCACGGCGGCCGAAAGCACCTTCTGCGCCTCGTCGCGCCGTTTGCCGATCTTCGGCCGTACGCCGACGACCTGGACGGCGACATTGCCGATCTCGAAGCCCTCGGCCCGCACGATCCGCGCCGCCTCGGTCAGCAGGGTCACACCGGCGGCGCCGGACCACTCGGGCCGCCCGGTGCCGAAGTGCTGCCCGAGGTCGCCGAGCCCGGCGGCCGAGAAGAGCGCGTTGCACGCGGCGTGCGCGACGACGTCGGCGTCCGAGTGCCCGGCCAGACCGGGCCCTTCGCCCTCCCACAGCAGCCCCGCGCACCACAGCTCGCGGCCCTCTTCGAAGGCGTGGATGTCGGTGCCGATCCCGACCTGCGGGATCACGGGCCCGGTCCGTTCCTCAGAAGCCATCGTTCGCCCTCCTGCGTGCGAGTACCGCCTCGGCCAGCACCAGATCGAGCGGCCGGGTCACCTTGAACGCCTCTTCGTGCCCGGGTACGACCACGACGGGCGCCCCGAGCTGCTCCACCATGCCCGCGTCGTCCGTGGCGCCCTCGCCGCTGACGGCGACGGCGGTGTGGGCCCGTGCGAGCGTGTCGCGGTCGAAGCCCTGCGGGGTCTGCACCGCGCGCAGCCTGGCCCGCACGGGCGTGCCGAGCACCGGCTCCGGCTCCCCCGGCGCACCGGGCTCGACCTCCTTGACGGTGTCGGCCAGCGGCAGCGCGGGGACGACGGCGGGCGCCCCGTCCCGTACCGCCTCGATCACCGCGTCGACCGTGTCGACGGGCACCAGCGGGCGCGCCGCGTCATGGACGAGGACGACGGAGATGTCCGCCGGCAGCACGTCGAGGCCGAGCCGCACGGACTCCTGGCGGGTGTCGCCGCCGGGCACGACGAGGTAGTCGGTGCGCTCGGGCAGGGCGTGCTCGTCGAGCAGGTTCTTGACCTCGGGGGCGCCGTCCGGCGGTGCGACGACGACGACCAGGGAGACGGCACGGGACGCCGCCATGGCCCGAACCGCATGGATGAGCATGGGCGTCCCGCCCAGCGCGCGGAGCGCCTTGGGGGCGCCCGGACCGAGCCGTACACCGCGGCCGGCCGCGGGAATCACGGCGGCAGTGCGGTACGGACGCGATTGATCAGACATCGGTTGCACTCCGAAGCTTCGGCATGTTTGTTTCCACGGCCGACATGGGTATGGCCACAAGCGAGCCGGGCGCCATGCCATGACTCGACCGGGCCCTTTCCGTGACACCCGGTCGAAGTCGGACAAGCCGCACCGGTCGCTCGGGATCGGCTGCACAAGATCGCGAGCAACGTATCGGGGGTATCGCCGATGAAGCCAACGCATCGGTGAGTCGGAACGTAATCCGGACAGGCTGCGCAGAAATCCAGACATGCCGCGGCCTGATATGGACATGCCGCGGCGCCCGACGACATACCGTGAATACGGTTGTCAGCGGGCACCGCGGCACATTGATTACGACCGGCACGAGCCGGTTCAGGACGCGAGAACCTCGTCGAGCAGAGCCTCGGCCTTGTCTTCGTTCGTGTTCTCCGCGAGAGCGAGCTCGCTCACCAGAATCTGGCGAGCCTTGGCGAGCATGCGCTTCTCACCTGCGGAGAGTCCACGCTCGCGCTCACGACGCCACAGGTCGCGGACCACTTCGGCGACCTTGATGACATCGCCGGAGGCGAGCTTCTCGAGATTTGCCTTGTAGCGCCGGGACCAGTTCGTCGGCTCTTCGGCATACGGCGCGCGAAGCACCTCGAAGACCCGGTCCAGCCCCTCCTGCCCGACCACGTCGCGCACACCCACGAACTCCGCATTGTCCGCCGGCACACGAACCGTCAAGTCGCCCTGGGCGACCTTGAGCACCAAGTAGGTCTTGTCCACGCCTTTGATCTGGCGAGTTTCGATAGCCTCGATCAGCGCGGCCCCGTGATGGGGATAGACCACGGTGTCGCCAACCTTGAACGTCATGTGACAGGTACCCCTTCCGTGGCTATCAAGCGTAACACGAGAACTGCTTCTCCTGAATGGCGTTTTCGCAGGTCAGGGCATATCTCGGGGCTTGACAACAGCAACACGCACGTGCTGCGGAAGGCTCACGGGGGACGGTATTCGCAGGTCGGAGCCGTTGTGCGGGCAGGGCGAAACACACACGTCTCACACATCTGAACCACCCCACGAAGGGGCCGAACGTCCCGTTTTGCCGGGTTCCAGATGATGAACTTTCCGTACTCCGTTCGGAGATCGATCACCCGTACGGCGGTAAGTGCCGTTGATCAATGGAATTGATCAGCGGCCCGGCGTGATCGGTTATGCGCACGGAATGCGCCACGCCCCATGAATTGATCACCGGCGATATGTGAACGGCATGTGTCGACCCGTTTCGGCATGCGCGGCCCGCAGGCCTTTGCCGGGCCCGCACGCCCGGCCCGCACGCCCGCCGGGGATTACGGGACAGGGCCTAGGGGCGGGTCGGGTGCGGGGCGGGCGGGGCGGCTCGGTAGCCTAAGGCCGCTGACACACCCTTAGGGCGGCTTTACGTCGCTCCCCTCCCGTCCGCAGTCCGACACGTTCAAGGAGTTGCCGCCGCCGTGAGCCGCAGCCTTCGACACGGCGCCCTCGCCGCCACCGCCATCGTGTTCTCGATCGCCTCGCTCGCCGCGTGCGGTGCGGGCAATGACGCAGCGACGCTCAAGGTCAGGCCGGACACCGCTGCCACCACCATCGGTGACATCAGCGTCCAGAACGCGAACGTCGTCACCCAGCCCGAGCGCACCGCCGAGGGCCCGGCCGTCGTCGCCGCGACGCTGTTCAACAACGGCACGAAGGCGCAGACCCTGGAGGCCGTCACGCTGCCGGGTTCGAGCGCCTCGGTGCAGCTGCACGCCGCCAAGGGCGCCGGACCGGTCGTGGTCCCGGCCGGCGGCTCGGTGGTCCTCGGCGGCAAGGGCAACGCCTCCGCCGTGATCGAGAACGGCCGCGAGGCCGCCCAGGCGGGCAATGTGCAGCCCGTCGTCTTCAAGTTCAGCTCGACCGGCGAGATCCCGCTCGGCGCGTTCGTCGTGCCGGCGACGAGCTACTTCACGGACTCCGGCCCGAGCACGCTGCCGGCGCCGAAGGAGTCGCCCGGGGCGACGCCGACCGGTTCCGCGACCGCCGGCGCGCCGGGCGGCGCACCGGCGGATTCTGCGGATTCGGCGAGCGACACGACCGACCCGACCGACGCCGCGTCCGCCTCGACCGAGGCCCGCTGACCGCACGCGGGACAGCGACACGCGGAGACGCGAACGGCGGAGGGCGCCCCCGAAAGGGAGGCGCCCTCCGCCGTTCGCGTACCTGACGGTTTACGGCTCGAACTTGTACCCCAGGCCCCGCACCGTCACCAGGAAGCGCGGAGCGCCCGGGTCGGGCTCGATCTTGGCGCGCAGCCGCTTGACGTGGACGTCGAGGGTCTTGGTGTCGCCCACGTAGTCCGCGCCCCACACCCGGTCGATCAGCTGCATGCGGGTCAGGACCCGGCCCGCGTTGCGCAGCAGCATCTCCAGCAGGTCGAACTCCTTGAGCGGGAGGTCGACCTTGCCGCCGGCGACCGTGACGACGTGACGGTCCACGTCCATCCGGACCGGGCCCGCCTCCAGGGCGGCCGGCGTGACCTCCTCCGGCTCGCCGCGGCGGCGCAGCACCGCGCGGATGCGGGCGACCAGCTCCCGCGAGGAGAACGGCTTGGTCACGTAGTCGTCGGCTCCTATTTCCAGGCCGACGACCTTGTCGATCTCGCTGTCCTTCGCCGTGACCATGATCACTGGGACATTGGACCTGCTGCGCAGCTGACGGCAGACCTCCGTGCCGGGCAGGCCCGGCAGCATCAGGTCGAGCAGCACGAGGTCGGCGCCGTTGCGCTCGAACTCGTCCAGCCCGTCCGGGCCCGTGGCCGCGATGGCGACCTCGAAGCCTTCCTTGCGGAGCATGTAGGACAGGGCGTCGCTGAAGGATTCCTCATCCTCGACGACGAGCACTCGGGTCACGGAAGGACCTCCGGGGCAGGGAATGATTCAAGGGTTTCGGGGTGAGCGGGTCCACGGGTGCCCTCGTCGCCGTTGACGACGGGCGGTCCGCCCGAGCTGCGGTCCCGTTCCCGTACGGAGCCCGCTTCGGGCAGCCGCAGGGTGAAGGTGGAGCCCTGGCCCTCCGAGCTCCAGACGGTGACCTCCCCGCCGTGCGAGGCGGCCACGTGCTTCACGATGGCGAGGCCGAGGCCGGTGCCACCGGTGGCCCGTGAGCGGGCCGGGTCGACGCGGTAGAAGCGTTCGAAGACCCGCTCGCGGTCCTTCTCCGAGATGCCGATGCCCTGGTCGGTCACGGCTATCTCGATCTGGTCCCCGCCGGGCACGGACAGTCGCCTGGCGGCGATGCCCACTCGGGTGCGGGCGGGGCTGTAGTTGACGGCGTTCTCGACGAGGTTGCCGAGCGCCGCGGCGAGCTGGCCGCGGTTGCCCCAGATACGGAGCTCCGCGGTGCCGCCCGCCGCCATGGTGATCTGCTTCGAGCCGGCCTGCTGGCGGCAGCGGTCGATGGCCTCGGCCACCAGCTCGTCCACCCGGACCGGCTCGGCGTCCTCCAGCGGGTCGTCGTTCTGCACCCGCGAGAGGTCGATGATCTCCTGTACGAGGTTGGTCAGCCGGGTCGCCTCGATCTGCATCCGGCCCGCGAACCGCTCCACCGCCTCCGGGTCGTCGGAGGCGTCCATCACGGCCTCGGAGAGCAGCGAGAGCGCGCCGACCGGGGTCTTGAGCTCATGGCTGACATTGGCGACGAAGTCGCGCCGTACCGCTTCTATCCGGCGGGCCTCGGTGAGGTCCTCGACCAGCAGGAGCACCAGCCGGGAGCCGAGCGGGGCGACCCGGGCGGAGACCGCGAGGGCCTCGCCACGGCCCGTACCGCGCCGGGGAAGGTCCAGCTCGACCTGGCGTATCTCACCGTCCCGGCGGGTGTCCCTGGCCATGTTCAGCATCGCGTCGACGGCGAGCCGTCCGCCCCTGACCAGTCCCAGCGCATAGGCGGCGGAGCTGGCCTTGACCACGCTGTCGCTCTCGTCGAGCACGACCGCCGAGGAGCTGAGCACGGACAGGACCGTGTCCACCCCGGGCGGCAGGGGTGCGTTGCTGTCGGGCCGCATGGAGGTTCGCGTCGGCTTCTTCTGGTCGCGCTCGCTCCAGCGGAACGCAAGCATGGCGATCACGCCGGTACATGCACCGCCGATCGCCGCAGCTGCGGCGACTGCCGCGTTCACGTCCATACGTCAAGGTTATGCGGGTCCGGGAGGACTCTCCCAGCCATCCGAGTGCGTATCCGAACACTCGTCGCCCAGAGTTCACCGAGGAGCAAGGGTTGGTTCACTTGGGCGGCCGGAAGCCGACGCGTACGCCACTCAGGGTGGCAGCGTGGGGTTCGCACCTGGCCCCGGCCTTAAGAAGAGGACTGGAGAGGGACTTCCATGCGTGACGCGTACCACGAGGAACTCGACTCGATCGGCGAAGGGCTGGTCGAGATGGCCCGTCTCGTCGGGTCGGCGATCGGCCGGGCGACGACGTCCATGCTCGATGCCGATCTCAAGCTCGCGGAGAGCGTGATCGCCGCCGACCAGAAGGTCGACGACCTTCAGCACGACCTGGAGGCGCGGGCCATCGCCCTGCTCGCGCGTCAGCAGCCCGTGGCGACGGATCTGCGCATCGTGGTCACCTCCCTGCGGATGAGCGCCGACCTGGAGCGCTCGGGCGACCTCGCCCAGCACGTCGCCAAGCTGACCCGGCTGCGGTTCCCGCAGTCGGCGGTGCCGCACGACCTGCACGCCACCATCCTGGAGATGGGGCAGCTGGCGCAGCGCCTGATGGCCAAGGCCGCCGAGGTGATCATCACCAAGGACGTCGATCTGGCGCTCCAGCTGGAGCAGGACGACGACGAGATGGACCTGCTGCACCGCACGCTGTTCCAGCACCTGATGGACGACCGCTGGAAGCACGGCATCGAGACCGCTGTCGACGTGACCCTGCTCGGCCGCTACTACGAGCGCTTCGCGGACCACGCGGTGTCGGTCGCCAAGCGGGTCGTCTACCTGGTGACGGGCGAGCACGCCGACGAGATCCAGCAGCAGACGCCGGTGGAGGGCGCGTAATCGCGTCATCGCACGGCGCGCATGGGCGTGCGTGGGCGCATCCGGTCGCACAAATGTCTCTGCGTATGTGCGCCGTTGATGCGCCCGCCGGGGTGGGCATGAAATGGGGTGGGGCGGCACGCCTTGTACGTACGCCCCGGTCGTACGCGCGTCGTTGTGGCGTACGGCCCTGTCGTACGCCTTGAGGAGGAACCATGGCCGATTCCCCCACTACCGACCCCCAGCAGGAGGCACCCGCCGAAGTGGTGCACCTGACCCTGCTCGGCGCCTGCGGCTGCGGCTCGGGCTGCGGCTGCGGCTGCCAGTCCGGTGCCCCGTGCCAGTGCGGTGGCTGCTGCGGCTGACGGGCCGCCACGGAATACCGGCGGTGCCCCGCGCGGAGCCGATCCGCTCCGCGCGGGGCGCCGCCGTGTGCGGTGCGGCGGCTCTCAGCCCGTCCGCTCGACGGCGGCCTCGGCTCCGGAAGCGGGCTCTGCCCCGCCGCTCTCCGCGACCCGGCTACCCTCGGACGCCGCCCCGTCCGCCCCCGGCAGGTTCCGCATCAGCAGCCAGTACCCCAGCGCGGCCCCGGTACCCAGGACGGCGCACGCGCCCCACAGCCACTGCGCCCCGAAACGGTCGATCACCAGGCCCGACATCAGCGGCGCGATCAGCGCGGCGGCGGACCACGACATCGTGTACATGCCCTGGTAGCGGCCACGGCCCCGGGCGGGCGACAGCCGGACGACCAGACTGCTCTGGATCGGCGAGTTGACGATCTCGGCGACCGTCCAGACGCAGATGGTCAGCGCGTAGACCGCGACCGACCCGGCGAACGCGGTCAGTCCGAATCCGTATCCCGCCAGCAGCGACGACACGAGGAGCAGCCGGCGCGGATCGCGGTGCTGGATGAAGCGGGTGACGGGGATCTGGAGCACCACGATCAGCACCCCGTTGACGGCGACCGCGGTACCGAAGTCGGAGCTGGAGAACCCGTCCGCCCCCATGGCCACCGGCAGCCCCACGTACCCCTGCTGGAAGATCAGGGCGATGACGAAGGACAGCCCGACGACGCTCATGAACCTTCCGTCGCGCAGCACGGTCGAGAGCCGGACCTCCTCCGCACCGTCGTCGACCGTGCGTCCGGACACCACCGGCTTCTCCGGCCGCGTCTCGGGCACCTTCATGAAGACGACGACGGCGCAGGCCAGCGTCATCGCGGCCTCGCCGAGGAACCCGGCGAGATAGCTGTACTCGGCGACGAACCCGGCACCGGCCGACGAGACGGCGAAGCCGAGGTTGATGGCCCAGTAGTTGAGCGAGAAGGCCCGCACCCGGTCCTCTGGCCGGACGATGTCGGCCATCATCGCCTGCACGGCGGGCCGCGACGCGTTGCTGGCCATGCCGACGACGAAGGCGACCGCCGCAATCGCCACCGGATGGACCATGAATCCGAGCACGGCCACGGACGCGGCCGTCGACGTCTGCGCGATGAGCATGGTGGGCCGGCGGCCGAGCCGGTCGGTCATCACCCCCGCCCCGAGCGAGGAGACGACCCCGCCGAGCCCGTGCAGCGCGGCGACCAGACCGGCGTACGAGGCCGAGTAGCCCCGGTCCAGGGTCAGGTAGAGCGCCATGAACGTGGCGACGAACCCGCCGAGGCGGTTGACCAGCGTGCTGGTCCACAGCCACCAGAACTGCCTGGGGAGCCCGGACACGGATTCGCGTGCGGCCCGTCTGAGACCGGCGACAGACATACGGAATCCCCCCAGGGAAGTACGGAACGGACATCATCGGTAAGAGGCCCGGTGGCTTTCCGTACGTTACGAATCCCGGATTCCGCTCCGCCAGTCAATTGACGTCTGCCGTCAATCGTCCGCTCCCGGCCGTCCGCTCCGACCGCCCTGTCCGCCCTGTGACCGGCCGCGCGGCGCCCGTACGGGTTCGATTACGCTCGGGCCCATGGCCGACGCACCGTACAAGCTGATCCTCCTCCGCCACGGCGAGAGCGAATGGAACGCGAAGAACCTGTTCACCGGCTGGGTGGACGTCAACCTCACGGAGAAGGGCGAGAAGGAGGCAGTCCGCGGCGGTGAGCTGCTCAAGGACGCCGGTCTGCTCCCCGATGTCCTCCACACCTCCCTCCAGAAGCGCGCCATCCGCACCGCGCAGCTCGCGCTGGAGTCCGCGGACCGCCACTGGATCCCCGTCCACCGCTCCTGGCGGCTGAACGAGCGCCACTACGGCGCCCTCCAGGGCAAGGACAAGGCGCAGACGCTCGCCGAGTTCGGCGAGGAGCAGTTCATGCTCTGGCGCCGCTCCTACGACACCCCGCCGCCCGCCCTGGAGGACGGCACCGAGTTCTCGCAGAGCGACGACCCGCGCTACGCGACGATCCCGCCGGAGCTGCGCCCGCGCACCGAGTGCCTCAAGGACGTCGTCGTCCGCATGCTGCCGTACTGGTACGACGACATCGTCCCGGACCTCCTCGACGGCAGGACCGTCCTGGTCGCCGCCCACGGAAACAGCCTCCGGGCCCTGGTCAAGCACCTCGACGGCATCTCCGACGCCGACATCTCGGGCCTGAACATCCCGACCGGCATCCCGCTCGTCTACGAGCTGGACGCCGACTTCCGCCCGTTGAAGCCGGGCGGCACGTACCTCGACCCGGACGCGGCGAAGGCCGCCATCGAGGCCGTGAAGAACCAGGGCAAGAAGTAGCCCGGAACGATCAAGCCCCCTGCCTGCGGACGCTCCGCGGGCAGGGGGCTTGTCACTGCGCTGAGGCCGGCCGTCAGGTGCGGGAGGAGCCGGACCGGGCCGCATCGAAGACGGCGGCAGGCCTGTCAGGAGCTGAGGACGGAGATGCCGTCTCCGAGCAGTTTCAGCCCGAGAACGAAGAACAGGACGGCCATCACGGCGACATTGTGCTGAGCGGCCCAGTCCTTCCAGTTGCCGAGGGTGGTCCTGGCCCGCTCTCCCCCGAGCAGGAAGACTCCCAGCGGGACCAGCAGGCCGAGGGTGGCGATCAGGACAAAGATGGCCAGGGATGCGATCTGCTGCCCGACCGGCAGGCCGGCCGAGCCGATCGCGGCGCCCGCGGCGATGGTCAGCGGGGCGTTCTTGGCGTTGAGCGCGGCCAGGGCCAGTCCGAGTGCGAAGACCTTGACCGGCGTGAGGCGGTCGATCGCGCCCATCCACTTCGGCAGCTGGGCCTGCGAGGGATCCTTGGGACGCCGATGCCATTGCCGAGCGCCGAAGAGGACGAGGAGCACGCCCAGAGCGAGCTTGAGGGCTCCCACCCAGGTGGCCGGCTGATTGTGGGCGGAGGCACCTGCGGGGGAAGCGATCGCCAGCATCACCGCGCCCAGTGCCGAGAGTCCCAGGATCCAGCCGACGGTGAACAGGACTCCGTTGAGACGCCCCCGGGGCGTGGCGAGTACGAGGATGATCGCGATGATCGGGAGCGGGCTGACCGCGACGGCGGCCGAGAAGCCCAGTACGTCGCCGAGAACCTGGCCCATGGTTGCCTCCCTGTGGGGTCGGCGTGGCGATCCGCAGCAGGACTCGGAAGCGGGTGCCACGACCGCCTGGGCGGCGCGACGGGCGGTTGCGTGATCGGCTGCGCCGCTGTGGTCAGGGCCGCGCGTGAGGGGCTGCCAGGAGGGGCGACGCCGACGTACTCGGCCTGTCCCGATTCCATCCTCCTGCGCCCGGCCTGATCTGTCCTCGGGAGCGGACGCGGCACGGAACGCAATGACGTCGCGCCCAGGAGCCGAGATGCGAGGCAGCGCATCCGTGGTGAGGATTGATGTGTGAGGGCGATGGCGTCCCATGTTCCGGGCGCTTGGCGACCTTGCATCGATCGGTGGCAGGAGAATCTCACGATGACTGCGGCGACAGGGGCGGTCCGATCAGCTCACCCCGAGCGGCCAGGCAGGTCGGACGGGGTCTGCAGCGAGTTCACCGTCTTCACCAGGATCAAGCCGGGCGAGGCCGATGCCCTGCGTGAGGATCTCGCCACGCTCTCCGACGCGGCGGACGACGAGAAGGTCCACGCAGCGGTGCGCCAGATCGGCACCCTGCATGACGCACGGCACGTGATCTTCGACAACGACACCCGGTTCATGTTCGCCAGCGTCTTCGACGGCTCCTGGGACACCTACATCGACGACTTCGCCCAGACGGTGGTCGGGTCCCGCTTCGACAAGGTCTTCTCGCACAGCGAGGGGTTCCCCGGCGTCAGCGATCCGGGAGCCAAGGACTGGTTCGTCGCCCACCAGGCGCCTGCGGGGGTCTTCGTCAGCGCCTACCCCGATCTGACCGTTCAGCAGATCTACAAGGACCAGCGAGTGGACGACGCGTTCCAGGACGTGCTGGACACCCCGGAGTTCCGGGCGGCGCTGGACAACCCGGCGAACGCCGAGCTGGTGGCCACCCCGGCCTTCCAGAAGCTGCTGGCGGAAGCCTCGGCCTAGAACCGGGACACGACCGACCCTCAGAGCCGACCCCACATCTGTGGACCGCGTCGGCGGGCGCGGACCAGTCGCTGCCGGGGCTGTCCGGGCGGCGACCGATGTGGAGGCACGAGCAGGCATGAATGCGACGGCAAGCAGCAGCACGGCCGGCGGGCGCGTCGAGATCGACGACGTCCAGAGCGGGGCACTGCGTCCACGGCCCGTGCCCTACGAGGGAAAGTTCGTCTTCCTGCGCGTCGATGACCGCCAGGCCGGGCGCGCCCTGCTGCGGCGGCTGATTCCCATGACCTCGGGTGGCCTGCCCGGCGCTGATCGGAGGCAGGACGCCTGGGTGGCTGTGGCGTTCACCTACCAGGGGCTGAGGGCCCTGGGGGTGCCACAGGAGTCGCTGGACAGCTTTCCGCGGGCGTTCCGTGAGGGCATGGCCGCTCGGGCGGAGAAGATCGGCGACGTGGGCGAGAGCGCACCGGCCCACTGGGAGGCACCGTTCGGAACGGGCGATGTCCACATCGCGTTGAGCGCGCTCTCCTCGGATACGGCCCGGCTGGAGGAGGAACTGGAGCGGGCCCGTCTCGCCTACGAGGAGACCCCCGGTGTCCAGGTGATCTGGCAGCAGGAGGTACGCCAGCTCCCGACCGGGCGCACCACCTTCGGCTTCCGTGACGGCATCAGCCACCCGAACATCGAGGGCGTCGGGCTGCCCGGCTCCAACCCGCAGGAAACCCCCATCAAGGCGGGCGAGTTCATCCTCGGCTACCCCGACGAGACCGGCAGCCTGCCGCCCATGCCCGGCCCCGATGTGCTGGGGCGCAACGGGACCTACGTGGCCGTCCGCAAGATCCACACCAATGTGGCGGCCTGGCGCCGATACCTGCGCGCGAACAGCTCCGGCGCCGAGGAGGAGGCGCTCCTGGCGGCGAAGATGGTCGGGCGCTGGCCCAGCGGGGCGCCGCTGACCCTCGCGCCGGAGCACGATGATCCGGAGCTGGCGGCCGATCCGCACCGCGTCAACAACTTCCTGTACCGGGAGAACGACGATCGCGGCTTCCGGTGCCCCGCCGGTGCGCACATCCGGCGCACCAACCCCCGCGATTCCACCATCATCGGCGACGCACGGATGCACCGCCTCATCCGTCGCGGCACCACCTACGGGCCGCCGCTGCCCGAGGGCGTGCTGGAGGACGACGGTGCCGACCGGGGCCTGGTCGGAGTCTTCATCGGGGCCCACCTGGAACGGCAGTTCGAGTTCATCAAGGCCGAGTGGGTCAACGACGGCAACTTCATCGGCTACCCCGGCGAGCAGGACCCGGTGGCCGGGCATCACGGCGGAACCGGCACCGTCACCATCCCCGAGAAGCCGGTCCGGCGTCGCCTGCGGAACCTGCCCGGCTTCGTGGTCACCCGTGGTGGCGAGTACTGCTTCCTGCCGGGTCTGCGTGCCCTGCGCTGGCTCGCCGAACTGGAGGACTGACGGCAAGGCCCACCCCCCAGGTCCGATCATGCTCTCCGAGGAGAGGTCGAAGTCATGGCAGCGCAGTTCGTCCGCTACACGCCTGATGTCGAAGACGCTGACCCGCACTTCGACGAGAACCTGCGGACGGTGATCGAGAAGACCGAGAGCTACATCGCCGAGTCGGTCGAGGCCGGTGGTACCGGACAGGCCCTGCGCGACGCCCACGCCAAGGGCTACGGGCTGGTCCGGGGGGAAGTGGAGATCCTGGACGGGCTTCCCCCCGAGTACGCCCAGGGCATCTACGCGACCCCGGGAACCCACGATGCGCTCATCCGCTTCTCCAACGGTTCGCCCCACGCCGGAGCCGACGCGCGACTGGGCGCCGCCACCGGACTGGCGCTGAAGATCTTCGGCGTCCCCGGCCCGACCCTGCTGGAAGACGAACCGGACACAGGCACATTCGACTACGCCAACATCAACGGACCGATCTTCTTCTGCAACACGGTCGAGCACTATCTGTTCATCCAGGAATTGTTCCTGAACGCGCCGGCCTACTTCTCCCGGGGACGGCCCGGCGCGCATCGCTTCTTCACCGATTTCGTGACCGGAAAGGGCACGCTGGACCAGGACAACTGGGCGTGGGACGAATTCCTGGCCTTCCTGCGCCTGTCGAAGACTCCCCCGGCCAACCTTTTGCTGTCGAGCTACTGGACGATGGGCGCGGTCCGGCACGGGGACTACATCGCCAAGGTGCGCATCACCCCCGAGCCGTCCTCCGCCGCCGCGGTGGTCCGCCGCGACATCGACCCGGCCTCCGCGCAGGAGGTCTTCCGGCCGGCCCTCCAGGCCGAACTGCAGGAACGGCCCTACGCCTTCGACATCCAGGTCCAGCTCTGCACCGACCTGGAGCGCATGCCGGTGGAGGACACCACCGTGGAGTGGCCCGAACAGCTCTCGCCGTCCGTCACCGTGGCGAAGCTGCGGCTGCCGCGGCAGGACATCTCCGGCCCGGAGAACCTGGAGAAGATGGACTCGCTGTCCTTCACGCCCTGGCGGGTCACCGCCGAGCACGCGCCCCTCGGCAACATCATGCGGGCCCGCAAGGAGGTCTACCGGCGATCCTCCATCACGCGCCACGAGCTCAACCGACAGCCGCGGACAGAACCCCGCAGCGCCGACGAGGTACTTGGCCCACCCCGATGAAGCCGACCGGCACCGGGGCAAGCGCCCGCCCCGGCCCCCTCACCCCGCCTGTCCGCCCGGGGCGTCGTGGAGGCCGCCGGGTTCGGCGACGGGTGTCGCGTCGCGCATGCCGGGCAGTACGTATCCCTCCCCCTCGTCCCACGGGACGTCGACGTCATCCAGGTGGACGTGCCACTGCGCTCCCCCGACGGCGCGGCGCAGCTCGGTGACGGAGTCGAGCACATGGGCCGTCACCGGCAGCCACCGGCCGGGGTCGCTCGGCAGTTTCGTGGACCCGGCGACGATCTCGTCGTCCTCGTCGCCGTCACCCGGGCCGTACAGGTACAGGCTCTCCTCGTCGTCGTACGGGAAGGACTCCCTGCGGGCGGCGACGACGCGCTCGATCACGGCGGACTCGGCCCCGGTCAGCGGCTCCGCCCGGCGGGCGCTGTAGTAGACAGAAACGCTCATGGCCCGAGCGTACGGCGGGGGTCCGACAACGCCGGCCGGTCCACCGGCCCTGATCCGCCGGGCAGGCCCGCCCTACCCCAACGCCCGCTCCACGCGCCCCGCGAGGCCGTCCCAGGGGCGGCACTCGACCACCGGCAGCCCGTGCCGGGCCGCCTGGTCGGCGAGCCAGTGCGAGTACGCGGCACTGACCTGTGCCCGGTGCCGCTGCTCGCCGCTGTCGGGCTCCCGGGAGGCGTAGTTGGCGGTGATCCGGTCCGGGTCCTGTTCGTGCAGGAACACCGCCCGTACCCGGCGTCCGGCCGCCCGTCCCTCGCGGATCGCTTCCGCCGCGGCGGCCGGGGTGAGGTAGTCGCCCTCGATCACGGCGGGCACGTCGACGGTCAGGCGGTTGCGGACCACGCCCAGCACCGCGGGTTCGAGGGCCCGTGCGGTGGCGATCTGGAGATCCAGCACCTGGTCGACGGTGAGCCGCGCCGTGTCGGGGATGCCGTCGAAGTGGTGGAGTGCGGGGTGGTGTTCGGCTGTCGTCATGGCCTCGACGGCGCTGACGACGTCGTCGAACTCGACCACGAACCCTTTCGACTCGTCCGATGCACCGGCCAGTTGGGCCGCCGCCCGGCTCTTGCCGACGCCCGAAGCCCCACCGATCAGCAATATGTCCCATGATGTCGCTGTCACGGGGCGAACGTATCGCGTGGGCTCCGTGTCCGTCGTCGGCGCTGGCGCTACGGTGACCCGAGTACCGGCCCTCGCAAGGGCGGAGCCGACCGGACGGGCCGTGCGGGGAGAGCAAGGAGAGCGGGGAGAGCAACCATGGGCGAGCCCCTGAAGACCTTCGTCGGCGGTGCCGAAGTCGACGTGCCCAACAGTATTCCGGCCATCCGGGCCACACTGCCCGAGGAGAGACGCGAGGAGTTCGACCGCGCCATCAACGAGGCGGGTGTGCACGAGATCCAGGCCGTGATGCGGCACTGGATGCTGGAGGCCGTACCCGATCCCGAGGCCGAACGGATCCTGGACCGGCTGGCGCAGGACGAGGCCGAGAGGCGGAGCGTCGCTTGAGCTTCCGTATCTCCTACGCACCGCCCGCCGACGACTCCCTGGCCAAGATGCGCGACGGCGAGACCTTCCGCGCCGAGATGGCCCGCACCCTGGGTCTCGACCCGTACGGACACGGGTCGTCGGCCGTCAAGAGCGAGCGCGACCGCCGCGAGGCGACGGTCGCCGGGGCGATCGTGCTCTATTACGTCTCCGGGTCCGTCCTGATCGTCACCGTGGTGAGGCTCGTCCCGCTGCCCTGAACCGGCGCCGGCCCGACTCCTAGGAACCGGCGGGGACTTCGATGATCCGGCCGTCCTTGTCCACGCTGTGGGTCCGCCAGTACTTGTCCCACTTGTCGTCCACGTGCTCGGGGACCTTGCCCTTCGGGTACCGGACGTACCCCTTCGGCGGGTCCTCGTCGTCGGACACGCAGGCCGATCCGGTGCCCCCGATCGTCATGACCGGGTACTCGCCGCCGCCGCAGATCGCGTCCTCCAGCGAGCAGCCCGTGGTCAGCGCCGCCACGGTGACGGAGGCCAGGGCGAGCCCCACTGCGGAACGGCTCAGGCGGCGTCCGCTCCTCGCGGACGCCCCCCGGCCGAGTCGACTGATCCCATACATGTTCGCTCCTCGTCGCCGGCTGGTACTACCAGCCTGCACGGGGCGCGAAACTCCGATCATGAGTACGAATACTCACGTGCGGGACGCCACGTACTCGTCCGCCCCTAGGGCTGTCCCGTAATCCCTGGCGGGCGTGCGACGACAGCTACGGCACCTCGCCGCGTTGTCGGAACGCCCGAATACATCCAGTATTCGGGCGTCCCTCCGCCTTGCGATGCACCGCATCTGACGCCGCACGCTGATCCACCAGGGATTACGGGACAGCCCTTAGGCCAGCTTCGCGGCCTGCGCCTCGACCACCGCGGTCGGCAGCTCGAAGTCCCCGCCGCCGCCCATCGCTGCCAGGTTCATCGAGGAGAACGAGGCGAACGAGGCGCCCTGACGCATGGCCACGAGCTTGAATTCGACCTTCTCCCCACCCTGTTCCACCTGAACGGACCAGGCTGCCGCCTCCTCGCCGCCCTTGACCTGCTCCTCGGTGATCTTGCTGACCTTCTGCTTCTCACCGGCCGCCGTGAACGCGAAGCCACCGGCGCACTCGGTGGCCGCGGTGCGCAGCGAGGCGACCGACTCCTGCGCGCCCCTGCCGTCGTACGAACCGAGGGCCAGCTGCGTCGTCGTGATGTCGAACGCCGCCTTGAACGCCTCCTCGGCGTCCCCGCTGTCCTGCTTGTCCAGGCTGCTCTTCTTCGGTTCGCTGACGACCGTGCGCTTGGTGAACGCTCCCGGCTCACCGACCTGCGCACCCATCAGCGCGTCGGCGAACGGGGTGCAGACCTCCTTCTCGACCTTGATGTCGTCGGCGGAGACCACATCCTTGGCCGCGGCCTTGGAGATCTTGTGCCCCTTGACGTCGCCCTGGGTCAGCGCGGCCTTCTCCAGCTCGGCGGCGGTCAGCGCCTTGCCCGCGGGCGCGGCGGCCGCGGACTCCTTGCCCTTGGCGTCCGCCCCCTTGTCCCCGGAACCGGAGTCCGAGCCGCCGCCGCACGCGGTGGCGAGCAGGGCCAGGGACACCGCGGTGGCGGCAACAGCGGTACGGCGTACGGCGGTGGAGCGCATGGTCCGGTCCGTCTCTATGAGCTGGGTGTTCGGTTTTGCTCACTCTATGAGCGGAAATTGGTTTGATGATCAATCAAGTCGGGCATGGGATGCGATCGTGACGGCGCTGTGATCATCCCGTGAAGGCGCCGTCCGTCATCGCGACCCGCACCGGAGCCCGACCCGGAGACCGGCCCGGAGGCACAATTGCTCCCATGCAGACAGACGGAACAACCTCGGCCGTGCTCCGCTCCGTTGGGCTGACGGAGGACCGGATCGCCCGATGCGCGCCGCTCGCCGGAGGCACGTTCAACACGGTCTCCCGGGTGACACTCACGGACGGCAGCGAGCAGGTGGTGAAGATACCGCCGCCCTCGACCCCCGGAACGCTGATGGGCTACGAGCGCGATCTGCTGGTCAACGAGGCCACGTTCTACACCTCCGCGGACGGTTCGGCGCCGGTCCCCCGTGTCCTGCACAGCGAGCTCGACCCGGCCGCGCCGACCGGCCCGTACGTGATCATGTCGGCCCGCCCGGGGCGCCCCTGGCACGAACTCACCGGCGCCGCATCCGCCGACACCCTGTCCGGTGCCGAGGAGCGCCTGCTCAGGAAGGACCTGGGGCGGATCATCGCCCGGCTGCACGCCGTCACGAACCCCGCGGGCTTCGGCTACCCCTCCCTGGCGGTGGGCCCGTTGACCCCGTCCTGGCGGCAGGCGTTCACCGCGATGACCGACGCCGTCCTCGCCGACGCGGACACCTACCGCGCCCGGCTGCCGCGCCCGACGGCCGGTATCCGTGCCCTGCTCGCCGCCGCGTCGCCCGTGCTCGACGACGTCGCGCGGCCCGCCCTGGTCCACTTCGACCTGTGGCAGGGCAACCTTCTCGTCGACGGCGAGCCCGGTGCGCGGACCATCGGCGGGATCGTCGACGGCGAGCGGATGTTCTGGGGCGACCCGGTCGCCGACTTCGTATCGCTCGCCCTGTTCGGGAACATGGAGGAAGACGAGGACTTCCTCGCCGGGTACGCGGACGGCAGCGGACGACCGGTGGTGTTCGGCACGTCCGTGCGGCTGCGACTGGCGCTCTACCGCTGCTATCTCTACCTGATCATGCTGGTGGAGACCGTCCCGCGCCGCGCTTGCGGGGAGGACCTGGAATGGGCGTGGACAGAGGTCGCCCCGCAGCTCGAATCGGCCCTGGCGGACGTGGAGTCGGCACTGCGGACAAGGGACTGAGCGCGGCGCCCGCCTCCCGTCGGCCTCGGAGCCTGTCGGGTGACCTCCGATCGAAGGTCACCCGGCAGGCTCTCAGCCGGTCAGGGCCCGCTGGGCGTCGTGCAGATTGGGCGGCCACACCGCTTCCGGTGTGCCGTACGCCTCCAGCCGGGTGTGCAGATCGCCGGTGAAGTCGGGGACGTCGATCTGGTCGAACTCCGTCACCTCGCTGATGCCGACCGTCGCGCTGTACGGGGCGAGTCCGTCGATCCGCATCAGGCCCGCCCGGCCGTTGGTGACCCGGATGTTCCAGTGCGTGAAGCGGGCGCCGAAGAGCGGCCCCGCGCTCGCGTCGCCGCCGTGCCGCCCGTTGTTGTTCACCGTGATGTCGGTGCGGACATTGGCGAACGGCATGCCCCGGTGGGAGTCGAACGTCCCCATCTCCATCACGCCGCGCGACCACACGTTGTGACTGGACAGGCCCTCGACGTTGATGCCGTGCAGTTGCGTCCCGGCGGGCGCGGGAACGGTGCGCCGCTCGATCGTGAAGTCCTCGATCAGGTTGTCGTGCGAGCCCTCGCGGCAGTAGTACGGATGGTGCGAGCCGCGCCCGGCGACCTTCGTACGGCGCAGGGTGCAGGCGGAGGCGGCGATCAGGCCGAAGCCGTTGTCGACGTGGCGGACGGTGATGTCGACGGCCCAGCAGTCGTACGCGCACTGGAAGGCGACCCCGTTGTACCCCTTGTCGAGCAGATGCGGCGACTGCGGGGTCTCGACCGCTTCGAGCGTGAGGCCCTCGACGCCGGAGCCGGTGAGCGGGGTGACGAGGGTGGTCAGCCGCGGATCCCACTCGGGGCGGACATCGAGCGGGAGCGGGCGCTCCAGTGTGACCCGATGGCCGTGCACGGAGGTGACGCGGACCGGCCACTCGTAGGGGACGTACGAGGTCAGCTTGGTCTTGTCGTCCCAGTAGTAGGCCTCGGGACCGGGGCCGCCGCCCGCCATGTGCTCCAGGAGCGTGTGGCCTGCGTCGTCGGCGAGCCGGAGCAGGACGAGCCCGCCGCGCCTCAGCCCCGTCGTGTCCCGGACGGTGATCGAGCGGTCGCCCCGGCGGGCGGGGGCGACGGTGGTCAGCGTCCGCCACTCGTCGCGCCGGTTGCCGGTCCAGCCCTCGAAGGGCCAGGACTTCGCCCTGATCGCGTCGGTGAGCGAGGCCCAACGGTCCGTCGGGCAGAGCCAGATGAGGCCGCCGGCCCAGGACCAGCTGGACTTGTCGCCGCCGTACCGGCTGCCGTACGTCCCGATCAGCTCGGTGAGGTTCCTGGTCGCGTACAGCTTGGTGCGCCCGCTGCCCGCGCCGCGCACCACCACGTCGCTGTGGCCGATCCGGATGATGTCGTCGATGCGGTACGTGCCTTCGGGGATGAGTACCGTGCCGCCGCCGCGCTCTCCGGCGTCGGCGATGGCGCGGTTGATCGCGGGGGCGGCGTCCGTGGAGCCATCGGGCTTCGCGCCGTAGTGCCGGACGTCGGCAACGAAGCCGCGGCCGGTTCGGCGGGGCGGGCGGGAGCCGCTTCGGTAGCCGGCCCGGCCGATGAACGGGATCTGCGGATGGGTGAACGGGGCGGCGGCGAACTCCCGCCAGAGCGGGGTGGCCGCTCGCGATCCGCCGACGGGCACCCGGCCCTCCGCGGCGGCTGCCGTGCCGCTGCCGGTGGTGCCGGTGACCGCCGTCGCGGCGACAGCCACGGCACCGGCCAGCAACCCACGCCTGCTGATGTTCCCCTCGACCGCCATGTATCCGAGCGCCATGAATCCGAGCCGCCTTTCATCCATGTGAACGACGTTCATATCTGCGTCGGCGGCGAGCATGCCACGGCCCCGCCGCACGACGAAAGAGGCGTGCAGCGGTGAATCTTCAGGCGGGTTCCATCAGTTGGGCCGGTCGGCAGGGCCTCGGTCCGGCCGGTCGGCCGCGCCGCGGCCCACAGCCACGCCGCGGCCCACAGCCACGCCGCGGCCCGCAGGTCATCCGGCCGGGCGCTGGGTCAGATGCGTGAACGCGTCCAGGTTCCGGGTGGATTCGCCGCGCGACACCCGCCACTCGTACTCCTTGCGGATCGCGCTCGCGAAGCCCAGCTCCAGCAGGGTGTTGAAGGAACCGTCGGCCGCTTCGAGGACCGTGCCGAGCAGCCGGTCGAGCTCCTGCGGGGTGACCACGGAGAGCGGCAGCTTGCCGACCAGATAGATGTCGCCGAGCCCGTCGATCGCGTAACTCACCCCGAAGAGGCGGAGGTTGCGCTCCAGCAGCCAGCGGTGGACCGCGGCGTCGTTCTCGTCCGGGTGGCGTACGACGAAGGCGTTGAGGGAGAGCGAGTGCTTGCCGACGCGCAGCGAGCAGGTGGTGGACAGCTTGCGCGTGCCGGGCAGTTTGACCACGTAGTCACCCGGCCCGGGGCTCTCCCATTCGAGCCCGGCGTCCTTCAGGGTCGCCTCGATGACCTGCGCGACCCGCGTCGTCGCCGCTTCGCTCGGTGCCGCTCCGCCGGGTACGTCAGCCATGGTGCGAGCGTACGTCAGCCATGGAGCGAGCGTACGCGGCGGCGGTGTTCCTGCATCGCGGCCGTGTACACGTCGGCGGTCGCGGACGCGGCGGTGTCCCAGCCGAAGCCCTGGGCGTGCGCGGCGGCCGCCGCGCCCATCCGGGCGACCAGTTCCGGCGCGTCGGCGAACCTGGCCAGCGCCTGCGCGTACGCCTGCGGATCGTGCCCGGGTATCAGGAAGCCGCTGACCCCGTCCCGCACCGCCACCGGGAGACCGCCCACGGCCGCCGCGACGACGGGGGTGCCCGCCGCCTGCGCCTCGATGGCGACCAGTCCGAAGGACTCGCTGTGCGAGGGCATGACCAGCACGGAAGCGGCCCGGAACCAGTCGGCGAGCTGCTCCTGCCCGACCGGCGGCTGGAACCGTACGACATCGGCGATGCCCAGCCGCGCCGCCAGCTTCTGCAGCCCCTCCGGCTTGGCCAGCCCGCTGCCGCTCGGGCCGCCGACGACCGGCACGACCATCCGGGAACGCAGCGTGGGATCGCGGTCCAGCAGGACGGCGACCGCCCGCAGCAGCACATCGGGGGCCTTGAGCGGCTGGATGCGGCCCGCGAAGAGCGGGATCAGGGCGTCCTTCGGCAGTCCGAGGCGCGCCCGTGCCGCGGCCCGCCCGTCGGCGGGGCTGAAGCGGTCCAGGTTGACCCCGGGGTGGACGACGGCGACGGACCCGGGATCGGCCTCGTAGAAGCGGACGAGCTCGTCCGCCTCCTCGGCGGTGTTGGCGATCAGCCGGTTCGCCGCGTCGACGATCTGGGTCTCGCCGATGACGCGGGCCGCCGGCTCGGGGGTGTCGCCCGCCGCGAGCGCCGCGTTCTTGACCTTCGCCATGGTGTGCATGGCGTGGACGAGCGGGACGCCCCAGCGCTGGGCGGCGAGCCAGCCGACATGGCCGGAGAGCCAGTAGTGGGAGTGGACGAGGTCGTAGTAGCCGGGGCGCTGGCCGGCCCACGCCTGCATCACGCCGTGCGTGAAGGCGCAGAGCTGGGCGGGCAGCTCCTCCTTGGCCAGGCCCTCGTACGGCCCCGCGTCGACGTGCCGGACCAGGACGCCGGGCGCCAGCTCGACCACCGGGGGGAGCCCGCCGGTGGTGGACCGGGTGAAGATCTCGACCTCGATGTTGATCGCGGCGAGGCGCCTGGCCAGCTCCACGATGTAGACGTTCATCCCGCCCGCGTCGCCCGTGCCCGGCTGGTGCAGGGGCGAAGTGTGCACGGAGAGCATCGCGATGCGGCGGGGCTTGCGGTGGCCGCCGGGGAACGCGGCGGGGAACCTGAGGCGCGGTGCGACACGGCTGCTGCCGAGCCGGGAGACGTACTGATTCACGTCGTCCGGTCCTCCTCATCCAGGGCATGACACCGAAGGGACCCGAGCCCCTGCGAACGGCTGCAACAGCGGAATAGCTCCTTTCATTTCCGCTTTACCAAATCATTGCAGTGCGGGTCCCGCACTCCGGGCGGGCGGCACCCGCCCACCGGACCGGGCCCCGCGCCGCCCGACGCCCGCCGCGCGATCGTTACGCTCGCTTCATGCGCCCCATCGGCACCGCGACCCGCGGGACCACCAACCCGAACCGGCTCCGCCGCATGGACCGCTGGATCGCCGCCACCCACGGCCCGGCCCTGCGCCGCGCCGACCACCCCGTCGCCGTCGACCTCGGGTACGGCGCCGCGCCCTGGACCGCCGTCGAGCTCCTGCACCGGCTGCGCACCGCCGATCCGCGCACGTCCGTGGTCGGCATCGAGATCGACCCGGACCGGGTCGCGGCGGCGAAGCCGTACGAGCGCGAGGGCCTGACCTTCCTGCACGGCGGGTTCGAGATCCCGCTCCCCGAGCGCCCCGCCCTCATCCGGGCGGCGAATGTGCTGCGCCAGTACGACGAGGGCGAGGTCGCCGCGGTCTGGCGGCGGCTGTGTGCCCGCCTCGCGCCGGGCGGGCTCCTGGTGGAGGGCACCTGTGACGAGATCGGGCGCCGGCACGTATGGGTGGCGCTCGGCCCGGAGGGCCCGCGCACGGTCACCTTCGCGACCCGGCTCGCCTCCCTGGACCGCCCGTCCGACCTCGCGGAACGCCTGCCCAAGGCGCTGATCCACCGCAATGTGCCGGGCGAACCGGTCCACGCGTTCCTGCGGGACTTCGACCGGGCGTGGGCCGCGGCGGCCCCGTACGCCTCGCTGGGCGCCCGGCAGCGCTGGATCACGGCGGTGCGGTCGCTGTCGGGCGACTGGCCGCTGGCCGACGGGGTACGGCGGTGGCGCCAGGGCGAAGTCACGGTGAAATGGACCGCCCTCCGGCCCAACCCGTAGCCCAACTCACGCTGAACAGGACCCGTGAGGCCGTGTCCGGGGAGGCGGACGGGAACGGGAACGGGGCATCGTTCGTCCAGACAGAGGGGAGCAGGGGAAGCCGGGGGGAGTCGAAGGGGCGCCCGCCGGGGCTTCGGCCGTCGATCCGTGCGCCCGTCAGGACAGCAGGCGTGCGCCTCTGTTGCTTTTCGGTACGGCATGGCACGATCTCGACATCGGCGAAAAGTTACTGACGGTAAATCAGATTCATTCGGAGGGGAATCTCGTGAACCGACGTCACTGTGCCTCAGCCGCGATCACTCTGGTCTGCGCGCTGTCCGTACTCATCACGCCGGTCCAGGCCTTCGCCACGCCCGCGCCCCCATCCCCCTCCGACGGGCGGGCCGCCTCCGGGTCCGAGGCGCCGAAGAAGAGCCTCGAAGAGGTGCGCAAGGAGATCGACGCCCTCTACCGCAAGGCCGGGACGGCCACCGACGCGTACAACCTCGCCGAGGAGAAGGCCAAGAAGCAGTCCGGCGAGATCGTGAAGCTGGCCCGCGCCATAGTCGTGGGCCAGTCGAAGATCGCCGAGCTCAAGAGCCAGGCCGGCGCCCAGGCCCGCGAGCAGTACCGCACCGGCGGACTGCCGCCCGGCGCCCAGTTCATGCTCAGCGACGACCCGCAGCTGTTCCTGGACGGGGTGAGCCGCGTCAGGGAGGGCCAGCAGGCCGCCCAGGGCGTGCTCGGCGAACTGACCAGGACCCAGCAGGACCTGGAGACGTACACCAAGGACGCGAGCACCAACTGGAAGAAGCTCGAAGCCAACCGGATCAAGCAGGCCAAGGCCAAGAAGAAGATCAACGCGCAGATCGACGCCGCGAAGAAGCTGGAGTCGCGGCTGAAGAAGGAGGAGCGGGCCCGCCTGCTCAAGCTGGAGCAGGAGGCCGAGTACAAGCAGCAGGCGGCCTGGCTCAGCTCCGGCGCCCTGAAGGACATCAACCGCAAGGCGAGCGCGAGCGGCAAGGAGGCGGTGGCCTTCGCGACCGCGCAGATCGGCAAGCCGTACGTCTGGGGCGCCGAGGGCCCCAAGTCGTACGACTGCTCGGGGCTCACGTCACAGGCCTGGGCGGCAGCGGGCCGGCCGATCCCCCGCACTTCGCAGGAACAGTGGCGGCTGCTGCCGCACATCGCCATCAAGGACATGCGCCCCGGCGACCTGATCATCTACTTCGGTGACGCCAGTCACGTGGGCATGTACATAGGCGACGGCGCGATCGTGCACGCCCCCCGCCCCGGCCGCAACGTTACGCTGGCGGGCGCGGGCTCGATGCAGATCCTCGGCGTCGTACGCCCGGACAAGTAACCGCCGCCGCCCCGGCAGATCGGGCCGCGCCCGGCAGGGCGGGCCCGTCCGGTGACCGGGCTCGTCCGGGCGGGCCCGTCCGGTGACTGGGCCCGGCGGGGCGGGCCCGTCCTGCGACCGGGCCCGTCCTGCGACCGGGCCCGTCCTGCGACCGGGCTCGTCCGGCAGATCGAACCCGTCCGGCGGTTGAGGACAAGGCGCTCCCCGGACGCCCCCGGACACCTTGCCGGACGCCCCACGGCACCCCGCCCGGCCCATGTGCGTGACCCGCGCCACCCGCCGCCCACCACCCCGCGTGACCTTTGTCATGCCCGGACACCCGCCCCCACCCCGGCCCATCTCGCCGGATCCGTGACCTGACGCGGCTTATGGCTGTGCATATGCCGGAGGCCGATCCCGGAACGCCATTCCGTTCCCCCGCCGCGGACCGCTATCGTCCCCGTCTGGCAGGTCGTCGATCGTCGTCCCGCCGCGCCCTCGGGGGGAGGGAAGGAAACCCGAACCGATGCCCGTACCCGTACCGCAGCAAGGTGCCGACGCCGCTGCGGAGGCCTCCCACGGCGCCGACCTCACCCTCCTGGTGATCGAGGACGACCCGGCGGGCACCTTCACCGTCCCCGAGCTCCCGGCCGCGGCCGGCACGAGGGTGCGTATCCGCACCGCCCGCAATCTGACCGAGGCGGGCCGACTCCTCACGGACGACGTCGACTGCATCCTGCTGGACCTCGCCCTGCCCACCGGCAGCGAGACCCGCGCCTCCGTGGCCGGGGACGCGGCGGAAGCCGACGAGCTCGCCACCCTCAAGCACGTCCTGCGGATCGCCCCGCGCCACGCGGTCCTCGCCCTCACGGCGGAGGACGACACCGAGCTGGCCGCCGCGGCGGTACGGGTCGGCGCCCAGGACTACCTCTTCCGCGACGAACTCGACGGCCGGCTGCTCAGCCGCACCATCCGGTACGCCGTAGAGCGCAAGCGCGCCGACATCGCCCAGCGCCGGCTCACCGAGTCCACGCTGCGCGCCCAGGAGAACGCCCGCCTCGAACGCGGCCTGCTCCCCACACCGCTGCTCGACGGCTCCGATCTGCGTTTCGCGGCCCGCTACCGCCCCGGCCGCAGCCGCGCGCTGCTCGGCGGGGACTTCTACGACACGGTCCGCACGCCCGACGGCACCGTCCACGCGATGATCGGCGACGTCTGCGGACACGGCCCCGACGAGGCGGCGCTCGGCGTGGAACTGCGCATAGCCTGGCGGGCGTTGACCCTGGCCGGGCTCTGCGGCGACGAACTGCTCTCCACCCTCCAGCAGGTACTGGAGCACGAGCGGGAGAGCGAGGAGATCTTCGCGACGCTCTGCACCGTGGACATCGCCCCCGACGGCCGGCGCGCCGGACTCTGCCTGGCGGGCCACCCCGCCCCGCTGGTCGCCCGGCCCGGACAGGCCGCGCACCTTCTCCCGTACGAGGACGGCGGACCGGCCCTGGGCCTGCTGCCGCGCGCACGCTGGCCGCGCCGACAGGTGGACCTCGGCGGCTCCTGGAGCCTGATGATGTACACGGACGGGCTGATCGAGGGGCGCGTGGGCCCGGCAGGCACTCAGCGGCTGGGCCAGGACGGCATGGTCGCGATGATCAACCGGCAGCTGGCGGAGGGGCTCACCGGCGAGGATCTCCTGGAGGCCGCGGTCACCCAGGTGCGGGAGCTGAACGGCGGCGAACTGACCGACGACGTCGCGGTCCTCCTGCTCGACCGCGACCAGGAACACGTCCGCCGCCGGATCCCCGACGGCGACCGGGGCCGGAGCATCCCGCGCCCCCGCCCCGGATCGGCGTCACCCACGGCCCGCGTGAGCGCGGCGAACCCCGCGAACGCTCAGCGCCCGCCGTTGTAGGGCCCGTACGGACCGTCACTGCTGGAGCCGCCGCGCCGGCCTCGGCCGCCACCCGAGACCGCCTGAAGGGCGGGTCGCACGTCCACCAGGAAGACGATGGAGGCGACCGCCCCCGCGAGCTGCAGGAACAGCATGGGCACGAAGAGGTTCACGGCGACGGTGATGCCGAGGATGAGCAGCCAGAAGGACTTCTTCTGCTTGTCCGCGGCCCGGTAGGCGTCCTCACGGGCCATCGCGGCCATGATCAGTGCGACCACGGCCAGCACGAGCATGACCATGTAGAGCAGCCAGACGAGTGTGCTGAATCCTGTGAGCAACATGGTGTGTGCACCGCCTAATAAGTGGATGAGCGCCTCGCGGCCAAGGTACCGGGACAACGGACCGGGCACCCCTGAAGGTGCCCGGCCCACGCCCCGCTACACACTGCGGCGGGGGGGGGGAGAGCAGAAGGGGGGGGGGGGAGGGGGTGGTTGGGTGGTGGGGGGGGGGGGGGGTTTTTTTGTCGGGAGGGGGCCCCCCCCCCCCCCACGACCCTAACCTTCGTTGCCTGCCCGGTGGATGCCGAACACCGCACCCTGCGGGTCCCGTACGACCGCGATCCGCGGCCCGTCCGGAATATCGGTCGGCGGCATCAGCAGTTCGCCACCGGCTCCCTGCGCCGTCGCGGCCGTCGCGTCGACATCCGTCACGGCGAAGTACGGCAGCCAGTTCGGCGGCGCCTCCGGCGGGAACCTGTCGTCCATGATCTGCATCCCGCCGAAGTCCTCACCGGCCACGCCCCACTGCGTGTAGTGCTCCGACGCGGCGTTCACCGTCCATCCGAAGACCGCGGGATAGAAAGCGAGCGCCGGGTCGGCCTCACGGGTGACGAGTTCGACCCAGCCGAGCGCACCGGGGTCGTTCAGCCGCTCGGCACCGGCGAAGGCGCGCGCCTGCCACAACGAGAACACCGCGCCGGACGGATCGGCGACGACCGCGAACCTGCCCTGGTCGAACACGTCCATCGGGCCCACCAGGAGCGAGCCGCCCGCCGACTTCACCTGCTCGACCGTGGCGTCCGTGTCCTCGGTGGCGAACGAGACCGTCCAGGCCGTCGGCCGACCCGGCTGGTAGATCGGGCTGAGCGCCGCCACTCGCGCGTCGCCGAGGTGCGCCATCGTGTAGCCGCCCGCCTCCTCGCGCGGATCGGTCTCGGAGCGCCAGCCGAAGAGTGCCGCGTAGAACGACTTGGCGGCCGGGATGTCGGGGGTGCTCAACTCGATCCAGCAGGGGCCGCTGGGCACGGGTTCGGTGAGCTTCATGCGGATTCCTCCGTGGGTGCGTGGGGCGCGTGGACGCGCACCTGCGCCTGCGCCTGTCCGTCCTTGCGCATTCGAACGCTATGACCTCGTGCGGGAGGCGGCCATCGGGGGAAAATGTTTTACGGGTGTAATACCTGCTAAAGTATTTGGGTGAGCGATACAACTATCCGGTCCCGGCAGCCCTCCGTCCGCAGACTCCCGCTGGCAGCTCCGCTGCGTCTCGCCCGGCCCTCGGACATGTGGTTCAAACCGGCGCTGAGCGTGGTCGTCGCCACCGCCGTACCGGATCTGGTGCTGCTCGCCGTCGACCGGCTCGACCTCGTGATGTACACGATGGCCGGTTCGCTCTGTGCGCTGTACGGCCACAACCTGCCGTACGCCCGTCGCGCGCGGGCCGTCGCCGGAGTCGTCGTCGCCATGATCATCGGCCTGGCGGCATCGCTGGTCGCGGCCTCTCTCACCGGCTCGACCGCCGTGCTGATCGCGGTCGGCGCGCTGCTCGCGGCGGGGCAGAAGACGCTCTGCGACGCCACCCGCATCGGTCCGCCCGGACCGGTGATCTTCACCTTCGTCACCTCCGCCGCGCTCTTCGCCCCGCAGCGTCTCGGCCAGGTGCCGGGTCATCTCGCGCTGACCCTGGGCGCGGGCGTGATCGCCTGGCTGGTCACGGCCGGCCCCGCGCTCCTCCGCCGGGAGGGCCCGGAGCGCCGGGCGACGGCCCGCGCCCTCGACGCGGCCGCGGCGTACCTCGCCGATCCCGGCCACCGCACCCGGCACGCCGCTGCCGCCGCCGTGCACGCGGCCTGGCAGACCCTGCTCGCCGCCGGACGCCCCACACCCGTACGCCGGGCGCTCGAACGCCTCGTCGTGCACGCCGAAGCCGCCCTCGCCGAAGGCACCCTCGACGCCTCCCCGGCCGTCCCCGCTCCCGACCCCGGCCGGCTCCGCGCCTGGGCCCGGGAGACCCGCGCCCGCGGCCCCGTGCCCACTCCGCCGCCCGCCCCCGGCACGTCCGAGGAACTGTTCGGCATCGAGGCCGAACGGACGGCCCGGCGCGGTGGCAGCCGCCGCGACGCCCGCCGCGCGCTGCTGCGCAGCCTCGCCCCGGGCTCCCCGCTGCTGCCCATCGGCGCCCGCGCGCTCATCGGCTGCGCCCTGGCCGGCTACGCCTCCCAGGCGGCCGGCGTCGGCCGTCCCTACTGGGCGATCGTCACCGCCGCCTCGCTGTACCAGGCAAATGTGACCTTGTCCTGGAACCGGGCCCTCCAGCGCACCCTCGGCAATCTGCTCGGCGTCCTCGTCTTCGCCGCGATCCTCCCGGTCAGCCGCACCGGCCCGCTGGCCCTCATCGGCTTCTGCCTGTTCTTCGGCTTCGCCGCCGAGGCCCTGATCACCCGCAACTACTGGCTCGGCTCCGTCGCCGTCACCCCGATGGCACTGCTGGTCCTGGAATTCGGCGGCACCCACCCGGCCGGTGAACTCATCGGAGACCGGGTCCTGGACACCGTCATCGGCGCCGGGGTGGGCATCCTCGCCGCCATGCTGGTGACCAACCGCCGGGCCGCCGGACGCCTGGAGAAGGCACTGGCCGCCACCGATCTGGCCCGCGCCCGCGCCGTGCACGCGCTGGCCGCCCCGCAGCCCGCGCCCGCCGCGCTCGACGCCGCCCGCCGCGAACTGACCGGATCGCTCGTCGAGCTGCGCGAGGCGGACGACACCGCGGCGGGCGAATGGTGGCAGCGCGCCCTGCCCCAGGAGCAGGTCCTCGCCGCCGAGCAGGCCGGACACCGTACGCTCGCCGCGACAGCAACACGGCGGGGGCCGATCGCCCGCGCCCCGGAGAACGGAGCGGTGTGACCGACGACATCGTCGCCTCGGTGGTACGGCAGTGGCAGGCCGTCAACCCGGAGCTGGACACCGGACCGATGGAACTCATCGGCCGCATCAACCGCTGTGCGGCCCTGCTCCAGCAGGCGGAGGACGCCCCGCTGCGCGCCGCCGGTCTGACCCGCGCCGAGTTCGACCTGCTCGGTGCCGTACGCCGTACCGACCGCGAACTCACCCCAGGCGAACTGGCCAGGGAGACCTTCTCGTCCGGCGCCGCGGTGACCAAGCGCCTGCGGGTCCTCCAGGAGCGCGGTCTGGTCGACCGGCGCGGCGACGACCGCGACCGCCGCGTCAACCACGTCCGCCTCACCGAGCAGGGCCGCGAGTTGGTGGACATGCTGTTGCCCCGGCAGCTCGCGTACGAACGCACGGTGTTGTCCGGCCTCGACGAGCAGTCCCGTACCCGGCTCAGCGCCCAGCTCAGCGAGCTGCTGGTGCAGCTGGAGGGGCGTATCGGCGGCGCCCGGCACTGAACCGGAGGCAGGTCCGCGGGGCGGTGCGAGGTCCGCGCCTTAGGCGCCGGAAAATACCGCGCGGACGCCGGTACACCGCTGCTAATGTCCACCGCATGAAGCGCGCTGCCATGACGACGACGCCGGAGAGTGTCCCGGCGCGCTGACAGCTGTGCAGTGAGAAGCCCCGGGGCGAGTGCCCCGGGGCTTCGCCTTGCGGTCACCCGCCCGACGACCGCGAGGAGACCGCCATGTACGACCACCGCAAGCTCGGCCGCGAGCTGGGCCTGTTCGACACCGACCCGCTGATCGGCGCGGGGCTGCCCTACTGGCTGCCCGACGGCGCCGCCGTGCGGCACACCCTGGAGGAGTACATCCGCACCGCCGAACGGCGGGCCGGCTACCGGCACGTGTACTCGCCGGTGCTCGGCAAGCGGGAGCTGTACGAGATCTCCGGGCACTGGTCGCACTACAACGACGACATGTTCCCGCCGATGGACCTGGGCGGGGAACAGGTGGTGCTGCGGCCGAGCCTGTGTCCGCACCACGCGGTCATCTACCGTTCCCGCTCGCACAGCTACCGCGAACTGCCGCTGCGCATGGCCGAGCTGGGCGGCATGTACCGCTCCGAGCTCTCCGGAGTGCTCGGCGGACTGACCCGTGTGCGGTCCATCCAGCTGAACGACGCGCACATCTTCTGCACCCCGGACCAGGTGGCCGAGGAGGCGCGGGCCGCTCTGGAGCTGATCGGTGCGGCGTACCGGGCGCTGGGCATCAGCGCGGCCCGCTACCGCCTCTCCCTCCCGGGCGCGGGAGGCAAGTACGTCGACGACCCGGCGATGTGGCAGCGGTCCACCGCGCTGCTGACCGAAGTCCTCGACCGCTCGGGGGTGCCCTACGAGGCGGCCGAGGGAGAGGCCGCGTTCTACGGCCCCAAGATCGATGTGCAGGTCGCCGACGGCGCGGGCCGCGAGTCGACCCTGTCCACCGTGCAGATCGACTTCCATCAGCCGGTCCGGTTCGACCTGCACTACATCGGTGCCGACGGCGCGAAACACCGGCCGGTCATGGTCCACCGCAGCATCATCGGCAGTGTGGAGCGGGCCGTCGCGCATCTGATCGAGGCGCATGGCGGCGCCCTCCCCGCCTGGCTCGCCCCCACCCAGGTGGCGATCCTCCCGATCTCCGGCGCCGAACTGCCGGTCGCCGAGGAGCTCGCCCGGCACTGCGCCGACCTGGGACTGCGGGCCGAGATCGCCGGACCGGAGCGCGGCACCCTGGGCGCCCGCATCCGGGAGGCGCGCCTGGCGCCCTGCCAGGCGGTCATCGGGGCCAGGGAAGCGGCCGAAGGACACGTGGCCCTGCGCCTGCGCGACGGAACCCGGCTGGAGCCGCAGCCCGCGGACGAGGTTCTCGCCCGGATCGCCGCCCTGGTGGATGCGCACAGCATCGAACTCCGGGCGTAGGGACCCCGGCCGGCCCGGAACCCGGAGCAGGCCGCCGGAGCGGACCACCGTGTTCGGGTGGTCCGCTCCGGCGCGCGCTCCTCCCCGGCTGCCCGGCAGGGATCACTCAGACCGTGCCCAACAGCGCGGCGGACACGTGGAGTTCCTCGGCGCGACGGGCGAGCGCCGCGTCGTCGCCGCGGTCGGCGGGTGCCGACGCCATCAGGGCGAGCCGGTCGCGCCAGCTCGATCCCGCCAGCGGTACGGCCACGGTGTTCATGCCCCGGACCGACTCCCCGCGGCTGAGCGCGTATCCGCGGGAGCGGATTACCTCCAGCTCGGCGAGCAGCGCGGAGCGCGAGGTGACGGTGCTCGGCGTGGCCGCGGGCAGCTCCTCCCGCGGGTAGAGGGCGCAGACCTGTTCCGTCGTCATCCGGGAGAGCAGCAGCTTGCCGCCCGACGTGGCGTGGGCGGGGTGCGTACCGCCGACCTCCGGCATCACCCGCACCGGATGCGGGGACTCGCGGCCGTCGGTGACGACGATCCGGTCGCCGATCAGCGCCGCACTCTGCACCGTCTCGCCGGTCCGCCGCAGCGCGTCCTCCAGTACCGCTCCCAGCCGTTCGCGGACGGCCGTGCCGAATCCCGCCGGGCGGCCGAGCCGGACCAGCTCCGGACCGGCCGAGTAACCGCGGCCGGAGAAGTCCCGGATCGCGAAGCCGCGTCCCTCCAGGGTGCTGAGCACCCGGTGCGCGGTGGACCGGCCCACGGAGAGCAGCCCGGCCGCCTCGGAGACGGTGAGCGTGTCATGGGTGAGGAAGAGCTGCATCAGCCGGAGCCCGGTGTCCAGCGACTCGATGGTGTAGCCCCGATCGGGCCCCGTGGTGTGTCCGTTCCCCCTCGGTTCCGGTGTCAGTTCGGTGCCCCGGCCGTCCACCCGCCCATGAGTCATGAATGTGCTCCTTTCGATCCGGTTCGATCACATGTACGCCTGTCCCGTGCTGCGGGACAGGGTGGAGTGGTAGGCGGGGGTGGGTCGCCCAACTGCCGCCGCTGCCACCGTACGTGCTCGGCAGGGTGGCCTGGCCGGACATGTCGGTCGGCTCGGACCCTGTCCCGTTCTCCGGTACGAAGGACTCCCTTCCTCGCCGGATCGCACCGGGCGTCACTCCTTGTGTGCGCGTGACGGCGGTGCGTGCGAAAACTCGTGAGTGTATTACCGCTGGAGCGCTCGCGCAGGGGGTTGGGTGAATATGCCGAAGCACTGATTCGATCTGGCTAAGCTCACGCGCAGTGAAGTCGAGTTGATATGAATTCGAGCGCTTGTTCACGACTGTCCTGCAAGCATGCATACGTCCCGAATCAACCGCCAGAGGTCTTAGATGGTTCGTGTTGAATCACCGCCGATCGACCGAGAAACCCCAGTCGTTCGTGCCGTGTTGCTGCCCGTGCTCCTGATGGGCGGCGCCACCGCCGCCGCGGTGGCACTGGTTTCCGCGGCCGCGCGGATACCAGTCGTGTGGTGCGGCACCGTCGCCACCTTCGTGGCCGTCGCGTTGAGCGTCCAACTCGCCCGCCGGGCGCGCGATCTGCGTGCTCAGCGCGCGGTGTACGAACGGCGTTTCGCCGATCTGGAGCGGCGCATCGCCACCCACGACGACGAGACCGCGCGGATCAGCAAGGAACTCCTGCCGGCCGCCATCCACCGGCTGCGCGTGGGCAATTCGCCCGAGGAGGTGCTCCGCGACGTCGTCGACGCGGACGAGTTGTACCGCGACCTGCCGGACGCCCAACGCACCCTCGTCTACACCGTGCTGAACATCATCGACAACGAAGAGGCGATGCGTGACTCCGCCCAGCGCGCCTTCGTCAACGTCGCCCGGCGCGTCCAGGCGATCGTCCACCGCCAGGCGAGCGAACTGCGCGAGATGGAGGAGCACCACGGGCGCGACCCCGATGTCTTCGACGACCTGCTCCGCATCGACCACGGCACCGCGCTGATCGGCCGCCTCGCCGACTCCATCGCGGTACTCGGCGGCGCCCGGCCCAGCCGCCAGTGGCCCAAGCCCGTACCGCTGTTCAGCGTGTTGCGCGGCGCCATGTCGCGGATCCTGGAATACCCCCGCGTCGATCTGCACTCGATCGCCAAGGTCGCCATCATCGGCACCGCCGTCGAGCCGCTCATCCACGCCTGCGCCGAACTCCTGGACAACGCCACCCGCTACTCGCCCCCGCAGACCCGGGTGCACGTCACCGCCGTCGAGGTGCAGACCGGCATCGCCATCGAGATCGAGGACGGCGGCGTCTCGCTCAGCGAGGAGGCCCGCTCGCGGGCCGAGAACATGCTCGCCAGGGCCCAGGCCGGCTCCAACATGAACGACCTCGGCGAGTCCCCGCGGCTCGGCATGGCCGTCGTCGGCCGGCTCTCGCGGATGTACGACCTCCAGGTCTCGCTGCGGCAGTCCGCGTACGGCGGTGTCCGCGCCGTGCTCATCGTGCCCCGCGCGATGATCACCACCGGACCCGCTCCCGGTATCGCCCACGGCATCGGCGCCACGTCGAGGCCCACCAGCGACATCGACCAGGAGGCGATGAAGCACGTCGTGCCGGCCCGCCGCAAGCCGCGTGCCCCCGTGGCCCAGCGACCCGCCACCGGGCCGGTCGCGCCGGTCACCCGGCCGGTCGTTCCGGCGGCCGCCATGGAGGACGACGTCCCCGTGGTGACCGAGTGGACCGCGGGCGGGCTCCCGCAACGCCGCAGTCGCGGCCGGGCACCCCTGGGCTCGCACAACCTCCCGGCCCAGCCCGTCGACCCCACCGCAGGCCAGCGCAACGGCTACACCAACGGCTACACCAACGGCCACACCAACGGCCACGGTCATGGACCCGGCGGCTCCGGCGGCAAGGAGCAGCCCCCCGGACTCTGGCTGGAGGCCTTCACCAACGCGGTCAACGGCGTGCCGCAGGACCCGAAGACCGACGAAGACTCTGACGACGCGTGGGACAAGGGAGACCTGAAGTGATCCAGCAGCGGGGAAACATGGACTGGATGCTCAAGGAACTGGCCGACGACGTACCGGACATCCACCAGATCGTGGTGCTCTCCGCCGACGGTCTGCGCATCGCCCGGCACGGCGGCGACCCCGATGTCGCCGACCGCCTCGCGGCGGCCTGTGCCGGACTGCAGAGCCTGGCCGCCGCCGTCGCCTCCGAAATCCCGTACAGCGACGGTCTCATGCGACTGGTCGTCATCGAAGTGACCGGTGGTTTCTTCTACCTGATGGCCGCCGGAACGGGCGCGTACCTCGCCGTCCTCGCCGGTGAGACGGTCGATGCGGGACTCGTCGGATCGCGGATGCGCGACATGGTCGTCAGGATCGGTGCCCACCTGACGAGTCCGCCGCGCCACGACGGGCAGGCCGGATGAATTCTCCCCGAAGAGAACGCCGAAAAGCCGATCCGGCACTGAGCGACCCGGAACGGCTGTACGTGATCACCGGCGATCCCGACGGCAGCGAGCGGGCACAGCTGGATCTGGTCACGATGATCGTCGCGCAGGCACAGCCGACGCCGACGGTCCAGCCCGAGCAGGCCGTGATCCTGCGGCTCTGCCAGGCACCGTTATCCGTCGCCGAGATCTCGGCGTACCTAGGTCTGCCCTTCAGCGTGGTGACCTCGCTCCTCACCGAACTCCTCGCTGCCGGACTCATCGAATCGCGCGCACCCATCGTCCGCGCCACCCTCCCGGACAGGTCCCTTCTCGAAGCGGTGATGCATGGACTTCAGAAGCTCTGACACGATCACCGGCCCCCGGCGCGAGGACGTCCTTCCCACCACGGCGACAGCCGCGGTGAAGGTCGTGATCGTCGGCGGGTTCGGGGTCGGCAAGACGACCATGGTCGGTTCCGTCAGCGAGATCCGGCCGCTGACCACCGAGGAGACCATGACCCAGGCCGGTGTCGGCGTGGACGACAACTTCGGGGTGGAGAGCAAGACCGCCACCACCGTCGCCATGGACTTCGGCCGGATCTCCATCAGTGAGGAGCTGATCCTCTATCTGTTCGGCACCCCGGGCCAGGAACGGTTCTGGTTCCTGTGGAACGGCCTGTTCGAAGGTGCCCTCGGCGCGGTGGTCCTCATCGACACCCGGCGGCTCGAAGTCAGCTTCGACGTCATCGGGAGGCTGGAGGAGCGCGGCGTGCCGTTCGTCGTCGCCATCAACACCTTTCCCGACGCCCCGAAACATCCCGTCGAGGCGCTGCGGAGCGCCCTGGACCTCCCCGAAGAGGTCCCGATGATCGACTGCGACGCCCGACTGCGCGGTTCCAGCCGCGACGTGCTGATGACCCTGATGCGTTATCTGCACAGCCTGGCCCTCCCGCTCGCCTGACCGCAGTACCAAACCCCCCGCGCGCATCCCCCATCGTCCGGTACTTGGAAGCCTGATCCCTGGAGCGATCGTGACAACCCCATTCCACTACGAGCCCGGAGCGGCCCAGGGGCCGGTTCCGCCCCCCGAGTGCCCGGCCCACGGCCTCGGCGTCGGCCCCGGCGGACTGCGCCGGTTCTACGGCCCGGAGGCTGAGCGGGACCCCCACGGGCTCTACGACAAACTGCGCGCCGAACACGGCACCGTGGCCCCCGTGCTGCTGCACGGAGACGTACCCGCCTGGCTGGTCCTCGGGCACAGCGAGAACCTGCACATGACCCGAACGCCCTCGCAGTTCTCCCGCGACTCCCGGCGGTGGCGGGCCCTGCAGGACGGCAGCGTCGCCCCGGACCACCCGCTGGCCCCGATCTTCACCTGGCAGCCGATGTGCGTGTTCGCCGACGGCGCCACCCATGAACGTCTGCGCGGCGCGGTCACCGACAGCATGGGCCGGATCGACACCCGCGGCGTCCGCCGCCACGTCAACCGCTACAGCAACCGGCTCGTCAACGACTTCTGCCAGCAGGGCCGTGCCGACCTGGTCAGCCAGTTCGCCGAGCGGCTGCCGATGATGGTGATGTGCGCGATCATCGGCATGCCCGAGGAGTACAACGACCGGATGGTCCAGGCCGCCCGCGACATGACCCGGGGCACGGCGACCGCCGTCGCGAGCAACGCCTATGTTCTCGACGCGCTGACCCGGCTCGTCCAGCGCCGTCGGCGCGAGCCCGCGGACGACTTCGCCACCTGGCTCGTCGAGCACCCCGCAGGGCTGAACGACCAGGAGGTCAGCGAGCATCTCCGGCTGATCCTCATCGCCTCCTACGAGGCGACCGCCAACCTGATCGCCAACGTCCTGCGCATGGTGCTCACCGACCCGCGATTCCGGGCCAGGCTCAGCGGTGGCCACATGACAGTGCCCGAGGCGGTCGAGCAGACGCTGTGGGACGAGCCGCCGTTCACCGCGGTCTTCGGCCGCTGGGCGGTCGGTGACACCGAGCTCGGCGGCAAGCAGATCAAGGCGGGCGACGCATTGATCGTCGGCATCGCACCGGCCAACACCGACCCGGTGGTCCGGCCCGATCTGGGTGCCGACATGGCGGGCAACCGCGCCCATCTCGCGTTCAGCGGCGGCCCGCACGAATGCCCCGGGCAGGACATCGGACGAGCCGTCGCGGACGTCGGTGTCGACGCCCTGCTGATGCGGCTGCCCGACCTCGAACTCGCCGTCGAGGAGAGCGAGCTGAGCTGGATCGGGAACATCATGGGACGGCACCTGGTGGAGCTTCCGGCGGACTTCGCCGCGCGCCCGCCGCAGGACGACAAGGAACCGCCGTCCATGGGGAGGCCCAACCCGCAGAGCCCGGACTGGGAGGTGCAGTCGACGGTCCGGCACACCGCCCCCACACCCGGTCGTGCCCCGGTCGCCGCGCCCACGGGTAAGACGGTCACGGCCACTGCCACGGCCACGGTCACGGCCGTCGACGAATCGGGGGACACGGCCTCCGAACCGTCCGCCGTCGGCCGGATCCCGCAGCAGCGCGGCGAATCCGCACCGGTGAGGCTGTGGCGGGTCGTTTCGCGCTGGTGGGGCGGCAGCTGACCCGACACGCCCTCGGAGCGAAGGCATGACCGGCATCCGGCCCGGCGGCCGAGGACCCAAGGGGCCGCGGCCGCCGGGCCGGACGCCGCCCTCGGGCCTACTGTTCTCGGGTGGCGGGCCCGGTGGCGTCCTCGACCGGCAGGTGAGAGCCGACGTACGGAGCCGCTCGACCCCGGTCCGGTCCGGCCCCCGTACCATGCGGAAGCGTGAAGCTGACAATTCTGGGCGGCGGCGGATTCCGGGTTCCTCTCGTGTACGGGGCGCTGCTCGCCGACCACGCCGAAGGCCGCGTATCGGCGGTCACCCTCCACGACACCGACGCGGACCGGCTCACCGCCGTGGCCCGGGTGCTCCGCGAACAGGCCGCCGGAGTCCCGGACGCGCCCACCGTCACCGCCACCACCGAACTCGACGAAGCACTGCGCGGCGCCGACTTCGTCTTCTCGGCGATCCGTGTCGGCGGCCTCGAAGGCCGGGCGGCCGACGAACGGGTGGCCCTCGACGAAGGCGTACTCGGCCAGGAGACGGTCGGCGCGGGCGGTATCGCGTACGGCCTGCGCACCGTGCCGGTAGCCGTGGACCTCGCACGGCGTATCGCGCGGCTCGCCCCCGAGGCCTGGGTCATCAACTTCACCAACCCGGCCGGCCTGGTCACCGAGGCCATGTCCCGGCATCTGGGCGACCGGGTCATCGGCATCTGCGACTCCCCGGTGGGCCTCGGCCGCCGCATCGCCCGGGTACTCGGCGCCGACCCCGACCGGGCCCGGATCGACTACATCGGGCTCAACCATCTTGGCTGGGTCCGCGGACTGCACGTCGACGGCCGGGACGAACTCCCGAGGCTGTTCGCGGACCCGGAGCTCCTCGGCTCCTTCGAGGAGGGCCGGCTCTTCGGCACCGACTGGCTGCGCTCGCTGGGCGCAGTCCCCAACGAGTACCTGCACTACTACTACTTCAACCGGGAAGCGGTTCGCGCCTACCAGGACGCCGAGCAGACCCGCGGTGCCTTCCTCCGCGAGCAGCAGGAAGGCTTCTACGCCCGGATGAAGGACCAGGACACCCCCGCCCTGTCCGCCTGGGACCGTACTCGTGCCGAGCGCGAAGCCACCTACATGTCGGAGAACAGGGAGGTCGCCGGGGTCGGCGAGCGGGACGAGAGCGATCTGGAGTCCGGCGGCTACGAGAAGGTGGCGCTCGCCCTCATGCGGGCCGTCGCCCGCAACGAACGGACCTCGCTCATCCTCAACGTCCGCAACCGCACCACGCTTTCGGTGCTCGACGCGGAGGCCGTCATCGAGGCGCCGTGCCTGGTCGACGCCAACGGCGCGCATCCCGTCGCCGCCGACCCGCTTCCGTACCACGCCGTGGGGCTGGTCACCGCGGTCAAGGCCGTCGAGCGCGCGGTACTGGACGCTGCGGAGAGCGGCTCCCGCACCGCTGCCGTGAAGGCCTTCGCGCTGCACCCGCTGGTCGACTCGGTGACCGTGGCCCGGCGCCTCGTCGACGGGTACACCAAGGTCCATCCCGGCCTCGCCTACCTGAACCGGCCGTAGAGGGACTGAGGTCTTCAGCCCGTTCCGGAAGCCGGTCCGGAGGAGCGGAGTTCGCTGCTGACCAGGAGGTGGAGCTGAGCGTCGAGCCACGCCCCGGAACGGGTGGCAAGGGCCCCCTCGTCCGGCCCGGCCCCGTCGTCCAGTGTCGCGACGAAGGCGCGCAGCAGCGCCGCGGCACGGGTCAGGCCGGTGCGGGACAGCGCGGTCGCCGCTTCGTCGATCCGGGCGCGGGCGGGGACGTTCAGATGACGCAGCCCGCTGTGCGGCACCCCCGACATGGCGGATATCGCCTCGTCCAGCGCCGCCGTCAGCGGATCGGACTGCCGTCGCCCCACCGCTGCCAACGCCGTGGAGCCGTCACCCGGGGTGAGATCGGGCACGACCGTCCCCGCCGGGGTGAGCACCCCGAGCGGATCGATCCGGACTCCGCCGCCGGACCGGTGCAGCGAACCGCTGATGTGTGTGGCGCCGCTCTCCAGCGCGTCCGCCAGGGCGTCCAGCGCACCCGGGCACTCCGGCCGGTACTCCGACACCACCAGCGCCCGGGTTCCCGCGGCATCGCGCACCACGGCTTCCAGGCGCTGCTCGGCGGGGTCGTAGCCGATGCTCTCCACCTCCGACAGCGCGACGACATGGACCGCCTCCGCCTCGACCCGCGGCCGGATCAGCCGGGGCGGCCTGCCGTCCCAGCCTGCCGTCAGGGCGGTCAGGTCCCGTACGAGCAGCGGTTCGGGAAGCTCCGTCCAGGCGCCGCCGACCGGGGTGATGGTCGTCGTGCCGAGCCGGCCCCGGGCGATCGTCAGCGCGCGGCTCGGAGTGCGCCGGACGCTCTCGCTGACCAGGCTTCCGCAGGCCAGCGAGCCCAGCGGGGTGGCGAGGACACGACGGGTGGCCAGCTGGTGGGCGGAGAGCTCCTTGCCCTCGGGGGCCGTCCAGGTCTTGCGCAGGACGAGGACGGTGCCCGCGCCGGGATGGGCGAAGTACACCTCGGAGACCAGGGACTGCGCGCTGCCGTGCACCCGGCAGCCGAGCGAGACGAGCCGGACCCGGCGCAGCGGGGTGTCCCCGGCCTCGCGGGTGCCGAGCACGCCGGGGTGCGCGGCGGCCCGCCGTCGGGCGTGCACTTCGGTGAGCAGGGCGGCGACCGACTCCGGGCGGTACTGGGCGTTGCGGTCGGCGTACGCCGTGAGCTGGTCCGTCAACTCGGCGAACGCGCCCGCGGGCCAGTGCATCGATGCGGCGGTCAGCGCGGCACCGGCACGCGCCAGGGCTCCGCCGTGCACGGGGCCGACGTGGGCCACGCCCTCCGCCAGCAGCTCGTCCGCCAGCCCGACGGCCGCGTCCAGCTCGGACAGGGCCGTGGCCGGTGCGGTGGCGCGGCCACCGACCTGCACGGGCACGGAACGCTCGTCGGTGCCCGCCGCGTCGGCGGCCCGGAACGCCCACACCGCGAGCGCCACCATCTCGCCGCGCAGCGCGGCCGTTGCGTCCGTCAACGCGTAGGCGATCTCGTCGGGTACCGGGAAACGCACCGTGCAGGTGGGGAGCTCGACCCGGGGCTCGGGGTGATCGGGGGACGGGCGGTGCACGACGGCGGCATAGCCCCGCTCGAAGGTGCGTCGGGCCGCGGTGACCGGGCGGGTGCCGACGGCCTCGGTGAGAGCCGCGTCGTCGGCGCTGCCGGGGGACCAGGCGGCGAACGTGGCGGGGGCGCTGTCCGGATCGGCCTCGGCGCTGCGCTGATGGGCCAGCACCAGGGCGATGAGATGGCGGCACACGCCCGGTGCGGCGCAGCTGCAGCTGCCCTCGTCCAGACCGGTGCCGGGCGGCAGCGCCGTGGTGGTGCCGTCGTCGAACCGGGCGCGCACCGTGGTGTCCGGATCGGTCGTGAGAGCGGGCACCGTCCCCGCGTCCAGCTCCTTCGTGGCGCGTTTGACCAGGCCGCGGTTGGCCAGTGCCGCGAGTGTCTCCGGAGTGAGGGCGAGCAGATCGGGGCGCACGGCGGCGCCGGTACCCGGTTCGGTCATCGGCCCAGCCTCTCGGCGACGAACTCGGCGAGACGGCCCGGTGTCATCGCCCCGACGTGCGCGCCGGCCGCGGCGAGCTTCCCGGCCGTCAGACGGTCGTAATCCGGATCGGCGTTCTCGTCGAGCGCGGCCAGTCCCAGCACGGTCGAGCCCTGCTCCGCCAGCCTCCGCACCGCCCGCACCAGCCGGTAGGGGGCGCCGCCCTCGTAGAAGTCGGTGACCAGCGCGACGATCGCGCGCCGCGGGTTCTCCACGAGGCCCGCGCCGTACTCCACGGCCCGTGCGATGTCCGTGCCGCCGCCCAGCTGGACCCGCATCAGCAGCTCCACCGGATCGGTCACGTCGGAGGTCAGGTCCACCACCTGGGTGTCGAAGGCGACCAGGTGCGTCTTGAGGCCGGGCAGACCCCACAGACACGCGGCGGTCACCGCGGAGTGGATGACCGATCCGGCCATCGAGCCCGACTGGTCGACCAGCAGGATCAGCTGCCACTGCGTCACATGGCGCCGGGTACGGGAGTGGAAGTGGGCGCGCTCGATGAGAAGGCGCCGTTCGGCCGGCTGGTAGTGGGCGAGATTGGCCTTCACCGTCTGCCGGAAGTCGAAGTCCCTCGCCAGAGCGACCCGGCTCGGCCTGCGGGAGCGGGTGCCGTGGAACGCTCGGCGGATCTCCGGCTGGAGCCTGGCCAGGAGCTGCTTCACCACCGACTCGACGATGCGCCGGGCCAGCCGCAGCACCTGCGGGTTCATCAGATGCTTGGTGCGCAGCACGGCACGCAGCAGGGTCTGGCTCGGCTCGACCCGCTCCAGCACCGCGGGGTCGGTGACGATTTCCTGGATCCCGTACTTCTCGACGGCGTCCCGCTCCAGGCGCTCGATGGTCTCCTTCGGGAAGAGCCGGTGGATGTCGTCGAGCCAGTCGATCGCGGTCACCGCGGACGGGCCGTCGCCACCCTCCCGAGGGGCGGCACCGGAACGGCGCACCCCCCGTCGGGCGAGGTCGGGGTCGCGGCCGTAGAGCCAGTCGAGGGCGGCGTCCCGGCCTGCGTTGCCCGGTCCCAGCGGTCCGGTGTGCTGTTCGGCGGCGGAGCCGAGGATCAGCCGCCAGCGCTCCAGCCCCGCGTCGGGAGACGAACCGGGACCTTCCTCGGGCCCGGGTGCCCGGCCAGGTGCTTGTTCGGGGGTGGTCATGGGGTGGCTTCCAGTTCGTAGCGGGCCAGCAGTCGGGACACGGACTGCTCCAGAGCGCGGGCTCGGGCGATCAGCAGGGGGTCCGCGGTGGTCCGCAGCAGGGAACGCGACGAGCCGCGTACCCCGCGCCGTTCCAGCAGACGGCCGGCGATCCGGTCCCGTTCGCGCGGCGGGAAGAAAGCGAAGGCCTGACGCAGCGCGGGCAGCCCGGACAAGAACTCGTCGTCGGGCAGCGCACGGACCAGTCCGTCCAGCACATCGATCAGCGACTCGGCCCCGCCGGTCCCGTTGCCGTCGTCGTTCCCCACCGCGCCCGTGACCTCGTCGCGGGCGAGCGCGAACAGCCCGGCCAGCCAGTCGCCGAGCACATCCGTGCCCGCCCTCGCCACCGTACGCACCGCCTCGGCCGGATCCTCGGCCGTGCCCGGGACCTGCCCGAGGGAGCCGTGCAGCCCGAACGCGGCCCCGCGCAGATCGATCGGCGCCTCGGGATCGCCGGCGATCCGCCAGGCGATGGCGGCCACGGTCTCCCGCGTGACGGAGAGCAACTCCGGTGCGTGCAGCACCGTGTCGCGCACCGCGACCACGGCCCGAAGCCGGGAGAAGTCCACGCCCGACGAGCCACGCGCACCCTCCAGGAGCCACAGCAACCGCTCCGTCGCCCCGTCGATCACGGTGCCGAGCAGCGGACCGCGCGCCATGCCGAACACCCGGTCGTGCCGCCAGAGCCCGAGAGCCGTGGCGAGTACGTCACCGAGCGGGCCGGCCATGCTCAACTCGCGCACACAGGAGGAGAGCTCGCCGAGCAACTGGTCCGAGAACCCGTCCATCCCGCAGAGCACGGCGTCGAACAGCGCCCCCGCCAGACGATCGGCCTCCGCCGCGGCAGCCCGCGTCCGTTCGGTGAGCGCGACGGCCGCCGCCTCGGCCAGAGTCGCTCCGTACGCTCCCGCCTCCACCAGCGCGGCCTCGCGCCCCACGGCGGGCTGCGTCTCCCAGCGTTCGGTGAACACCGGGTCCACGCCGTGCGCGGGACCGGCGGTCCGTGCCCGGCCGGGAATCCCCAGCACCCGCAGCCGGTGGAGCACCCGGCTGCGTTCCAGGTCGGCGGCGTCCGTGAGATCGAGGCGGTACGTGACCTCCGGGCCGCCGGCCAGCGCCAGCCCGGCCAACTGGGCCGCGACGTCGTGCACCAGGGGCGGCGCCGGAGTGCCGGGATGGAGCCGCCCGGTGCGGTCGCCACCACAGGCCGCGACCATCTCGACGACCGCGGGATGGGCCCCCGCAGTCAGCGTGCCCCGGCCCGTCCATGGCAGCGGGCGGTCCAGGTCGTCCGTGATCAGGGCGCCCGCCAGGCCGTCCAGCACATCGATCCTGGCGGGGCGCGGATGGCCACGCAGCGCCGTGAGCCCCTGGGCCAGACTCCGGGCGGCGATCAGATCGGCGGTGGACACCGGGAACTCCCGCGCCCGCAGCCGCTCGACAACCATCCGCAGCAAGCCGTCCGCCGCTGCCTCGGGGCCCGTCTCCCACACCTGTTGGTAGTAGCCGGGCGACGGCATCCCCGACTGGTACCCGGCGAACGCGTCCAACTGCCTGAAGGAGTACGGCACGAGGAAACTCCCGGCCATGGCGCCGTCCGGCGGGGCGGGCACCAGGGGCCACCCGTCCGCGCCCCGCTCCCAGCCGTCGCCGCCCGCGCCGCCCCGCTCACCGGATCCGGTGAGCGCACGGAGCGCGGGTCGGTGGAAGCCACCGGTCACCACCAGAACCGGCCGGTCCCCGGCGGCGTCCACCGCCGCGCGTACCCACGCGGCCATGTACGACTCCCGCGCCCGGTCGCCCGCGTCGGCCTCCGCGTCACCGCGGACCAGCTCGAAGTAGGCATCGAGCCGCTCGGCGAGAGTGTCGTCCGGCTCGACCTCGAACAGGCGGTCCCACAGGGCGTCGGAGGAGTCCACCGCGAAATGCCGGCACAGCCGCTCCGTCGCCTCCTCGTAGCGGGCCTCCGCGTCGGCATAGCGGTTGGCGCGCTCGGCGAACGCCGGATGCCAGGCCGGCAGATCGATGAAGCGGACCTCCGCCCCGGCCACCCGCCCCGCCCGCAGCGCGACCCACTCCGGTGAGTAGTCGCACAGGGGGGCCCAGGAGGTCGCGGCCCGCTGCCCGTCGCGGTAGTGGCTGAACACCGCGACCGGCAGCTCGTGCCCGAGCAGCAGTTCGTCCAGCCGTCCGTTCATCTCGGCAGGACCCTCGACCAGCACCTGGGCGGGCCGCAGCTTCTCGATGGTCCGCTCGACCAGCCGTGCGCAGGCGGGGGAGTGGTGACGCACCCCCAGGAACACCGCGGACATCAGTCGGCCAGCAGATGGCGTGCGTCGTGCAGGGCCTTCCAGTGCGGGCCGCGACGGCGCGGCACCTGCTGCTCCAGATAGCGTCGCAACCGGGCCAGGTCCTCCGGGCTGTCCTTCGCCGCCGTACCCGCCAGACACGCCACCACATCGGCGGCACTGCCAGGCTCGCCGCGCAGGAACCAGCCGCGCACCCCCACCGCATGGGCGACGGACACGGCCTCCGCCGTACTCATCACCGCCGAGGGGCGGTCCGCTCCGGCGCCGGCCTTCTCACCGGCCCCCGCACGCAGCTCCCGGAACGTACCGACCAGGACCTCCAGCACATCCCGGTCCGGCGGCGGCTCCACCCCGGAGCGCCGCAGCAGCGTCGTCACCTCGGCCTCCACCAGGGCCAGTTCGGTGTCCAGGTCGGGGATCGGGAAGACCGTCTCGAAGTTGAACCGCCGCTTGAGCGCCGCGCTCATCTCGTTGACGCCCCGGTCCCGGGTGTTGGCCGTGGCGATGACATTGAAGCCCTGCCGGGCGAAGACCATGCCGTCGGGCCCGGTCAGCTCGGGGATGGCCACCACCCGCTCGGAGAGCAGCGACAGCAGCGAGTCCTGCACCTCCAGCGGACAGCGGGTGATCTCCTCGAACCGGACGAGCCTGCCCTCCGCCATGCCGCGCAGCATCGGGGCCGGGACGAGCGACCGGGTGGAGGGCCCCTCGGCGACCAGCAGCGCGTAGTTCCAGCCGTACTTGATCTGGTCCTCGGTGGTGGCCGCACCGCCCTGCACCGTGAGCGTCGAGTCCCCGCTGACCGCGGCCGCGATCAGTTCGGAGAGCAGCGACTTGGCGGTGCCCGGCTCTCCGACCAGCATCAGCCCACGGCTCGTCGCCAGCGTCACCAGAGCCCGGTCCACCAGTGAAGGGTTGCCGACGAACTTCCGGCCGATGCCCGTCTCCGCGTCACCGATGACGAACCGGCGCGCCGCACGCAGGCTCAGCTCCCAGCCGGGCGGACGCGGATCACGGTCCTTGGCCCGCAGTGCCGCCAGCTCCTCGGCGTACCGCACCTCGGCCGGGGGCCGCTGCACCGGTGCCGCACCGCCGTCCGACGCCTCGGTACGGGTCCCGTCCCTCTTGGTCACGATGCGACGCCCTCGGCGAGTTCGGCCAGGTCGACGAGGAGCTCGGACACGGTGACCGCCTCCATCCCGGCGAAGCTAAGCGAGTGGCTGCGACGCGTCCAGTGATCATCGGGCCGGTCGTCGAGCCAGACCGTTTCCAGGGTCTGCTCGGGGAACATGTCGACCACACCGACCGCGATGCCGGGGTCCAGTGCGATCACGAGATAGCAGTCGTCGCCAAGCCGCTTGGAGATCCAGCGCTCCACCCCGGCATCCTGCGGCGTCCCGCGCCGCCAGCCGCGCCGTTCCAGCCCCAGCACCTTCCCGATCGGCACCTTGAGGCCCTCGAACCGGGCCAGCCGGTATCCGGCGGACTCCTCCGCGGGCAGCGTGAGCACGGTGCGCCCGAGCTGCGGGAACGGCTGCAGGATCTCGTAGTCGGCGAACACCTCGGACCAGGCGGTCAGTTCGTCGCCGAGGTGCAGCGGGTGCGCGAGCCGCACGGTCGCGTCGTCCGGCAGGTCGAAGACATCGTCCTCGGCGTCGGCGAACGTACGGTCCTCCGCGACCCGGAACGCGGTGCGCGCCGCACCGTCCGTCTCGCTCAGCCAGACCAGCCGGCGCACCAGGTGCCAGAGCAGCGGATGACCGACGAACAGTTCCGCGAACTCCTGGGCGGTCCAGGACCGTCCGGTCACCATCGCGGCCTCCAGGCGCCTCACCTGGTCCGAGGCGATCGTCCGGACGTCCTTCTTCAGCGCCATGAACCGCTTGCGTTCCGAGGGGGCGAGCTCCGCGTCGTCCCGGACGCCCGGCTTCGGGAGGTCCTTGAGGCGCTTGCCGTCACCGTCCAGCACGTACGGCCGCAGCTGCTCGTCGAAGCCGACCGTGAACGAACGGGTGCCGTAGTCGACGACGGTCGAGCCGTCCGTGTCCAGGCCGAAGTCCGGAACCAGACGGTCGGAGAGCTGCTCCCCGGTCAGCCCCAGCCCTGCGGCGACCTCGGAGATCTTCTCCTGGGCCCGCACCTTGAGCGCCTTGAACTTCACCCGCTGCGCGATGCCGTGCAGATGCAGGAGCGCCACATCGCTGCCGATGGACGCCAGCACATCGAGTCCTTCCACGGCCCGGTGGTGTGCCCCCTCACCGGGCCAGGAACGGAGGATCGGTGTGAGCCGGCGGACGGTCTCGTCGTCACCCAGCAGCGCCAGCGCGTGCAGGGCCCACGACTCCTTCGCGGGCATGTTCGCCAGCCGCCACTGCTCGAACAGGGCCCAGGCGAACTCGGCGAGCGAATCGGCAGTGGCCGTTTCGGTCAGTGGGGCGATTCCCGGATACACCTCACCGGGCTTCGACAGCGCCAGCATCATCAGGGTGTGGCGCGTCGCCGCCGCCGGCAGTGCGCCGCCGGACCGGACCACGATCTGCGGCAGCACCGAGGGCTCCGCCCACCCCGGCAGTACCGGCATCTTGGCGGGCAGCGCCCGCTCCAGTGGGTCCGCGGCCAGCAACCCGTCCACCGAGGCCGCTGCCTGCGCGCCGTACGTCCGGGCGGCCTCGCGCACCACGTCGTCGCCGTGCACCGTGGCGATCAGCGTCAGCGCCTGCTCGGCGGAGCGCCGCGCGGCGCCCGCCTTGCCCACGGCGTCCGGCACCAGGAGCGGCGCGGCCGCGACGCCGTGCCGGGCGAACCAGGAACGTGCGGTCGTCGCAGTGGACTTGAGCCGGACCGCCCAGTTCGCCATGGACCGGGCGACATCCACATCGACATACGGGAGCAGCAGCGGGGCGAGTGAACTCGGCTGCCGGGGCACGACGCGCAACAGCAGCGGCAGCGCGGCCAGGCCGAAGCGTGCGGCGATCGGCTTGAGCGTGTCCTCGCCGTCCCACAGATCGGTCGGGTCCCAGGAGGCGAGCAGCGGGGCGACCACTTCCTCGTCGCCGTGGACGAACACCCACGCCGGACGCAGCCCTTCCGAGGCCGCGCCGTGGCGCAGGACGTCGATGTGCTCGTTCAAGTCGCCGTTGTTCCGCTTGGTGGTGTACCAGGAGGAGGTGGCCGCCCAGGCGGCCTGCTCCGCGGGCAGCCACTCCAGGGAGGGCTCGGACACCGCGGTCAGCCCCGTCACGGCCTTGGCCTTGACGGTGGTGCGGGGCCGGGACCACGGCGGAGCCGTCAGCACGGCCGGCAGGGCGTCCGCCGGCGCGTCGGCGATCAGGTCCGCCGGATTGAGCAGCGGGTCGACGATCTCCACGACCTCGGGGCCGAGACCGTCGAGCACCGGCGTCAGCAGCTCACGGTGGGCGCCGACATGACTCCGGAGCAGCTGCAACGACCGGGACGCCGCAGCCGAACGGCCGCCCGCCTCGGCGGCCAGCAGGCGCACCGCACGCACCGGGTAGCGGCGCATCGCTTCCAGGAGCGAGGGGCGGACATGCTTGGAGTCCGCATGCGCCAGCAGGCCGAGAAAGGCCTCGTCGGTGGGCAGCTCGGCCAGGGCGTCGGCGGCGAGCTTCACGCTGTCCGAGTTGTAGTGGTTGCCGTCGAGCGTGTCGGCCAGCGACTGGGAGACGGCCGGTCCGATGCCCTCCGCGACCGTGGCGATGACCGCGACACCGAGGGTGAAATCAGGGCGGTAGGGGAGCAGTGCCAGCTGGTCGGCCGAGTACAGCGAGCTGAACACCATGGCACGCAGGGTGCGGTCCTGCTCGGCGCTCACCGCGGGATCCGCGCAGAGCTCGTCCACCCAGTCGGTCTCGCTCGGCACCAGGTAGGAGACGATGATCTTGCGCAAGGTGTCGGTGCGGCACTCGGCCAGCGCCTCGACCGCGGCCCGGTAGGTCTCTTCGTCGGCCGCGGCGAGCAGCGCGCGGACCCGGTCGATCGGCGCCCGGTGATGCCAGGACCAGTACGCGTGGCGGGGGGCCTGGAGCACCATCAGCCGGGGCGCGCCCCGCTTGAGGCCGCTCTGCTGCCAGGTGGCGTCGACCGAGAACACCTCGGTCGCGGTCCGTGCGGCGAACGGCAGGCCGTAGCGCTCGGACCAGAAGTCCGCCCACCCCGGAGCATCGACGATCGCGGTCAGCGCGGCCGCACCGACCGGTGAGGGGGCTGTGCCGAGGTGTGCGCGCAGCGACTCGGCCACCGCGGCATCCGAACGTGGCGAGTCCGCGAACTCCTGGATCCAGGCGGCATTCTCCGCGAGCCTGGCCTCGATCGTGTCGAACGTCTCCCGCCGCACCTTGACCGGCCCACGGCGCACTCCGCCGCGCCGAGGGTGGAGCACCCGCTTCCAGCTGGCGGGCAGGGTGAAGGTGTCCTCGTCGGGGAGAACGGGCGCGCCTTCGTCCGGAACCCCATCGGGGGCGGTCGCGGGCGCCGGGGCACCGGGAGCAGCGGGGGCCGAAGCCGACGCCCCGACCTCCCGGTACCCCTTCTTCTCCTTCTCCGCGACCGTTCTGACGACCTGTGCCGCCGCGGCCTCGGCCGACGCGTACTCCTTGGTCTGGGTACGTCCGTCGCTTCCGCACCGCCCGTAGCGCACCGTCACCACGGCGCCCTCGGCCTCGGTCTCCCAGAACTTCGACGCAGTGCCCTCGACATATTCCCAGCGGCGCACAGCTCCGCCCCTTCCCGCCCGCAGCCCGCTCCGCCGCGGGCTTTTCGATCAGTGGTGCCACAGTAGAACGGGCCACTGACAACGCAGCGTGACCGGGGTGTCCGGCGGGTGGAGCAGCAGGTCAGGGGGCGGATACGGCCCGCGCGCCGCCGGACGGCGCCCACGACGGCGTCACACCGGTGACCTGGCACACCATCAGGAAGAGCGGGATCGGCGGGGTGTACGGCGTGCGGTTGTCCGGCTGGTGGATCAGCCGGGGCCGGACCGCGGGGACGAACGCCCCCTTCGCGTACGCTGCCTGCGGGGGCCAGTCCAGATCGAGGTCGGAGCCCGAGGGCACGATCCACCACCAGCGGTCGGCGTCGGCGAAGACGCAGCCGGTGCGCGGCAGATGGGACATCAGCCGGAAGCCGTACCGGGCCGGTACCCCCACCGCGTCGCAGCCCAGGCTCGCCGACAGCGCGGGCGGCAGCGGCAACCGCACCGTGCCCGCCGTGCCGGCGGGCGGCCGGGGCTCACGGGTGCGTCGCGTGCCGAGCAGATGGGACATGGCGTTCTTCAGCATGGGTGCTCCGAGCCGTGCGGCAGTTCCGCCCAGACGATGCGCCCCGAGCCGTTGCCCGCGTCGCGGGAGCCCCAGGAACTGCACATCGCGTCGACGAGCAGCAGGCCGCGTCCGTGCTCGTCGTCGGTGGTCCGCCGCAGCTGCGGCCCGCCGGGCTGGTGTCCTTGGTCCTGCACGGCTATGCGCAGCCGTCTGTCGAGGCGGCGCAGCTCGCACACGACGCGAGAGCTCATGGTGTGCACCACCGCGTTGGTGACCAGTTCCGAAACGATCAGGAGCGCCGAGTCATGGGCGTCCCCGTCGAGCTGCCACTTGTCGAGCCGGGCCCGGGTCAGTCTCCGCGCACCGGCCACGGACTCGGGGTGCGCGGGCAGGGCGAAGCAGTACCGGAGCGCCTCCGTCCCGGGACTGAGATCCATGAGCCGGGGGATGAGCGCACTGCCAGGTGCCACAACCGATTCCTCACAGTGGGGGCTGCGTCACGCTCCGCATTCCCACGTGAATGAGGGCGGGCGAGACTTCGTGAACTGGTTCACTCACCAACTCTCCCCCTGTCGTGAACACTTGGCAAGGGGCACTCTGAAATTTTCAGAGTGGCTGTGTTCTGGTCGGCCCGCGCATGGCACACTGCTCGCAAACAGCGCATGGGGAGGTCTGAAGTGAGCGAACCGCGGTCCGCCCCGACCGTGGGCCAGGTCGTTCTCGGCAAGCGCCTGCAGGATCTGCGGGAGCGCGTCGGCCTGAGCCGTGACCAGGCTGCCAAGGTGCTGCGGGTCGCACCTGCGACGATACGCAGGATGGAGACCGCCGAGGTCGCTCTCAAGATCCCCTATGTACAGATGCTGCTGAAGGCGTACGGGGTCGCCGACGACGAGACCGAAGCCTTCGTGGAGCTCGCCGAGGAGGCCAATAAACCCGGCTGGTGGCAGCGGTTCCACGATGTACTGCCCGACTGGTTCAGCATGTACGTCAGCCTGGAGGGCGCCGCGAGCCTCCTGCGCATGTACGAGCCGCACTTCGTCCCCGGACTGCTGCAGACCGAGGACTACGCGCGCTCGGTGATGCGCACCGGAGCCGTCGGCCAGACCAGACCCGAGGACATCGAGCGCCATGTGGCGCTGCGGATGCAGCGCCAGTCCCTGCTCACCCGGCCGGACGCCCCGAAGCTGTGGGTGGTGATGGACGAGACGGTCCTGCGCCGCCCCGTCGGCAGCGTCGAAGCCATGCGGGAGCAGATCGACCAGCTGCTCGAAGCGACCGAGATGCCGCATGTGACGCTGCAGATCGCGGAATTCTCGACAGGACACCATCCGGGCACCTACGGCCCGTTCGTCCTCTTCCGTTTCGGTGTCCCCGAACTCCCCGACATGGTCTACAGCGAGTACCTGACCGGAGCCGTCTACTTCGACGCGCGCCCCGAGGTGGCCTCCTACCTCGAAGTCATGGACCGCATGGCGGCTCAGGCCGCAACTGCACAACGCACGAAGGAAATCCTCCGGGACTTCCGCAAGGAGCTGTGATGGATCCCATATACAACGGCATGCCGGCCGCCGAACTCGGCTCCGAGGGCTGGCACAAGCCGTGGAGCGGTGGGAACGGAGGCAATTGTGTCGAGGCGATGAAGCTGTCCGACGGCAGAATCGCCGTACGTCAGTCCGCCGATCCCGACGGCCCGGCCCTGATCTACACCCCCCGTGAGATCGCGGCATTCATCCAGGGGGCCAAGTCCGGTCAGGCGGACTTCCTGCTCACCTGATGTCGAGGCCCTCCCGCCGGGAGCGGCCTTCTTGCCCGAATCCGCAGCGCCGGAGCGGCCCCCGCCCCACACTCTTGTTGTTCGCCGACCTATGGACCCATGGAGCGCGCTATGACCGGGCACGAACCCCAAGGCATCGAGATCGACACCACCAAGCCCCATCCTGCCCGGATGTACGACTGGTTCCTCGGTGGCAAGGACAACTACCCGGTCGACGAAGAGATGGCCCGGCAGCTGCTCGCCCTCGACGCGCGGGGGCGGGACATGGCCCGGGTGAACCGTGCCTTCATGCACCGGGCCACCCGATGGCTGGCCGAGAACGGAGTCAGTCAGTTCCTCGACATCGGCACCGGCATACCGACCGAGCCGAATCTCCACCAGATCGCCCAGCGGACCGCCCCGGACGCCCGCATCGTCTACTGCGACAACGACCCCATCGTCCTCGCACACGCCGCGGCCCTGCTGCGCTCCACCCCGCAGGGCGCCACCGAGTACATCCAGGCCGACGCCCGCAAGCCGGAAGCCATCCTCGAAGCGGCCGGCGAGATTCTCGACTTCGGCAAGCCGATCGCCCTGTCGCTGCTCGCCCTGCTGCACTTCCTGGACGACGAGGACGGCGCGGCCGAACTCGTCGACCGGCTCGTCGAGCGGCTCCCGTCCGGCAGCTATCTGGTGCTCTCCCACACCACCGGGGACTTCGACCCCGAGGGCGCGGCGCAGGCCTCCGCCATGTACCGGGCCCGGGGGATGACGCTGCGCCTGCGCTCCCACGCCGAGGTCACCACGTTCTTCGACGGCCTCGAACTCGTCGAGCCCGGGGTCTCGCTCTCCGCGAACTGGCACCCGGAGCTCGGCGAGGTCATCGAGGTGCCCGGCGACGAGCCGATCCCGGGCTACGCGGGCGTGGCCCGCAAGGTCTGACCGCGCCCCGCCGTCACCGGCCGGCCGGGTGATCGGCAGCAGCACCCCGGCGCCCCGGTCCGGCCGCACCGCGGGTCACAATGGACGCATGTCACGACGCACCACACGACCGGGGCGGCCCGCCACCGCCGGAGCACGGACCCCCGCGGTCACCGCGGAATCGCCGTGCCCGTGCGGCCTGCCCGCCACCTACGCGCAGTGCTGCGGCCGCCTGCACGCCGGGACAGCCGCCGCGCCGACCTGCGAGTCGCTGATGCGCTCCCGGTACGCCGCCTTCGTCGTCCGGGACGAGGCGTACCTGCTGCGCAGCTGGCACCCCGACACCCGGCCGCCCGCCGTCGACTTCGACCCCGCGATGCGATGGCTGCGCCTGGAGGTGCTGGAGACGACGGACGGCAGCCCGTTCCACACCACGGGCACGGTCACCTTCCGTGCGCACTACACGGACAGCGGGCGGCCGGGTTCGCTCCACGAGAAGAGCCGCTTCGTCCGTCATGAGGGCGCCTGGGTGTACTCGGCCGCGGTCTTCGTCGACTGATGCGCGGGCGCGGCGGCCGGCCTTCTTCAGCCCGCCGCGCCCACCAGGGCCTTGTCCGGCGCCAGCTCCTGCGCCAGGTCCTCCGCCAGCAGCCGTTTGGCGATCACGTCCACCGCCGCCCGCAGCTGCCGGTCGTCCGGTCGTGCTCCGTGCTCGTCCAAGCGCTCGTTGAGCCATCGCGCCCAGGCCTCGGTGATCGCCGCGGCCTCCCGGCTCCCGGCGGCGGTGTGTGTGAACAGATGACCGTCGCCGGTGAGATAGCCCTCCTCGACCATCCGGTCGAAGACCGGCACCAGCACCTCGTGCGGCAGCCGGTGCCGGGTCGCGATCAGCCGCAGACCCGCATGGCCCACCATGCGGGTGAACAGCTCGACCTGCATCACCGCCCAGGCGCCCGCCATGTCCAGCCGGGTGTCCGAGCCCGCGATGATCCGCCGGGCCGTGTCCGGACCGACTCCGTGCAGGATCTTGGCCACCGCGAATTCGAGGAGCTTGGCCGAGTCGCCGGTGCCGGGCTGCGCGAAGCCCTCGCCCATGTCCGTGGAACCGACCCGAGCCGTGTCCCGCAGCTTCACCTGTTTCAGGAAGAGCGCCACGAAGAACCCCAGGACCGCGACCGGCACCGTCCACAGGAACACGGTGTGCAGCGTGTCCGCGTACGCCTGGGCCAAGGGCGCCGACTGCGCGGGAGGAAGACCGTGCAGCCCCGCCGGGCTCTGCGCCGCCTTCGCCAGCGTCGCGGGGTCGCCGCCGGCCCGCGCCGCCGCGGCGACGCCGTCGGTCAGATTGGGCTTCAGGGCGTTGGCGTAGATCGTGCCGAAGACCGCCGTACCGAAGGAGCTGCCGAGCGTACGGAAGAACGTCACACCCGACGTCGCCGTACCCAGGTCCGCGTAGTCGACCGTGTTCTGCACGGCGATCGTCAGCACCTGCATGGCCAGCCCGATGCCGACCCCGAGCACCAGCATGTACAGCGACTCCAGCCACACCCCGGTGCCGGGACCCATCCGGGAGAGCAGATACAGCCCCACCGCCATGATCAGTGAGCCCACGATGGGGAACACCCGGTACCGGCCCGTCCTGGACACCACATTGCCGCTGAAGATCGAGGCGACGAGCAGCCCGAGGACCATCGGCAGCGTCCGTACGCCCGACAGGGTCGCCGAGTCCCCGTCCACGTACTGCAGATACGTCGGCAGGAAGATCATCGCGCCGAGCATCGCGAAGCCCACGATGAAGCTCAGGATCGAGCAGACGGTGAACACCGGGTTCCGGAAGAGCCGCATGGGCAGCATCGGCTCCGCCGCGCGGAACTCCACCAGGCAGAAGAGCGCCAGTGCGACGAGGCCGCCCGCGAAGAGACCGAGGATGACGGGTGAGCCCCACGCGTACTCGTTGCCGCCCCAGCTCGTCGCCAGGATCAGCGCGCTCGCGCCGATCGTGACCATCGCGATGCCCAGATAGTCGATGACGGGCCGGCCGGCGGCCCTGACGGACGGGATCGTCCGGGCCGCGGCGATGACCACCACGATGGCGATCGGCACATTGACGTAGAACGCCCAGCGCCAGCTCAGATGGTCGGTGAAGAGCCCGCCGAGCAGCGGCCCGATCACCGTCGACACCCCGAAGACCGCACCGATCGCGCCCTGGTACTTGCCGCGTTCGCGCAACGGGATCACATCGGCGATCAGCGCCATCGAGGTGACCATCAGCCCGCCGGCCCCGATGCCCTGCAACCCGCGCCAGACGATCAGCAGCGTCATGTTGGTCGCGAGACCGCAGAGGAACGAACCGGTGATGAAGATGATCGCGGACAGCTGGAAGATGATCTTCCGGCCGAACAGGTCGCCGAACTTGCCCACCAGGACCGTCGCCACCGTCTCCGCGAGCAGATACGCGGTGACCACCCAGGACATATGGGCGGCGCCGCCGAGATCCGAGACGATCGTCGGCAGCGCGGTGCCGACGATCGTCTGGTCCAGGGCGGCCAGCAGGATTCCCAGCACGATCGTCGCGAAGACGATGTTCCGGCGGCGCGGATCGAGTACGGGCGGCGCGGCGGCACTCTGCGCGGCGGGGGCGGTCTCGCTGGCAGTGGTCACGCTTGCACCATCACACCGGCCTGTGCCTCCCGCATGTGGGGGACGGCCGGACGTGTCGTCAGGCCAGCAGATCCCGCACGGAAGCCTTCATCCGGGTCACGAACGCCTCCCGTACGGGCTCCGCCACCCGGTCCAGCGAGAGGTACGGATTGAGGTCCTCCAACTCGACGAGAAGCAGCTCGCCCTGCGCGGTCCGGCAGGCGTCGACCCGCTGGATGCCGTGGTCGAGACTGTTCCACTCCACGAAGCCGCGGGCGAACGCCAGATCCACCGCGTCCGGCGCGTACGGCTCCAGCACCCACCGCCGCTCCGGGTCCGGCGCGTACAGCGCGTACTGGAAATCGTGGTCGACGAAGTAGAAGGACACCTCGTAGCGGAAGTCGATCCGGGGCTGGACGAGCATGGTGCCGTCCTCGCTCCCCGGCAGCTCGGCCTCCCGCACGAAGCGCAGCCCGGCCGAGTCCGCCCCCAGCTTCGGCTTGACCACGTACTCCGCCGCGTCCGGCAGCGATCCCAGATCGGCCGCCCGGTCCACCGTGGGGATCACCGGATGGCCGGCCCGGCTCAGATCGACCAGATACTGCTTGCCCGCCATGTCCCCGCGGCCGTGCAACGGGTTGTAGACCCGGGTGCCCAGCTTCCGCGCCCGTGCGCGGAACGCGTCGTACGCCTCCTGGTAATGCAGCACGGGACCGCTGTTGCGGATGACGACCGCGTCGAAGCCGTCCAGCAGCGCGGCGGCGTCCCGGGGGTGGCAGAGCGCGATGTCGAACTCCTCCCGCAGCCGCGAGGTCAGATGGATGTCCTCGTCGCAGTAGCGCCGTCCGCGCGCCTCGTAGGCGAGGTCGGTGACGAACAGGACGGACGGTCGCGGGCGGGCGGGCATGGCGTTCCTCCAAGGGGTGTGTCGGTGGACAACCGGTCAATAACCTTGACGGCGTTGCCCGTTCACGACCCTGGAGCGTCATGACACCTGCCCCGCACGAGCCGGTCGCATAGCAATCGCCGTCGCTGCCCGACATTCTCTCGCCCGCCTTCGCGGCCGATCCCTACGGGGCGTATCGGATCAGGCGCGAGAGCTCACCGCTGATCCGGCACGAGGCCACGAACAGTTACCTCATCTCCCGGTGCGAGGACGTGGAGCGGGTGTTCCTGGACCGGGCGGGGGAGTTCACCGGGTCGACCGGGGCGACGACCACATGGACCTTGCCCGATCCGGGCAGCCTCCTGGATGACGGGCCTCGGGGTCTCTTCCCGCGCGTCCCGCCCGGCCACCGCGGGGCGGACGACCTGGGCGGTGGGAGCAGGGCCGTCAGCTGTCCCGCCGCCTCCGGGCGGAACTGCTGCTGCCGTGCCGGCCCCTCGCAAGACGGGTGCGGTGCGCGAAAGTCACCAGGAGCCGCCGGGGCGCACCGCCAGCCTGGGGTGGTGGGCGGCGAGGATCTTGTTGGCGCGGGCCAGCTCGGAGAGCACCTGCTCGCGGTCGGCCCGGTCCTCGTCGCAGAGCCGCGGACCGCGGAAGCTGCGCACCTCGCGCGCGGCGCATTCGGCGTCGAATTCCGCCTGCAGGATGTGCGGCGGGATGCAGGACCCGATCAGCGCGGCGACCCGATCCGGGATCGGCACGGGGACGAGGAGGTGTGAGGCGGTCATGGGGGGCCCTCTCGGAATGGTTGGCCAGGAGGTGGTTCCGGGTGCGGCCGCCGGGTGCGGCGGCCGGCATCTCCATATGTACGGGACGCAGTTCCAGGTTTCTCGTTGAGAACGTCTCCGTGTGGCAACCGTTTGAGAGTGACCGTCTATTTCGCCTTACCCGTAAGTAAGTTGACTCGTGATGAGGACCGTGATCCGGCCGGAAGTGCTCAGAGCGGTGATTCCTCGCCGCGGGCCCGCAACTGGAGCGCCCGTAACACGGCCTCGGTGGAGAACCGGCTCTCGGGGTCGGTCAGTTGCTGGCCGAAGATGGACTCCAGATTGCGCATCCGGTAGCGAACCGTCTGCGGATGGACATCGAGCAACTCGCCCATGTGGGCCGCGGTGCCACGGGTGTCCAGCCAGATCCGCAGGGTCTCGACCAGCCGCTCCCGGCGGGTGGCGCTGATTCCCGAGATCGGCGCCAGTTCGCGCTGGGCGAGCTGGTCGACCAGCACCGGGTCGGAGAGCAGCCACAGGGTGATGAGGTGGTCCTCGCACAGGACGACGGGCGCGTCGTCGATGATGTTCGTGTCGACGAGTTCGAGCACGCGGCGGGCCCAGCGGATCGAGTCCGAGGCCAGGGCGGTGGGCACGGTCAGGCCGATCGCGGCGTGGGTGCCGAGGAGCGCCTCGTCCAGCATGTGTCTTCGGGCGTCGTCGAACGCTCCGGGGACCAGTAAGTGGGGTTGGGGGTCGCTGAGATCGGCCAGGACGTCGCGGTCCGCCACGGCCCGGTCCAGGGTGGCGGGGGAGCGGACGGCGACCAAGGTGACCTTCTCGGGGAGGGTCCATCCGGTCTGTTCGCAGAGCTCGGCGATGGCGGTACGGGGTGCGGGGCGCCCGGCGAGGATCAGGTGCAGCAGACGGCGGCGCATGGCCTCGGTCTGTTCGCCGGTCTGCGACTGCACCTCCAGGAAGCCTTCCCGGGACAGGGATTCGAGCTCGTCGATGTAGGTGAAGAGCGCGTCGGCGAAGCTGAGCATGAGGGTCGGTGAGAAGTTGTAGCTCCGGCCGACCTTCTTGGCCCGTCGCAGCGCGACCCGGGCCCCGAGCCGGTAGGCGCCCTGGAGCGTCTCCATGGTGCGCCCCTCGTACGCCTCGAAGCGCCCGAACCGACGGCACATGTCGTCGCGGAGCGAGGTCGAGGCGGACGGTTCGGCGACCAGGTCCACGAACGAGGAGAGGCTCTGCTCGACGCCGACGCGGATGGCCTGCCCGTTGGGGCCGCTGAGCAGCCGGGCGTACTCCGGATAGGCCCGGGTGACCTCGACGCCGATCTCCTTGATCAGGCTGGGCAGTTCGGGTCGCATGATGGCGGCGAATTCCTGGGGGAGCGGCCCCAGTGGATCCCCGGTGTCCGACGGCTGTATGAGTTCTGGCATGACTGTCCCCTTGCTCTCCGGCGCCCGGTGGGGGGTCAGGCGGTGGGGAAAGCGCTCCCACGAACCGACAGGTGCGTACCAAGTTCGCGATGAAGATAGACCAAGTCAGCGGTTGTGCCCACTACTTGGGCAAGATCGAAGTGCAAGGGGCACATATCTTGGCCCCGTTGTGGTGCTTCGGTGCAGGTGGGACGCCCGTGCTCACTTCAGGACAATGTTTTTCGGACATCTACTCTTCCGGCGACAAGAAAGTGACCGCGGGTAACTGATTTCCGTCCGGGTGATTGGTGGGGATACGTGCGGGTGGTGTGCGTCCTGCCGCAGCACTGCGGCCTCGATCGCGACGGTCTGCGGTCATCCGCTCCGCCTGCTGCGCGGTATTCGAAAGGGAGCGCATTCTTCGGAAAAGGTAAAACCCTCGGGATTCGCGGAACACAAGAACCGGGCGGCCGGAATGGGTAATTCTTCAACTGTTCCGGCGGGGGTGCGTTCCGTGGTCCGGGAGCGGGTTCCATGGTGTGTCGTGCGGCTCGGTGGTTCGATGGCCGCGGTGCGTCCGGGGCTCATTCGGCCGCGGGTCCGACGATCTTACCGACGGGTACGTGGCCGGTCGGCGGGTCGCCCCGTCGCCGGTGACTGCGCCCGGGATGAGTGTCCTGCGGGGTCCGGGGCGCATGGCGGGGCCGTAACTACTCACTTTCGTATAGAAAATCGCGGCGATCTGCTGAGTTATCGCTAAGGCGGAATACTTTTGCCGGGAGGGTCGGGGATTTTCTGCGCCGGGTATTGCCGCGTTGGGCTACTGGCTCGTAACGTTCGATCCGCACGGAGTTCGATCACGCAGTCGAGTCCATCGACTTCTGCGTTCCACGATGTGAGCCGCCCTCGTGCCGGGCCCATTCCCAGGGCGTGGCGCGGGGTAATCGGGTACGTCCAACTCCACTTCCCGGAGGTATGTTCCGTGAGAAACACCCTCAGACGAGCAATGTTCGCCACGACCGTCGCCGCAGCCGCGCTCGGCTTCGCCGCCACGTCGGCCTCGGCCACCGCCCTCGCGCAGTGGACCGTGACCAACCCCAACGCCAACGGGTCGTTCTCGGCTCACCTCAAGGCAGGCACGACGGCCGAGCTGCTCGACAACACCACGGGGCAGGGCGTGTCCTGCTCCACGGCGGCGGCGAGCGGCACGGCGACCACCGGCGTGTACCCGAACGGTAGCGGCCTGGCCAAAATCAGCTCGGCGACCTGGGGCACTGCCGCCTCTCCCTGCGCCGGCCCGCTCGGCTCGACGTTCACCGCTTCGCTCACCAGCGGAACGATCAAGCTCAACGGTGCCAGCTACGCGGGTGGAGTCACCTCGGGCAACCTGACGGACGTCAACGTGACGATCACCGGGGACACCCTGTTCGGTGTCTGCACCGCGACGATCACCGGTTCGGCCGCCAACGCGAAGTACACGAACTCCACCGGTGTGCTGAGCATCACGAACGGCACCGGACTCACCATCGCGACGGCGAACAACTGCTCGGGCCTGATGAACGCGGGTGACACCGCCCAGTTCTCGGCCACCTATGTGCTGGACAAGGCGATCACCGTCACCTCCCCGTGAGTCACTGACGGCACATGAGGTCCCCGCGCGCCGCCTCCTCGGCAGAGGCGGCGCGAGGGGACCCGGGTGCAGCCGACCCCACCTGCCATGAGGAGATCCGTGAGTGTCATCCAGCGTTCCTTGCTGACCGCCGGCGCGGTGGCAGTTGCCTTCGGCCTGTCGGTGACGTCGGCGTCAGGCACTTCGCAGGTCCAGTGGACCGTCAGCAATCCCCACGCCGACGGGTCGTTCTCGGGCTCGCTCAAGGCGGGAACTTACGCTGTGGTGCATGACGTCGGCACCGACCAGCAGCTGCAGTGCGGGGGGTCGGGCACCCGGGTGAAGGGTTCGGCGCCCAGTGGGGTGCACCCGGACGGTGCCGGGCTGGCCGACGTCACGACCTTCTCGTGGGGCAACCCCGTCGACGACCTGTGCTACGGCCCTCTCGGAACGACGTTCACCGCCGAACTGGTCTCCACCACCATGAGATTCGACGGTGAGAGCTACGCCGGCGGGATCGTCACGGGGAGACTGGCCGATGTGAATCTGGCGTTCAGCGCCGACACGTGGTTGGGGCACTGCACGATGACGATAGCCGGATCGTTGAGTCATGCAACGTACAGCAATTCCACCGGTGAGTTGACCGTCGCGAACGGCAAGGGACTCACGATGAGCAATGTCAGTGGCAACGGGGCCTGCATGGGACTGCTGAACAACGGTGACAGCGTCGAGTACTCGGCCACCTATGTGCTGGACGATCCCATCGCCGTGACCTCCCCGTGAGTCACTGACCGCGAGGGTCCGCGAGTGCTTCCGCAGACGAACAGTCAGCTCCGAGACGACGGCAGGTTGCCGAGATGAGAATGAAGTCGAGCCGCCCCCGGCGAGTGGTGCAGGCCGGTGCCGTCGGCGCGATGGCTCTGTTGGCCGGGCTCATGCCGGGTACCGGCGTCGCCGGCGGGACCCACGTGGCCGAGTCCCGGTTCGGGTACTCCTGCACATCGGCATCCGGCCGGCACGAGGCGGATGTGACCGTCTCCGTCGAACTGCCGCTGAGCTCTCCGGTCGGCGCCGCTGTCCAGCCGGAGCAGGTACGGCTCGGTCTGGCGCTGGCGCCGGAGCTGCTGGGCGAACTGCCGGAAGGCGCACAGCCCGAGCTGTCCGGGGTGGCTCGTCTGGAGACGGCGGTGACACAGAACGGTGTGTCGGCGGATGTGATGTGGGAAGGGCTCCAGATCCCCGAGTCCACGATCACCCCGGAGCAGGACGTGGCCGTCGAGGCGACCGGGGCCGTGCCCACCGTGACCCCCCGATCCAGTGGTGCCATGGTCTTCACGGCGGGCAAACTGCAACTGGACCTGGTGGTTCGGGCCGCGGACGCGGGGCCGGCCGATCCCGCCGTCATCTCCGTGTCCTGCACGGCCGATGCGGATCAGTCGGCGGAGCTGGGCACCGTCGAGGTACCCGCGTCGCCCGACGGTCCGGTGACCGGTACGCCGGACCCGGACTCGGGCGGGGGGGCGTCACCGAAGGTGGAAGCCCGGAGCACGGACACCGAGGAGCAGGCGAAGGCCACGGAGGTGGAGCCGCCGGAGCTGCCCGGCTGCAAGCTCTTCTACGGCCCGATCTCCGTGCCCGCCACCGGGGCGCACGGATACATGGCCGGCTACGCCAACGTGAACAAGCAGAAGGCCGCCATGGAGTTCAGGGACCCCGCTCATCTCCGGCTCCAGCTCCAGTCGATGTTCGCCGCCTACACCTGTCCCACCGGTGGGCTCACCTGGATCCACTCCGAAGGCACGATGGACTACAACGGCAAGCCCCAGATGCCGCCCGCCCGGTCGACGTTCCTGACGTTCGGCTTCATGCCGACGACCGCCACCGTGGAGATGTCGATCACCGACCCCATCAACATCGAGACGGTCTACCAGTCGGTGCAGGACCCGGTGACCAAGCGCAGAGCCGAAACCACGACATCGACGGCGCATGTGAGTGTGCGGCTGTACGACGTGAAGGTGAACGGCACGCCGCTCGATGTGGGTCCGAACTGCCGAACGGTGCGGCCGATGGAACTCGTACTCACGGGCAAGGGCTCCACCGGTCTGAACGTTCCGGACGAGGGGTACACCGTCAAGTCCGGCGGGCCGCTCACCGGGTACTCCGATGTGCCCCCGTTCAGTGGCTGCGGGGCGACGGAGGACCTGGACAACGTGTTCACCGCGTCGGTGTCCGGAACGGGGAACTACACCAAGATGATGCAGGGCCCACTCTGCGTGAACAACGTGCCTCTGCACTGTCCTGAGCCCCCGAAGCCCAAGCCCGAACGCTGAACTCACGCGCATCTTCGTACCACCTCCCTCAGAAAGGCTGGACGATCATGAGTGCTGCCCCGAAGCGAGTCAGACCTGCCCTTGTCGGCGCACTGGTGGCGGTCGCCGTCGGAATTCCCCTGAGCACCTCGCCGGCGAGCGCCGCCTCCGCCCAGGAGATGAACGGCAACTGGGCGCCCTTCACCCGGTGTCCGGTCGACGACCCGGCCATGCTGGTCGCGGACGGCCGGACAGACATCGCGATCTGCGTGGCCTCGCACTCCGTGAGCGGCTCCATCAAGCTCGGCAACACCCTGGCGACGACCGGTGCCAACGACCTCCAGTTCGGCGTCGTACGCAACACGGCGACGGGCGAGTCAAGGATCGTGCCGCCCGCGGGCGGGGCGATCGTCGGAGCCCCGACGGATATTCCCGGCGGTCTGCTCGGCCTCATGTGCCCGAGCGGGATTCCGGTGGTCTCGGGCATCTGCGAGCAGTTGACGAACAGCAGCCTCAACCGGGTCGTCGCCACCGTGCAGTCGGCGGGCACGCCCAGGAACTTCGACCTGGTCGCCGGGATGCAGAGCGGGAAGACGATCGTCGACATTCCGGTCCGGATCCATCTGGAGAACCCCTTCCTGGGGTCGAAGTGCTACATCGGCACCACCTCCGAACCGGTCCTGCTGCGTCCGCAGAATCTCACCCAGCCGGCCCTGGCCAGCCGCCGTTTCGACGCCAACGGCACGACGAACACCGGGGGCTCGCTGAACAGGGTCGAGCTGACCGGAAACGCCCAGGGCGACGCAGGCTTCGCCGTCCCCGGGGTGAGCGGCTGCGGACCCCTGACCCTCGGTGAGCTGAACTGGGCGGTCAACCTGAAGACGGCGCTCCCGTCGGCGGCCGGGAACAACAACCTGGTACTCAATGACAGCGCCACGTACACGGGGGGTCTGGCGTCCCCCGGCGCGGCGGCTCCCAACGCCGGCCGGCTGCTTTCGGAGAGCTGGCACGCAGGAGTGGCACGGTAGGTACTTCTCCGGTACCTCATCCCGCGGAGTACGGAAATCAGTGACGCCGCCCGCCCCGCCCGGCGCATTCTGCCGGGTGCGGCGGGCGTTTGCGCACCGGGGTGCCGGAGGACTCACTTACCGACAAGTGCAAGGTGTGCATTACTCACTCGCTCACAAAAACAAAAAAGGCCGTGAAGTGCCGTGCAAAAAGATGGCGAACCAGTATTGCAAAGCCAGGTTACCGGGCCGTAGCGTCCCGGTTGAGCAGCGGGAAAACCTATCCGTGGCTGCTCGTTCGGTACCTCTGGGGCCCTGGCGGATCCGGTCCGCCGGTCGCGGGGCGCCGGTCCGCACGCCGGAGACCTTGCGCAGATTCCGACAAAGCCGCCGCAGGGCTTTGTCACTCGGTGACAAGTGATCCTCACCGAGCACCAGATTCGTCGATTTCCGCTGTTCAACGGCTTGTCCTGGCGGTTTCGACGGACATAGCGTGCGCCTCCTGGTGCATGTGTGACGAGCCGCCATTGGATTTCTCAGAGCCGGAGCGCTGACAGATGACTTCGTTCACCACAACTTCGAAGGAGGGCCGATGGGAATCGAAGTAGTCGTCGAAGGCCTCACGAAGTCCTTCGGCAAGCAGAACATCTGGCAGGACGTCACTCTCACACTGCCCGCCGGTGAAGTGAGCGTCATGCTCGGACCTTCCGGCACCGGAAAGACCGTCTTCCTGAAATCCATCATCGGTCTGCTGAAGCCCGAGCACGGACGCGTCCTCATCAACGGCGTCGACATGGTGAACAGCCCGGAACGCGAGATCATGGAGACCCGCAAGCTCTTCGGGCTCATGTTCCAGGACGGCGCCCTCTTCGGGTCGATGTCGCTCTTCGACAACATCGCCTTCCCTCTGCGTGAACACACCCGCAAGAAGGAATCGGAAATCCGCCGCATTGTCATGGAACGGATCGACATCGTCGGTCTCCTCGGGGCCGAGGACAAACTGCCGGGCGAGATCTCCGGCGGGATGCGCAAGCGGGCCGGGCTGGCCCGCGCCCTCGTCCTGGACCCGCAGATCATCCTCTGCGACGAACCGGACTCCGGACTCGACCCGGTCCGCACCGCCTACATCTCCCAGCTGCTCATCGATCTCAACGCGCAGATCGACGCGACGATGCTCATCGTCACCCACAACCTCGACATCGCGGCCACCGTCCCGGACAACATGGGGATGCTCTTCTGCCGCAACCTCGTCACCTTCGGACCGCGCGAGGTGCTGCTCACCAGCGACATGCCGGTCGTCTCCCAGTTCCTCGCGGGGCGCCGCGAGGGGCCCATCGGGATGGCCGAGGAGAAGGACGCCGCCACCCTCGCCGCCGAGGAGATGAACGGCTACGGAGTCGGCATCAGCTCCGCCAACGGGCCGCGCACCGTCGTACCGCAGCTGGAGCCCTCGCCCGGCATGCCCGTACGGCAGGCCGCGCTGCGCCGCCGGGAACGGGTCCTGTCGATGATGGGCCAGCTGCCCGAGGCCGCCCGCACGGCCATCATGAAGAGCTACACCCCGGCCGCGGGCGGTGAACGCCCGTGACGGCCCCCATGCCGGTGCTGCCCCCCGAGCCGCCCCCGCCCGGTGTGGCCGACGCGACGCCGCCGGGGACGCCGGAGCACAAGCCGCCGAGCCGGCTGCTCGCCCCGCTGCGCGAGACCGGGAAGCTGTTCTCCCTCGCCGCGACCGTGAGCCGGGAGGTGTTCCGACGTCCCTTCCAGGTACGGGAGTTCATCGAGCAGTTCTGGTTCGTCGCCAGCGTCACCATCCTGCCCGCCGCACTCGTCTCGATCCCGTTCGGCGCCGTCATCGCCCTCCAGGTCGGCTCGCTGACCCAGCAGCTCGGCGCCCAGTCGTTCACCGGCGGAGCCAGCGTCCTCGCCGTCATCCAGCAGGCCAGCCCGATCATCGTGGCCCTGCTGATCTCCGGCGCCGCCGGCTCGGCCATCTGCGCCGACCTCGGCTCGCGGAAGATCCGCGAGGAACTCGACGCGATGGAGGTGATGGGCGTCTCGCCCGTCCAGCGCCTCGTAGTCCCCCGCGTCCTGGCCACCATGCTGGTCGCCGTACTGCTGAACGGCCTGGTCTCCGTCGTCGGCACGCTGGGCGGCTACTTCTTCAACGTGATCCTCCAGCACGGCACCCCCGGTGCCTACCTGGCCAGCTTCTCCGCCCTCGCCCAGCTCCCCGACCTGTACATCAGCGAGGTCAAGGCGCTGATCTTCGGCTTCATCGCGGGCATCGTCGCCGCCTACCGCGGACTCAACCCGCGCGGCGGCCCCAAGGGTGTCGGCGACGCGGTGAACCAGTCCGTCGTCATCACCTTCATGCTGCTGTTCTTCGTGAACACGGTCCTCACGGCGATCTACCTCCAGATCGTCCCCGCGAAGGGGAGCTGACCGATGTCGATGCTCAGCTGGCTCGACCGATCCGGTGAACAACTCACCTTCTACGTACGCGCGTTGATCTGGGTGCCCCGGACCCTGCGCCGCTACCTGCGCGAGGTCCAGCGGCTGCTGGCCGAAGTGGCCTTCGGCAGCGGCGGTCTCGGCGTCATCGGTGGCACCATCGGCGTGATGGTCGCGATGACCCTCTTCACCGGCACCGTCGTCGGCCTCCAGGGGTACGCGGCCCTCAACCAGATCGGCACCTCCGCCTTCACCGGCTTCATCTCCGCCTACTTCAACACCCGCGAGATCGCCCCGCTCGTCGCCGGACTCGCGCTCTCCGCGACCGTCGGCGCGGGCTTCACCGCCCAGCTCGGCGCGATGCGGATCAACGAGGAGGTCGACGCCCTGGAGGCGATGGGGGTGCGGTCCATGCCCTACCTCGTCTCCACCCGGATCATCGCCGGGGTCGTCGCGATCATCCCGCTGTACGCGATCGGGCTGCTCTCCTCCTACCTCGCGTCCCGCTACATCACGGTCCTGTTCAACGGGCAGTCCGCGGGCACGTACGACCACTACTTCAATCTCTTCCTCTCCCCGGACGACGTACTGCTGTCGGTGCTCAAGGTGCTGATCTTCAGCGTGATGGTGATCCTCGCCCACTGCTACTACGGCTTCCACGCCACCGGCGGGCCCGCCGGTGTGGGGGTCGCGGTCGGGCGGTCGGTGCGCAACGCCATCGTGCTCATCAGCGTCACCGACTTCTTCCTCTCCCTCGCCATCTGGGGCGCCACCACGACGGTGAAGGTGGCCGGCTGATGAACTCCCACCGCACGCAGACCGTCCGCCGCAGACTCGCCGGAGTCGCCTTCCTCCTCGTGCCCGCCGTGCTCGTATGGGTCTCGGTCTCGGTGTACCGGAAGGACTTCACCGACGACGCCACCGTGACCGTACGCACCTCCAGCGTCGGCAACGAGATGCACGACAACGCCGATGTGAAGCTGCGCGGCGTCGTCGTCGGGCAGGTCCGCTCCATCGCGGCCGACGGGAAGGGGGCCCGGCTCACCCTCGCCATCGAACCCGGCAAGCTCGACCGGATCCCGGCCGACGTGACCGCGCAGATGCTGCCCACCACGCTCTTCGGGGAACGGTTCGTCGCACTCGTACCGCCGGAGATGCCGTCCGCGCAGCCGTTGCGGGCCGGTTCCGTCATTCCGCAGGACCGCTCCAGCAACGCCATCGAGCTGGAGGAAGTTCTCGACAACGTCCTGCCGCTGCTGACCGCCGTCAAACCGGAGAAGCTCGCCGCCACCCTGGGCGCGGTCTCCCAGGCCCTCCAGGGGCGCGGCGAGAAGCTCGGCGACACGCTCGTCACGCTCGACGCCCACCTGGCGAAGTTCAACCCCCAACTCCCCACGCTCAACGCCGACATCAAGGAACTCGTCAAGGTGAGCAAGGTGTACGGGGACGCCGCCCCCGATGTCCTGGACGCCCTCACCGACTTCACCACCACCAGCGGCACCATCGCCGAACAGCAGGCGCAGCTCGCCGGGCTCTACGGCTCCACGACCGCGTCCGCGCGCGACCTCACCTCGTTCCTCCAGGAGAACAAGGACAACCTGATCCGGCTCTCCGCCACGAGCAGGCCGACGCTGGAGCTGCTGGCGAAGTACTCGGACGAATTCCCCTGCACCCTGCGGACCATGGCCGGCTTCGTGCCGGCCATGGACAAGGCGCTCGGCAAGGGCACCGACCGGCCCGGACTCCACGTCACCATCAAGCCCGTGAAGTCGAAGGGCAAGTACGTGCCCGGCAAGGACACCCCGGTCTACCACTCGACCGGCGGACCACACTGCTACTCCGTGCCGTACGTGGGCAGGACCGTGCCGACCGCCGACGCCCGTACGGCGGCGGCCGTCACCCCGCCGGGTACCGCACACACCGGTGAACCGGCCGGCACCGCGTCCACGGCCAAGGACTCCGCCCTCGGCATGCCCAACTCCCCGCAGGAGAGCCGGCTCGTCAACGAGCTGGTCGCTCCCTCACTGAAAGTCCAGCCGCAGACCCTGCCCGACTGGAGCAGCGTGCTCATCGGTCCGGCCTTCCGCGGTGCGGAGGTGAAGCTCAAGTGAAGCGCCGCTCTCTCGCCGCTCCGCTCACGAAGTCGATCGTCTTCATCCTGGTGACCGTTCTGGCCACCACCGTGCTGGCGCTGTCCATCGCCAACACGGGCGTCGGCGACACCACCACCTACAAGGCCAGGTTCACCGACGCCACCGGACTGGTCGTCGGCGACAGTGTCCGGATCGCCGGGGTCAAGGTCGGACAGGTCGAGTCCATCGAGGTGGCCGACAAGCGGCTCGCCGAGGTCGGCTTCGCCGTCCGCAAGGGGCGCAGTCTTCCCGCCTCGGTGACCGCCTCGATCAAGTACCTCAACATGGTCGGCCAGCGGTACATCGACCTCGACCAGGGGGCCGGGCCGGTCGGCAGGAGCTTCGCCGCCGGAGCGACCATCCCGCTCTCCCGCACCACCCCGGCGCTCGACCTCACCCAGCTCTTCAACGGTTTCCAGCCGCTCTTCGAAGGGCTCTCCCCGCCCGACGTCAACCAGCTGGCCGGCTCCATCGTCCAGGTGCTCCAGGGCGAGGGCGGCACCGTCGACAGCATCCTCTCGCACGTCGGCTCGCTGACCGGCACGGTCGCCGCGAAGGACAAGGTGATCGGCGAGGTGATCAAGAACCTCAACACGGTCCTGAAGACCGTCAACGACCGCGAGGCCGGCTTCGACGACCTCGTCGACACCCTGCAGAAGCTCGTCACCGGATTCGCCGGCGACCGCAAACCGCTCGGCCAGGCGGTCACGGCCATGGGCGCGCTCACCACCGTCACCGCGGACCTCCTCCAGGACGGCCGGGCGCCCCTCAAGAGCGACATCAAACAACTCGGGCGGCTCTCCGGCCAGTTGGGCAACGGCACCCCGCAGATCGAGAACTTCCTGCAGAAGACCCCGGCCAAGATGGCGGCGATCAGCCGGCTCACCTCGTACGGCTCATGGCTCAACCTCTACCTCTGCGAGGCCAAGGTCAGCGGAGTGACGACCGAGGACGGCAGCGCCCCGCCCACCGGCATCGTGGTCAGGAAGCCGAGGTGCCAGTCATGAGGATCAAACCCGTACGGGAACGCAACCCCGTCGCCGTGGCCGTCGTGGGGCTGGTCGTCCTCGCCCTCGTCGGCCTGGGCGCCTACCGCGTCGACTCGCTGCCCTTCATCGGCGGCGGCACCACCTACAGCGCCGACTTCACCGAGTCCGCCGGACTGAGCGAGGGCGACGAGGTGCGCGTCGCCGGAGTGAAGGTCGGCGAGGTCACCGGCGTCTCGCTCGACGGCCCCAGGGTGAAGGTCGCCTTCAAGGTCAAGGACGTCTGGATCGGCAACTCCTCCACCGTCGGCATCGCCATCAAGACCCTGCTCGGCGAGAAGTACCTCGCCGTCGACCCGCTGGGCAACGCCCCGCAGGACCCGCACGAGCGCATCGGGGCGAGCCGCACCACGTCCCCGTACGACGTCACCCAGGCGTTCAACGGACTCGGCGAGACCATCGGCGAGATCGACACCGCCCAGCTCGCCAAGAGCTTCGAGACGATCTCCGCCACCTTCAAGGACTCCCCGCCGGACGTGAAGAGCGCGGCCGACGGGCTCTCCGCCCTTTCGAGGACCGTCTCCGAACGGGACGCCCAGCTCGCCACGCTCCTCAAGGGCAGCAAGCAGCTCACCAAGACGCTCGCCGACAAGAAGAGCAGCTTCGAAACCCTGCTGGAGGACGGCAATCTGCTCCTCGGCGAGATCCAGGCACGCCGCGACTCCATCCACCAGCTGCTCACCGGCACCAAGAATCTGGGCATCCAGCTCACCGGCCTCGTGCAGGACAACAACAAGCAGCTGAAGCCCACCCTGGACTCGCTCGGCCGGGTCACCGCCGTACTGGTGAAGAACCGCAAGAGCCTCGACAAGGTGCTCTCGCTCGCCGGCTCGTACAGCCGGCTCGTCGGCAACACCCTCGGCAGCGGCCGCTGGTTCGACAACTACGTCTGCGGAGTCGTCCCCAAGGAGTACGTGCCCGCGGGCACACCCGCGGGGCCCGAGTGCAAGCCACCCAAGCAGCAAGGCGGCCGCTGACATGAGAATGAAGCGCATCGTCGGCATCGGCGCCGGACTCGCCGTGGTGGCCGTCGCGGCCACCACCGGTGTGCTGGCCATGGACGACGAGGGAACGACGACCATCACCGCCTACTTCGACCGGGCCACCGGTGTGTACGCCGGATCGGACCTGCGGATCCTCGGCGTCAGGGTCGGCCGGGTCGAAGCGGTCACGCCCCGCGGCAAGGAGGTCGAGGTCACCCTGCGGGTCGACAAGGGCGTCAAGGTCCCCAAGGAGGCGCACGCCGTGGTCGTCGCCCCCAGCCTCGTCGCCGACCGCTACATCCAGCTCGCCCCCGCCTACGACGGCGGACCGCAGATCGCGGACGACGCCGTACTGCCGGCCGCGAGCAACGCCATGCCCGTCGAGGTGGACCAGCTGTACGACTCCATCACGGAGCTCTCCAAGGCCCTCGGCCCGGACGGGGCCAACGCCGACGGAGCCCTCTCCGGACTCCTCGACACCGGGGCCAAGAACCTCGACGGCAACGGCAAGGCCCTCGGCAACTCCATCGAGCAGTTCGGCAAGGCCACCAAGACCCTCGACAGGAGCAGCGGGAACCTCTTCGACACGCTGTCCTACCTCCAGACCTTCACCACCATGCTGAAGGACAACGACGGCAATGTGCGCGCCGCCGAACAGCAGCTCAACTCGGTGACCGGTTTCCTCGCCGACGACAAGGAGAACCTCGGCGCCGCGCTGAAGGAACTGGGCACCGCACTGGGGCAGGTGAAGGGCTTCATCCAGAAGAACCGCGGCGCCCTCAAGGCGAACGTGGACGCCCTGGTGCCGCTCACCCAGACGCTGGTCGACCAGCGGGCCTCGCTCGCCGAGTCACTGGACACGCTGCCGCTCGCCGCGGGCAACGTCGTCAACGCCTACGACCCGGTGAACCGCACGCTCAACGGCCGTACCAACCTCAACGAGCTCTCCATGGGCGGACCTCTCACGGGGGCCACCGGACTCGCCGGCCTCACCCCGGTGGACGGCGCACGCCGCAAGGCGCTGCCCGCCCTGCCGCTCCCTGCCGTCGGCACCGTCTACGGCACCCCGGCGAGGACCGCCACGGAAAAGAAGGGGGCGAACCGATGAGCCGTGTGCTGCGCAGACCCGGAGCCCGCACGACCGGTGTCGCCGCGGTGCTGGCCGTGGGCGTCGGCCTGGCCCTCGTCGTCACCGTTTCCGGCCTGCCGTCGTTCACCGGGATCGACCAGCTCCCGCTGCCCGGCGGCGCCGACCTCGGCGACCACCCCTACGAGGTCACCGCGGAGTTCGCGGACGTACTCAGCCTCGCCCCGCAGGCGTCGGTGAAGGTCAACGACGTCGCCGTCGGCCGGGTCACCAAGGTCTCCCTCGGCTCGGGCAGCTGGAACGCCAAGGTCACCATGCGCGTCAACGGCAAGGTCGAACTGCCCGCCAACGCCTACGCCCACCTGGAACAGTCCAGCCTTCTCGGCGAGAAGTACATCCAGCTCGCCGCGCCCGCGCGCGGCACCGCACAGGGCAGGCTCGCCGACGGAGACCGGATTCCGCTGACCCGCACCAACCGGAACCCCGAGGTCGAAGAGGTCTTCGGCGCCCTGTCGATGCTCCTCAACGGCGGTGGCGTCAACCAGCTCAAGACCATCACCACCGAGCTGAACAAGGCACTCGCCGGACGCGAACCCCAGATGCGCTCCATGCTCGGCCGGGTCAACACCCTCGTCACCAACCTGGACGGCCACAAGAAGGACATCACCGACGCCCTCGACGGGGTGAACCGGCTCTCCGCCACCCTCGCCACCCGCAAACAGGACGTCGGCACGGTCCTCACCGGGCTCAGCCCCGGCCTGAAGGTCCTGGAGAAGCAGCGCGGCTCGCTCCTCACCATGCTGCGTTCGCTCGACACCCTCTCCACCGTCGCCGTCGACACGGTCGACAGGAGCAAGGCCGACATGATCGCCGACCTCAAGGCCCTCGCCCCCAGCCTCAAGGCGCTCGCCGACTCCGGCCGCGACCTGCCCGACTCCCTCCAGGTACTGCTCACCTACCCGTTCACGGACGAGGTGCTGCGCGGGGTGAAGGGCGACTACCTCAACGTCTACCTGGATGTGACGGCCATGCCCGGCACACAGATCATCCCGTCGCTCACCCCGGCGGTCCCCCCGCAGACCGGGACCGGTACGAGCGGGGCCGGCCGGACACTGCCGCTGCCCCTTCCCGCGGTCCCGACGGCGGGCACGGACGGGAGCAGCCGATGATCACCCTCGCCATCCGGCTCAAGAACATCTCCTTCCTGGTCATCGCGGTGCTCGTGCTCGGCTACCTCGGGGTGCGGTACGCCGACCTCGGCCACTACATCGGCCTGCGCAGCTACTACACCGTCAAGGTCCAACTCCCGCGCACCGGCGGGCTGTACACCCACTCCAACGTCACCTACCGGGGGGTCTCGGTGGGCCGGGTCGGGCCGATCGAGCTCACCGACGACGGAGTCGAGGCCGAACTGCGCATCGAGAAGGACGCCCCGAAGATCCCGGACGGACTCAAGGCCGTCGTCGCCAATCTCTCCTCGGTCGGCGAGCAGTACGTGGACCTGCGGCCCACCCGCACCGAGGGCCCGTACCTGGCGAACGGCTCCGTCATCGACCAGGCCGACACCACCGTCCCCGCCCCCGTCACCGATGTCCTCACCAGCGTCAACGACCTCGCGGGCTCCGTCGATCCGGAATCCCTGCGCACGGTCGTCGACGAGTTCGGCACCGCGTTCGAGGGGCGCGGCGACGACCTCCAGGTGCTGCTGGACACCGGAAGCGACTTCGTCCGGGCGGCGGACGACGCGCTGCCGGTCAACACCCGGCTGATGATCGACGGCCGGACCGTGCTGCGCACCCAGGCCGAACAGGGCGAAGCGCTCAAGGGCTTCGCCTCCGGTGCCGAGGAACTGGCCGCACAGCTCAAGGGATCCGACGCCGATCTGCGCAAGCTGATCGCGGTCGCCCCCGACGCGACCGGACAGATCAGCGGACTGCTGCGGGACCTCGACCCGAGCTTCGGCGTCGTCGTCGCCAACCTCCTCACCACCTCCGAGGTCGCCGTCACCCGGCAGCGCGGCATGGAGGAACTCCTGGTGAAACTGCCCGCGGTGGCGGCCGCCGGGGCCAGCGCCATCGACGAGAACGGCGCCCGGTTCGGCATGTCGGTCACCTTCTTCGAACCCCTGCCCTGCACCGCCGGATACGGCGGCACGGTCTACCGCAGCGGCCTGGACACCACCTCCGGACCGCCCGTCAACACCAAGGCCCGCTGCACCTCTTCGCCCGGCACCGGCATCAACGTGCGCGGCAGCGCCAACGCGCCCAGGGGCGGCGCCGTGCCCGAGCCCGCGAAGCCCGGCTCGATGCTGCTGGGTGACGACGCGGACCGGCTCCCGGGCGCGCTCGGTGTCACCGGCCGGACCCCGTCGGACGGCGACGGCATGGCCGGCCTGCTGGGACTCGGACAGGGAGGCAGCCGATGACGGCCCGTACGAAGACCCTGACCGGCTGGGCGGTGCTGCTCGCCGCCGTGCTGGTCTGCGCCCTCGGCAGCTGGTCGTACGTCCGGGCACGGGGCGACGACAGCCTCGCGTACGCGAAGCACCGCGATGCCGCGCTGGCCGACGGCAAGCACCGCCTCGCCCTGCTGAACAGCCTCGACGCCAAGAACGCCGGGAGCGTGGACAGCGGCCTGGGCGCCTGGCTCGACTCCTCGACCGGGCCGCTCCACGACCAGCTGGGGCGCACCCGGAGCAAGGACGCGAAGGAACTGACCGAGTCCGGTGCCACCGCACGCGGGAAGGTCACCGACGCGGCGCTCACCGCGCTCGACGAGCGGACCGGAACGGCCGAGATGATCGCGACCGTCGATGTCGAGGTCACCCCGCGCACCGGAAAGGCCGGCACCGAACGCAAACGCTTCGAGGCCACGCTGGCCCGGACCCCGGACGGCTGGAAGGTCAAGGCGCTCACGGCGATTCCGGTCGGGAGCGGCGCATGAAGGAGCGGGGAGGGACGGCGGTCGTGAGTACGGACACCGACACGGAGACGCGGGAGACCGAGGAAGCCGGTGCGCCCGCCGGGGAGGAGCGGCCGGACCCGTCCGGGCCCGCCCGGCGATGGCCGCGCATCGTGGCGGCCGTCCTGGTCGTCGCACTGCTCGCGACCGGCGCCGCGCTCTTCGCCGAGGGCAGGGCGCTGCGCGACACCCCCGCCACCTCGAACCGCGCGCTGACCGACAGCGAGGCGACCACCCGGGTCGCGGGCGATGTCAGCAACGCGCTCGGCAAGGTCTTCTCGTACAGCCCGCAGGCCACCGCCGTCACCAAGGAGTCGGCGAAGCAACTCCTGGCCGGCAAGGCGCTCCAGCAGTACGCGGCGCTGTTCGGCCAGGTCGAGAAGCAGGCGGCGGACCAGAAGCTGACGCTCACCACCCATGTCGTGCGCGCCGGAGTGACCCGGCTGACGGACGACAGCGCCCACCTGCTGGTCTTCCTCGACCAGGTCTACGAGCGAGAGGGCAAGCAGGCCACCACGGCGGCGGCGCAGCTCTCCGTCACCGCCCAACTGCGGGACGGCCACTGGACCGTGGTCGAGATCACCTCCAGATAGCAGCGCCCACACTCGCGCGACACGGTACGGATCGGCCGGCAGGGGAGAGACAGCAATGGCACGGGTACGGATGACGAGGAACCCGCTGATGGCGGCGGCGGTCGTGCTGGCCGTCGCGGCGGCCGGCACGGCGGCCTGGAGCGGAGTGTCGTGGTACGACGCCGCGCACGACGAGTCGGCGGTGTACGCGCAGGCCCGTGACGAGGCGCTGGCCGCGGGCGAGCAGGCGGTGCAGAACATGAACACACTCGACCACCGGAAGCTGGAGAAGGGCCTCGACAGCTGGGAGGACTCCACCACCGGCGATCTGCACCAGCAACTCGTCGACGGGCGGACCGCGTTCGTGAAGCAGATCCAGCAGGCGAAGACGGTCAGCACGGCCCAGATCCTGTCCGGGGCGGTGACCGAACTCGACGACCGGGCAGGCAAGGCCGGAGTCATGGTGGCGCTGCGGGTCACCGTGACCGCGCCGAAGGGCAAGCCCGCGGTGAAGGAGAGCCGGATGCTCGGCAAGCTCACCCGTACCTCCGAGGGGTGGAAGCTCAGCGCCCTCGGCCAGGCACCCGTCGGCAACACGGCCGGCTGAGAGGCTGTCGGGTGCCCTCCGACCGGGCGGCCACGCCCTGGTGCGGACCGCGTCCGCTTTCCGATCCGAGGTCACCCGACAGCCTCTGACGCCACCGACTCCCACCCCGCCACCGAGAGGATCCCCGGACATGTCGACGACCCGTCACCTCGTCAACCGCCGGCGCCGTCTGGCCACCGTCGCCGCGGAGCGCGCCACCGCCACCGTCCCGGAGCGGCGGCCCGCGACCCCGGACACGTCCCGGGACGAGCCGGCGCGTACCCCCGACGCGAAGGACACCACCACCGGCGACGAGGTCACGGACGACGCCGGTCCGGCAGACGGCCGGGAGAGGACGGAACCGCGACGCGAGCGGCCGTCCCGCCTCCGTGGCCGGCTGCCCGCCGTTCTCTGCGCCCTCACCGTGCTGCTCGGGGCCTTCGCCGCCTGGGCGTTCACCTCGGCCGGCAGCCTGCGCGACGACCCGTCCCGGCAGAACACCGCCCTCACCGACATCGGCAGCACCAGCGAGGTGAAGGGCCAGATCGCCGACGCCGTCGGCGCGGTGTTCTCGTACAACTACGCCTCGCCCGGCAATTCCGAGGACGCGGCCAGGACCCACCTGGTCGGCAAGGCGGTGCAGCAGCACAAGGACATGCTCGCCCAGGTCCGGGCCCAGGGGCAGAAGCAGAAGCTCGTGCTGACCACGACCGTCACCGACAGCGGTGTGGAACTCCTCGACGGCGACCGGGCCCGGCTGCTGATCTTCGCCGACCAGAGCAACACCCGTACCGGCAAGTCGGACGAGACGACCTACGCGGCGGCCATGTTCGCCGTGGACGCCGTTCGCCGCGGCGACACCTGGCGGATCTCCGCCATCGATACGTTCATCCGGTGACCCGGGGGAGAGGGGAGCACGCATGAGGTTCAACGGCACGATGCGCCGCGGACTCGGCGGCACGGCGGCCGCGGTCGCCACGATGGCCGCGCTCACCGCGTCCCAGGCGCCGGGACTCGTCGGTCATGAAACGGCACCGAAGCAGCGCCAGGAGGCCGACGAGGTCAAATGGTCGCACGTGCCCAACGACGACTCGTACCACACCGAACTCCCGCCGCTCCAGTCGCCGAAGCCGCCGAAGGCCGGCAAGAAACAGAGCCCGGCCGCCGCCCGGTCCTGGGCCGAGGCGGGCATCCCGGCCACAGTGCTCGCCGCCTACCGCAAGGCGGAGAGCGCACTCGGGAAGACCGACCCCGGATGCCGTCTGCCGTGGCAGTTGCTCGCGGCGATCGGCAAGGTCGAGTCCGGCCAGGCCGGCGGGGGACGGGTGGACGCCCACGGCACGACGCTCACCCCGATCCTCGGACCGGTCCTCAACGGTGCGGGATTCGCCGACATCCCGGACACCGACGGCGGCGTGTACGACGGCGACCGTACCTACGACCGGGCGGTCGGCCCGATGCAGTTCATCCCGTCGACCTGGGCCCACTGGGGCAAGGACGGGAACGGTGACGGCCGCCGCGATCCGGGCAACATCTACGACGCCGCCCTGGCCGCCGGGTACTACCTCTGCGCCGGACCGCGCGATCTGTCGGTGAAGGCCGATCTGGACCGGGCGATCCTCAGCTACAACCACTCGGACACCTATCTGCGCACCGTGCTGTCCTGGCTGGAGTTCTACCGCAAGGGCATCCATCCGGTGGCCGACGGCAAGGGAACCGTCCCGAAGAGCCCCGGCGCGGGCGGCCCGAACAAGCCGAAGCGTCCGGTCGGCGGCCCCGGCACCCCGGACGGCGGCATCATCGTGGGCCCGCAGCCCGGCGGTTCGCCGCACCCCTCCCCGTCGGCCACCCCGAAGCCCTCCGGGGCACCGACCGGTTCCCCGGACCCCACCGGCTCCCCGGACCCCACCGACCCGGGCACCGGCTCACCCGATCCGACCGGCAGCGGACCGGCCACCCCGGACCCCGGTACGAGCCCCGACCCCGGTACCTCGGAGCCGGGCCCCGGCTGCCCGACCGACTCGCCGTCACCTGACCCGACCGACACCACCGGGACCACCGGGTCCCCGGAGCCCGACCCGACGACGAGCGAGGACCCCTGCGCCACGCCGTCGGGCTCACCGTCCGCCGGCTGACAGCACCTCCGCCAGGTCGTACCGCACCACTTCTTCCAGCTGCGCGTAGGTGCAGCCGGCAGGGGTGCGGTCCGGCCGCCAGCGGCGGAACCGGGCGGTGTGCCGGAAACGGTCGCCCTCCATGTGGTCGTACGCGACCTCGCAGACCCGCTCCGGTCGCAGCGCCACCCACGACCGGTCCTTCTTCCCGGACCAGCGGCTCTGCGTCCCGGGCAGCCGGGCGTGCTCGTGCGCCTCGGCGTCGGCCCAGGCCGCCCACGGGTGGCCGGCGAAATCGACGCGCAGCGGCTCCAGCTCCGCGACCAGCTCCTCGCGGCGCTTCATCGAGAAGGCGGCACAGACTCCGACGTGCTGGAGCACGCCCCCGGAGTCGTACAGGCCGAGCAGCAGCGAGCCGACGACCGGGCCGCTCCTGTGGAAGCGGTATCCCGCCACCACGCAGTCGGCGGTCCGCTCGTGCTTGATCTTGTACATCACCCGGGTGTCGGGGCGGTACGGCAGATCGAGCGGTTTGGCCACCACACCGTCGAGCCCCGCGCCCTCGTAGCGCTCGAACCACTCCTGGGCGAGGGCCGGGTCCGTGGTCGCCGGAGCGAGGTGGACGGGGGCGGACGCGTGGGACAGCGCCGCCTCCAGCACGGCACGGCGGTCGGACTGCCGGGTGGAGAGCAGGGAGTCGTCCCCCACCGCCAGGATGTCGAAGGCGATCAGACTGGCCGGGGTCCGTTCGGCGAGCAGCCGCACCCGGGAATCGGCGGGGTGGATGCGCTCGCTGAGCCGGTCGAAGTCCAGCCGCCCGTCGTACGCGATCACGATCTCGCCGTCGATCACGCAGCGCGGCGGCAGATTGTCCCGCACGGCGGTGACCAGCTCGGGGAAGTAGCGTGTGAGCGGCTTGCCGGTGCGGCTGCCGATCACCACCTCCTCGCCGTCCCGGTGCACGATCGCGCGGAAGCCGTCCCACTTGGCCTCGTACTGCATACCGGGCGGGATCCTGGCCACGGACTTGGCGAGCATCGGCTTCACAGGCGGCATCACCGGCAGATCCATGGCCCGATTCTCACCCAGGAACAGGCGCAAGTCTCCCGATATGCGGCATATGTGAGCCCGGCCTACCGTGACCGTCATGGGCGCAGCGGTGAAAGCAGTGGAGCTCGAAGCCGACGGACGGGCCGTACGGCTCTCCAATCCGGACAAGGTCTATTTCCCGGAGAAGGGTTACACCAAGAGGGACGTGGCCGAGTACTTCCTGGCCGTGGGCCCCGGCATCACCCGCGCCCTGCGCGACCGGCCCACCACCCTCCAGCGCTTCGTGGACGGCGTCGAGGGCGAGTTCTTCTACCAGAAACGGGCCCCGAAGAACCTCCCCGACTGGATCCCCACGGCACGGATCGCCTTCCCGAGCGGCCGGCCCGCCGACGAGATCTGCCCCACCGGGCTCGGCGCCGTCATCTGGGCGGCCAACCTCGGCACGCTCACCTTCCACCCCTGGCCGGTCCGCAGCACCGACACCGACCACCCGGACGAACTGCGCATCGACCTCGACCCGCAGCCCGGCACGGACTACGCCGACGCGGTACGGGCCGCCCACGAGCTGCGGTCCGTGCTCGACGACCACGGGCTGCGCGGCTGGCCCAAGACCTCCGGCGGCCGGGGCATCCATGTCTTCGTCCCGATCGCCCCGGAGTGGACGTTCACCGAGGTCAGGCGCGCCACCATCGCCGCCGGGCGCGAACTGGAGCGCCGCATGCCGGACCGGGTGACCACGGCCTGGTGGAAGGAGGAACGCGGCGAGCGGATCTTCGTCGACTTCAACCAGACCGCCCGGGACCGCACCATCGCCTCCGCCTACTCCGTACGCCCCCGCCCGTACGCCCCGGTCTCCGCCCCGCTGCGCTGGGAGGAGCTCGACGACGCCGAACCGCGCGACTTCGACATCAGGACCATGCCGAAGCGCTACGCCGATGTGGGCGACGTGCACGCGGACATGGACGACCACGCCTTCCGGCTCGACGGGCTGCTGGAGCTGGCGGACCGGGACGAGCGGGAACGCGGACTCGGCGACATGCCGTACCCGCCGGAGTACCCGAAGATGCCCGGCGAGCCGAAACGGGTCCAGCCGAGCCGGGCCCGGCACGACGAGGACACCGAGGGGTGACCGCGCCCGACCTGGAGCCCGCCGCACCGCACGGGGAACATGCCCGCCCCCCGGCCCGCGGCGACCGATGGGCGGAGTTCAAGGCGTCCCCGTACCTGCCCGCCGTCGTGCTCCTGTTCATCATCGCGGCCGCGGCCGGTCTCTTCGCGGGCTCCTACACGTACGCGATGGCCAACCCGACCCCGCGCAATATCCCGGCCGCCGTGGTCGGCGAGCTCGACACCCCGCGCGACAAGCTCTTCCTCGACCGGCTGGAGGGCGCACTCGACACCTCGCTGGTGCTGCACGAGTACGCCACCGAAGCCGAAGCCCGCATCGCCCTGGAGGAGCAGAAGGTCTTCGCCGTCCTGCGGTCCGAGAACGGCGGGGTCGGCCTGGACGTCGCGAGCGCTTCCGGAGCCTCGGTCGCCCAGTTGCTCGCCGAGTCCACGCTGAAGGTGGGGGAAGCGGCCCATGTGCCGGTGAAGGTCAGGGACGTGAAGCCCCTGCAGCCGGGCGACCCGCGCGGCCTCGCTCTCTTCTACATCTCGCTCGCCGCGGTGATCGTCGGGTTCATCGGCGCGATCCAGCTGAGTGTGCACGCCAAGGCGCTGGAGCCCCTGGAGCGGGTCGGGTTCACTGTCGCCTACGCCCTGCTCGGCGGGTTCTCCATCGCCGCCGTGGTGGACTGGCTGCTCGGCTCCGTCGACCTGCCGTTCGTCCAGTCGTGGATGATCCTCGCCTTCACCATGTTCACCACGGGCATGGTCTTCACCATGTTCAACGCCCTGATGGGGCGCTGGGCGATGATCCCCACCTGGGGACTGATGGTGATGCTCGGAAACCCGTCCTCCGGTGGCGCGGTGTCCTGGCCGCTGCTGCCGTCGGTGCTCGGTTTCATCGGCCGCTGGCTCCCCCCGGGCGCCTCGGTCAACGCCCAGCACGCCGCCGTCTACTACCAGGGACACCAACGGGTCTTCCCGTACCTGGTCCTCGCCGGCTGGGCGCTGGTCTCGTGCACGGTGTTCTGGGTGTGGCGCCACCGGCACCCGGGAGGCCGTGACCACATGCCTCAGCACGCGGTCACGGCCACCTGACCCGGTTCCGGGCTACAGCTCCTTGATCCGGATGTCGCGGTACGAGACCACGTCCGTGGTGCTGTGGACCTGGAGTCCGATGTAACCGGAGGCGTACCGCCGGCCGTCGGTCCCCGGGTCGTCGCCGCGCGGCGGTTCGAAGACCTGACCGCCGTTGTTGTCGAACTCGTTCAGCAGGACACCGTTGCGGTAGATCGAGTAGTGCTGGTCCACCACCCGGATCTCGTAGTCGTTCCAGGTGCCCTTGGGCGTGACCCCGGCGCCGGCCAGACCGATCCGGTCGAAGCCGTAGACCGAGCCGGTCTTGTACATGTCGCCGTCCGGACGGTCGAGGATCTGCACCTCATGGCCGTACTTGATGGCGACCCACTCCGGACGCGACTCCTCCGGGTTGTCGTGGACGTTCGGGAAGCGCACGAACACCCCGCTGTTGGCGTTGCCCGCGCCCGGGGCGTCGTCGCGCCACTGGAGCTTGAGCGAGAAGTCGCCGTACTGCCGCCCGGGGAACCAGAGCATGCCCATGCCGTCCACCGAGGTGGAGCTGGTGATGGTGCCGTCCGCGTTGAGCCCGAACTTTCCGCCGCCGACCTGCTGCCACTTGGCGAAGGACGCCGCCGTGCCGTCGAAGAGCTTCTTGTAGCCCTCGTCCTGGCCCGGCCCGCCGATCCCCGACTGCCTGGCCGCCCGGTAGATCTTCTTCTGCTCGCGGGCGTCGATCACACCGGCGGCGAGCAGCTTGTCGAGGACGCCGTCCACGTGCTTGAGGAACAGCGCGTGCGACGACCAGTCCTTCTCGTCCTCGATCAGCTCATTGATCGTGCAGCGCTTGCCCGTGATGCGGTTGGGCACCCCGGTGTCGACCGTGCCGACGATGACGGTGAGCCGCTCGTCGAACTCCGGGCAGTTCGGCGCCGGTACGCCCCCGCTCTCCGCGACGGTGAACGACACCTGCTTCGCGACGGAGGTGTTGCCGGCCTTGTCCGTCGCCCGGTGGGCGACGGTGTGATAGCCGACGCGGTCGACGATGACGGTGCCGGTGTACGCGAGGTACGGGCCGCCGTCGAGCGAGTACTCGACCTTGTCCACGCCGGATTCGGCGTCGGTCGCGGTGACCGTCACCTTGGCGCTGGTGATGTAGGCGTTGTCGGAGTTCTTGTCGCCCTCGACCTTCGCGGAGGTCTCCGGCGGGGTCTTGTCCTGTGTCGGCGGCGCGACGACGGTGAAGGCGACCGACTTCTCGGCTGCCGTGTTGCCCGCCCTGTCGGTGGCGCGGTAGCGGACCGTGTGCGTGCCGACCTCGTGCACCATCACGGGCGCGGTGTACGGCTGCCAGGCGCCGTCCGCCCCGATCGCGTACTCGATGGTGTTGACGCCGGACCCGGTGTCGGAGGCGGTCACGGTGACCGTCGCCATCCCCAGGTACTGCCCCTGGTCGTCCTTCTCGCCGGACACGGTCGCGGAGGTCTCCGGCGGCGTCCTGTCGTCCGTCGGCGGCGCGGCGACCGCGAAGTCGACCGATTTCTCGGCTGCCGTGTTGCCCGCCTTGTCGGTGGCGCGGTAGCGGATCGTGTGCGTACCGACCTCGTCGACCACGACCGGTGCGGTGTACGGCTGCCAGGCCCCGTCCGCGCCCACCGCGTACTCCACGGTGTCGACGCCGGAGCCGTCGTCGGTCGCCGAGACGGTGACGGTGGCCTGACCGATGTACGCGCCGTCGGCGTTCTTGTCACCGTCCACCTTCGCCGAGGTGCCGGGCGCCGTGGTGTCCTCGCCGCCACCGCCCTCGGTCACGGTGAGGATGCCCTGCATCGCCTCGTGCCCCGGCATGGTGCAGTGGTAGAAGTACCGGCCGGGGGAGAGCGTGACCTCGGCGGTGTGCTTGCCGCCCTGGTCGTCGGCCGGGTTGGCCAGGATGTTCAGCGTGACGTCGTTGTTGAACTCCGGGTCCGAGACGCTGAACGTGAGGGTGTGCGGCATCCCCGTGGTGTTGCCGGTCGCCGCGCTGTTCTCGAAGACGATGGTCGCCTTGCCGGCCACCGCGGTCTTCGGGGCGGACAGATAGTGGTCGATGGGGTCGCCCGCGGTCCAGGTGAGGACCTGATCGGCCACCGCACCGGCGGGAGCCGCCGTACGGCCGTACGCCGCTGTCGAGGTCAGCCCCAGGACCATCAGGAAGGAACCCAGCAGTGCGAGCCACAGCCGGGCGGGACGGTACCGCTTTCGCGAGAGGACCGGACGATGTCTCACCGCACTGCCGCCTTCCTGGCCAGATCCTCGGCGGCCGGGGTCGGACCGCCGCCCTTGTACGTCACACGCCACAGCGCCGACTTGGAGTCGGAGGTGAAGAAGCCGCGCCCGTAGTCCAGGACGTACAGCGAACCGTCCGGGGCGAACTTCCAGTCCATCAGGTTGCGGATGCCGTCCGCCCCGACCGGGATGATCTTCCGCAGGGACTCGGCGTGCGTGGGCAGACCGCCCTTGCCGACCGTCTTCGGGTCGGTGAGCACGGCGTGGCGGGGCTGGGTGTCGTCGTAGAAGTCACCGACGAACCACTTGCCGTCCCAGTAGGAGGGCCACTTGTCGGCGCTGGTGCTCGCCGCGTCGTACCGGTAGACCGGGCCGTTCATCGTGGCCTGGCCGCCGCCCTTGAGCCACGGCAGCAGCTGCTTCTGGTCCTCGACCTTGTAGCTCGGGATGCCGTTCGCGTCGCGCGGGTAGTCCACGCCACCGCCCTGTGGCGAGTACCAGATGGTGTTGGAGGTGACCGGCGGCAGATTCACCAGACCGTCGTTGTTCGGCGACTCGTTCTTCGGGTGGTCGCAGTCGTACCAGCCGAGCGGTTTCGTCGGATCCGGCAGATTGCGGTCCCGGTAGGGCTGCTTGTTGCCCATGCAGTACGGCCAGCCGTGGTTGCCCGCTTTCGTGATCGCGGCGAACGTGTCGTACTTGGCCGGCCCCCAGGTGGTGGAGGGCGCGCCCGCGTCGGGGCCGACCCAGCCCGCGTACAGCGTGTCGGTCGACTTGTCGATGGAGATCCGGGCCGGGTTGCGCACGCCCATCACATAGATCTCGCCGCGGGTCCTGCCACCGCCCTCGTCGGGCTCCCTGCCGGTGAAGAGGTTGCCCTCGGGCAGTGTGTAGGTGCCGTCGTCCTCCGGGTGGATCCTGAGGATCTTCCCGTTGAGGTTGTTCGTGTTGCCCGCGGTGCGGCGGGCGTCGGCGAACGAGACGCCCTTGTAGCTCGGCTGCGGGTTGTTCCCGGAGTAACCGTCGCTGAAGCCGGAGGAGTTGTTGTCACCGGTCGCGATGTACAGATTTCCCTTGGAGTCCCAGGCCATCCCGCCACCCGCGTGGCAGCAGCTGTGGACCTGGACGGGCCAGTGCAGCAGTACCTTCTCCGAGGACAGGTCCAGCTTGTTCGTGGACAGGTCCATGGTGAAGCGGGAGACCTGGCGCACCGCCATCTGCTTGTCGCGGTCCAGCTTCGCGTGCGGGGTGTAGTGCAGATACACCCAGCCGTTCTTCTCGAAGTCCGGGTCCAGTTCGATGCCGAGCAGTCCCTCCTCGACCTTGACCAGCTCGTCGCCGCCGCCCTTGTTGCCGAAGATGGTCAGCTCACCGGCGAGGGTGACCTTCTTGGTCTTCGGGTCGTAGACGTGGATCTGTCCCAGGCCCTTGCCGATGTCCGGGTCGTTCCAGTCGGTGACGACCGGCCTGCTGCTGTCGGCGCCGCCGCGCCCGATGTACAGCACGCGTCCGTCGGGGGCGACGACCAGGCCGTGCGGCTCGCCGATCTGGTCGTTCTGTCCCGGCTGGTTGGGCTGGGTGACGCGCTCGGCCTTGTAGTTGGCGTCGATCGTGGCCTTGCAGTCGGCCTGCGAGATCCGGGTCGTCCAGTCCAGCGCGCCGCGCAGATGGTCGCGGAAGTCGGTCTCCGCGAAGCTGTCGACCGTACCGCCCATCGCCGTGTAGAAGGACCGGCCGCCGTCGTAGTCGCGGCACCAGGAGACCGGGTGGTCCCAGCCGTTGGCGCTCGCGCCCGGCTTGTAGGTGATCTCGCGGACACGGGCCACGGTGTGCACGTCGCCGGACGGGTTCTTCGTCCAGTTCAGCCACTTGTCGGGGCGCTTCCACTCCAGCGGAAGGTTCTTGGTCGCCGGATGCTGCCGGTCACCGATCTCGACCGTCGCACGCTGTACGGAGGTCGGGCTGTTCGCCGCCGGGCGGGCGCCGACCAGGCCGGTGAACCAGTCCGAGTACGGCTCGGTGCGCGCGGCGTCATGGATGCCGAGGAAGCCGCCGCCGGCCTCCATGTACGCCTCCAGACCGGCCTCCTGCTCCGGGTCGAGGACATCGCCGCCGCCGGTCAGGAAGACCACGGCGTTGTACTTGCCGAGCTGCTTGCCCTTGGTGAAGACCGCGGGATCGTCGGTGGCGACGGTCCTGAACCGGCCGGCCTCCGGGCCGGTGAGGCCGATCTTCTCGATCGCCGCGATCCCGGCGTCGACCGTCGGGGACTCCTCGGTGGCGGAGGCGTGGAACACCAGCACCTTGACGTCGGCGCCGCCCGGCGGCGATGGCAGGGACAACGTTGTCGCCAGGGAGCCCGGCGGCTCCGGATAGGGCCTGGCGTCGGCTGTGCCGGCGCCGAGCAGGGAAGCGGTCAGTGCGCCGGCCGCGAGGCCCGCCGCGAGTCCACGTCGCGATCTGGACCTGTGATGTGGTGTGCGCTGCATGTGGTCACCCACCCCTCTTTGGTCACTGCAACAGCGCATGAAGCTAGACCTCTTTTCGCGGCTCGCCAATAGCTATGGCGGCAATTCCACGAACTTTGTCCTGGGTGTGGATAAACTGAGATCCTCCGACTACGGTGTGGGCCGTCCGGGGCGAGTCGGCGCTCCAAATTCCTTGGCACAGTGGGGAGTTCGGCATGGACAGAAGGAGCTTCAACCGGCGGATGCTGGTTGGCGGCGGGGTGGCGGCCGCGACCGGCCTGACATCGTTGTCCCTCGGTTCGATCGAGGCCAGCTCGGCGGAACCCGCGCTGGACACCGCCCCGGCGGGCGGTGCGGTCCGCCATCTCAAGCTGTACGCCGAGAAGCTGGCGGACGGTCAGATGGGGTACGGGCTGGAGAAGGGGAAGGCGTCGGTGCCGGGGCCGCTCATCGAGATCAACGAGGGCGACACCCTGCACATCGAGTTCGAGAACACGGCGGACGTGCCGGTCAGTCTCCACGCGCACGGTGTCGACTACGACATCGCGAGCGACGGCACCCGGATGAACAAGAGCATCGTCGAGCCGGGCGGGACCCGTACCTACACCTGGCGCACCCACGTCGCCGGCCGCCGCAAGGACGGCACCTGGCAGCCGGGCAGCGCGGGCTACTGGCACTACCACGACCATGTCGTCGGCACGGATCACGGCACGGGCGGCATTCGCAAGGGCCTCTACGGTCCGCTGATCGTCCGGCGCAAGGGCGACATCCTGCCGGACAAGACGATCACGATCGTCTTCAACGACATGACGATCAACAACAAGGCGGCCCACGAGAGCCCGAACTTCGCGGCCACGGTGGGGGACCGGCTCGAAGTGGTCATGATCACGCACGGCGAGTACTACCACACGTTCCATATCCACGGTCATCGCTGGGCGGACAACCGGACCGGCCTGCTCACCGGCCCCGACGACCCGAGCCGGGTCATCGACACGAAGATCGTCGGCCCGGCGGACTCCTTCGGCTTCCAGGTCATCGCGGGCGAACACGTGGGCGCGGGCGCCTGGATGTACCACTGCCATGTGCAGAGCCACTCTGACATGGGCATGGCCGGACTGCTGCTGGTCGCCAAGCCGGACGGCACCGTGCCGGGCTACGACCCGCACGACATGGCGGCCCACGGCAAGGAGGCACCGGGCAAGGAGGCACCGGGCAAGGAGGCACCGGGCAAGGAGGCACCGGGCAAGATGGCACCGGGCAAGATGGCACCCGGGATGGGGACGGGCGCGCACGCCCCGGCGGCGCACGGATCCTGAGCCGCCGGTCCGGGGTCCCGACGCCGTCGGGCCGCAGGCCCTGACGGCGTCAGCTCTCCGGCGCCACCTTCCGGGCCGCCCCGTCCGCCTCGCCCGCCTGTTCCGCCCCGTCCGTCCCGGCGGTCGTGACCGTTCCGGTCGCGAGGCGCAGCTGTTCCTCCTCGACGATGCGCCGGGCCAGAGCCCCGTCCGACACGTCCACGGCGTCCGGCGTCGTCTCGGCGACGTCGCTGCGCCGGGCGTAGAGGTCGAACAGCCGCTCCTTGCGGGCCAGGATGTCCAGCATCCGTTCGTCGACGCTGTCGGCCGCGAGGAGCCGGTGCACCTGGACGGTCCGTATCTGACCCATCCGGTGGGCGCGGGCCACCGCCTGGTGCTCCATCGTCGGCTTGATCTGCGGTTCGCAGATGATGACGACCGACGCCGACTGCATGTTCAGCCCGACGCCGCCCGCCTGGATCTGGCTGAGCAGAACGGCATGGCCGTCCACGGCAGCGAAGTCGTCGATCAGCCGCTGGCGGCGGGCGGCCGGCAGGCTTCCCGAGAGCGGGCCGAACACGGGTGATTCCAGGGCCTGTCCGACCGTGTGGAGCACGTCGCGGAAGTAGGAGAACACCACGACCTTCAGGCCGTTGTCCGCGGCCTCGGCCACCAGCTCACGCAGCCGGTTCAGCTTCGCGGACGTGGCGGGCCGGGCATACGCCGCCCGGCGCATCCGCATGAACTGCCCGGCGCCCACCGCCTCGCGGTAGGCGTCGAGATCACCGGGGCTGAACTCCTCCCACTCGTCGACCTGTACCAGCGCCGGGAGTTCGGTCAGCACATCCACCTGGTTGCGCCGCAGATAGGCCGGGGCGACCGCCCTGCGGAAGGCGAGCGAACCGGCGGCTCCATGGGTGGTGTGTATCGAGGGGGCCAGCTCCGGCTGGAGGTGACGGACCAGGCTGCGGAACTCCTCGACGCGGTTCTCCATGGGCGTACCGGTCAGGAACAGCACCCGTTCGGTCTGCTGCGTCCAGCCGGACACCGCCCGGGACCGGCGGGTGGCGGGGTTCTTGACGTAGTGGGCCTCGTCGACCACCAGCATGCCGGGCCGCATGCCGCAGTCCGCAGCGGCCGGCAGCGTGTGCAGGGCGTCGAACGTGGTGAGGGCGACCCCGCCGCCGCGACACCATTCGTCGAAGGCGGACTGGCGCTCGGGGCCGTGCACCGGCAGGGTGCGCAGCGTGGAGCGGGCGCGGACCTCGCGCGCCCAGTTGATCAGCACGCTCGCCGGGCAGACCACCAGGAAGTGCGTCTCGCCCCGCGCCGAGAGATGCGCGAGTGCGGCGATGGCCTGGACGGTCTTGCCGAGCCCCATCTCGTCACCGAGGATCACCCGCTTCTGCGCGAGCGCGAACCGCGCGCCGAACGACTGGTAGCCGCGCAGCGAGACACGGAGATGGGCGTCGTCCAGCCGCAGACCGCGCACCCGGTCCGCCATCCCGGACGGCAGGAACCCCTCGGCCGCGTCCCGGTCGGGGCCGGTTCCGGACATCTCGGCGAGCAGGCTGTAGTACTCGGCGGACCGCAGCTCGAAGTCCACCCAGGCCGCGAGGTCCGACTCCGGGGCCCGCAGCAGATCGACCGAGACCTGCCCGAACAGCAGGGGCAGCTCGCGTCCCTCCGCCTCGGCGACGGCGGTCCGCACCTCGGTGACGGCCTCCAGCGCCAGGGAGCGGGCCTGCCGCCCGGTGAACAGCATGCGCAGCCGGCCACGCGCCGGTCCCGCGGCGGCCAGCAGGGGTTCGAGGCGCCCGACGAGCCGGCCCGCCGTGTCCACGGCCCGCCGGACGTCGGGGCCGGCGTCGACCAGCCGGTGCAGTGCGACGACCAACGCGGTCGTGGCGTCGTCCGGGGCATCCACGTCTATCCGGACCGCGACCGTGTCCCGCACCGCGTGGGCGATCTGACCGGCCGCGGCCAGCGCCTGGTCGGCGGTCTGCGCGCCGACCCCGGGGATCTGCCGCAGCTCGTAGCGGTTGGCCTCGTGGACCTGGCCGACGGTGGTGAAACCGGCCTGCTCGACCGCGCCGAGCCGCAGCCTGCCCTCGGTGACGTCCTTGAGCCGGGAGGCCGGGATGGCGGCGAGCTCCCGGCTCACGAGCGAGTCGAGCAGCGGCTTCAGCGCGGTGTGCACGGCATCGACGGCGCGGGTGTGATCGGCCAGCACGGCGCGCGCGGTTTCCAGCAGCAGCCCGGCCCGCGTCAGCAGCTCCCGGGCGGCCCTTCCCGTGGGCGCCCCGTCCTCCGTCGGTCCGGCCTGTGTCATGTACGTCCCTCTGTCCGCGCAGCCCGGCTGCCGTCCTGCCCGGCACCTGCCCGGACGATCCCTATCGTGCCACGCGGCACCGACAGTCCCGGCTGCTCAGGGCGCGGGCGGCCGGCGCTCAGCCGGGGAGAGCAACAGGACCTCCAGGGCCCGTGCGCAGGAGCGGGCCTGCGCCAGGAACCAGTCGGTGCGCGCGTCCGTGATCACGGTCGGTGTGGCCCGGACCGCCAGGGCGAAGCGGGCATGACCGGCGCCGTCCAGGACCGGGACCGCCAGGGTCCGCACCCCGTGGGCCGACTCGCCGTCGTTGAGCGCGTAGGCATCGGACCGCACCTTCGCCAACTCGGCCTCCAGGGCCGCCGGTTCGACGATCGTACGGTCGGTGAACGCGGGCAGCGGAGGCAGCGAGGAGGGCCCGCCCTCACCCGGCCGGGCCCAGGCCAGCAGGACCTTGCCGAGCGCGGTGGAGTGCAGCGGCCTGCGCAGCCCCACCTTCGGCGCGACCGAACCGCCCGCGACGATCACCGCATGGGGGCCGCTGCGCAGCGCCAGGTCGGCGGTGGCGCCGGTGCGCTCGGCGAGATCGGTCAGCTCGGGGGCGGCCAGATGCAGACCGCGCTGGTGGTACGAGAGCCTGCCCAGCTCGGTCACGGCGGGGCCCAGCCGGTAGCGGGACGTACGGGCGTCCTGTTCCAGGAAGCCCGCGCCGAGCAGGGTGCGGGCCAGTCGGTGCGCAGTGGAGACGGAGAGCCCGAGGCGGCGGGCGAGGTCGGAGGCGCTGACATCGGGGCCGTTGTCGTGGAAACAGTGCAGGACGTCCAGGGCGCGCCGTACCGCCTGCGCGCCGCCGGGAGCACGCACTGCCGCGGCCTCGGTCATATCGGTTCACTCTCCGCTCGTGAGGGGATGACGGGGCATGCGATTGCCACATTACGGGAGTTGGGGATCCGGAAAACCGGGTGATGAAACACTGCGTTCACACCCAATCCCACATCATGGGAAGCGAGTTGTGGGGCGGCCTCGGCGCGTGGCAGTCTGCAGCACGTCATCATCGACGAGCAGAAGGGAGCAGTGCCATGGCCGGTCGCCGAACCGTGACCCCCGCCCACGCCGCTCCGGTCCTGCTCGCCCTGACGCTGCGCCGTCACATCGACCTGGCGCGGGTCTCCAGCGCCGCCTGTCGCTGACACCCTCCCTTCCTTCGCGTTCTCCTCATCTCCCTCCGCCGCGTTCCGGCGCGGCCGGGGCCTTCGGCCGTACCCGGTGTCCGCATCCCGGCGTACGCGCCACGACACCCTCCGCTTCGCCGACCCCTCGGGAAGACCCCCATGACGCATGCCGTCCTGCCCCGGACGCTCTGGTTCACCCGCTGTCCCGTCCCCACCGCGACCGGCATCGCCGCCGACCGCCGGTGGCTCACCGAAGAGTTCGCCCCCGACGGCATCACGGTGCGGTCCCTCCAGGACGCCGCGCCCGGCGCCGACCGGGCCGCCCACTTCACCCACGCCCTGCCGGGCCTGTTCCGCGAAGGCGGCAACGTGCCCGCCCTGTGGGCCCGTTCACGCGGGGAGCGGACCCGGCTGATCGGTCTCACCTGGATCGAGGAACGGCAGGCCGTACTCGTCGGTCCCGGCTCCGGGATCCGGGGCGTCGAGGCCCTGCGCGGGCTGCGGCTCGCCGTTCCCGTGCACGACATCGCCATCGACTTCTGGCGGGCCATGGCCCTGCGCGGCTTCGAGGGCGCGCTCGCCGCCGCCGGACTCGCACCGGACGACGCCACGTTCGTCGACGTACCGGCCGCCGGACACCCGGGCCAGTGGGCCGCCGAACTGGCGGCGCTGCGGCGCGGTGACGTCGACGCCGTGTACGTGAAGGGCGCGCTGGCCGTCGAGGCCGCCCGGCGGGAGGGCGCCGAGGTCGCCGTGGAACTCGACGAACTGGCCGACCGCCGGTTCCGGATCAACAACGGCACCCCGCGCCCCATCACCGTCCACCAGCAGCTCCTCGACGACCACCCCGGCCTCGTCGACCGCTTCCTCGCCGTCCTGCTCAGGGCCGCCGACTGGGCCACCGGACAGCCCGCCGAGGTCGCCCGGATCCTCGGCGCCGAGACCGGCGCGGGCGCCGACGGAGTCGCCGGGGCCTACCGGCCGGGCACCCATCTCACCCTCCACCCCGACCTCTCCCCGGACCGCCTGGCCCTGCTCGCCGAGCAGGAGGCCGGGCTGCGCGCCCACGGCTTCCTGCCCGGACCCGTCGACATCACGGCCTGGGCCGACCCCGAGCCGCTGCGCCGCGCCACCGCACTGGCCGCCTCCCGCGTCACCCACCGCGTTCCCGCCCCCTGAGCTGTGAGGACCCCCGACACCATGAACCTGCCCCGACCACTGCGCACGGCCGTCGCCCCCGCGCTTCTCACGGCCACCGCACTCCTCGCCCTCACCGCCTGCGGCTCCTCCGAGGCCGCCGGCGGTGAGGGCGGCGCCAAGGGCACGGTGGACATCCGCATCCCCGACCCCGGCAACTCCGGTGTGCTCGCCCTCGGCAAGAAGGACGGCAGCCTCGACAGGGCGCTCGCCGAGGCCGGCGCCAAGGTGCGCTGGACCGGCAGCGCGGGGCCCTTCGCCCCGGCCGCCCAGGCGATGAACGCCGACCAGCTCGACATCGCGACCGGCTCCATCACCTCCGGCATCACCTCGCTCGCCCAGCGCCCCGGCTTCAAGTTCTTCACCGCGGTCGACCCGGATGCGGCCGGCGAGGGCATCCTCGTCAGGAACGGCTCCCCCATCGCATCGGTCAAGGACCTGGTCGGCAGGAAGGTTGCCGTCAACCAGGGCGGCACCGGCGAGTACCTGCTGCTGAAGGCTCTCGCCAAGGCCGGCATCCCGGCCGGCAAGGTCGATCGGGTCTATCTGCGACCCGACCAGACGGCCGCCGTCTTCAACGCGGGCAAGGTCGACGCCTGGGCCGTCTGGGCGACCTACGCCGTGGCCGAGATCGGCAGCGGCAAGGCGCACTTCGTCGCCGACGGCGCCGCGATCGGCTCCGACAACTACAGCCTCAACGCCGTGCGCACCGGCTTCGCCGAGCAGCACCCCGGGATCGTCAAGGCGCTCTACCAGTACCTCCACGACGCCAGTGCCAAGGAGAAGCAGGACCCGGCCGCGTACCTCAACGTCTTCACGGACGTCGGACCGACCGCCGTCACCGGCAGGGCGAAGGAGGTCCAGACCGGATTCACCCGCAAGGGCGGCACGGTCGACCCCATCGGACCCGAGGACATCAAGCGCTTCGAGGACGTCGCCGGCTTCTACGCCGAGCAGAAGGTCACCACGGACAAGGTCGACGTCGCCGCCCACCTCCTCGACATCGAGAAGCTGAAATGAGCGACACCGGCCTGCACCCGGGCCTCGTCCGGCCCCGCCCCCAGCGGCGCAGGGCCCGCAGCCGGACCTGCTCCGCGACCGTCCGGACCCTCGGCCCCCTCGCCCTCCTGGTCCTGTGGTGGGCGGCGTCCGCCACCGGGCTCCTCACCCCCGACGTCCTGGCATCGCCCGCCGAAGTGCTGCGTGCGGTAGGGGAGTTGTGGAGCAACGGGCAGCTGCCCGACGCGCTCACCACCTCCCTGACCCGTTCCGGGATCGGCCTCCTCATCGGGCTCGCCGCCGGGCTGGTCCTCGGCATCACCACCGGATTCACCCGACTCGGCGACGAACTCCTCGACTCCTCCATCCAGACCCTGCGCACCATCCCGTTCCTCTCCCTGGTACCCCTGTTCATGGTCTGGTTCGGGATCAACGAGACCGCGAAGATCCTCCTCATCGCCGTCGCCACCACCTTCCCGATGTACGTGTCGACATCGAGCGGGGTGCGCAACACCGACCCCAAACTCATCGAGGCCATGCGCAGCTTCGGCATGGGACGGTTCGCCCTCGTGCGCGAGGTCGTCCTGCCCGGCGCCCTGCCGTCGCTGCTCGCCGGGCTGCGGCTCTCCATGACACTCAGCGTCATCGCCCTGATCGCCGCCGAGGAGATCAACGCCACGGCCGGCATCGGCTATCTGATGTCCCAGGCGCAGAGCTACGCCCGCACCGACATCCTCGCCGTCTGCATCCTCGTCTACGGACTGCTCGGACTCACCGCCGACATCGTCGTACGGCTGCTGCAACGCCTGCTGATGCCCTGGCGCATCCCACAGGGAGCCACCCGATGACCGACCGGACCCCCCAGGCAGCGGTACGGGTGCGCGGACTGCGCCGCGTGTTCGGCGACCGCGCCGTCCTCGACGGACTCCGACTCGACATCGCGCGGGGCGAGTTCGTCGCCCTGCTCGGCGCGAGCGGAAGCGGCAAGACGACCCTGCTGCGCATTCTGGGCGCACTCGACGGAGCCGACGGGGGAGAGGTCCTCGTCCCCGAGGCCCGCACCGTCGTCTTCCAGGAACCCCGCCTCGTACCGTCGAAGAAGGTCCTCGCCAATGTGACGGTGGCCCTGCCGCGCGGCCGCTCCGGGCACGGGCTGCGGGCCCTGGCCGAAGTCGGCCTCGAACGGCACGCCGACGCCTGGCCCGCCACCCTCTCCGGCGGCGAGGCGCAGCGCGTCGCCCTCGCCCGCGCCCTGGTCCGCGAACCCGAACTGCTCCTGCTCGACGAGCCGTTCGCCGCACTCGACGCCCTGACCCGGCTCAGGATGCAGGACCTGGTGGGAGAGCTGTGCCGCAAGCACCGGCCCGCCGTCCTCCTGGTCACCCACGACGTGGACGAAGCCGTACGGCTCGCCGACCGGGTCGCCGTCCTGCGCGACGGCCGGCTGATCACCGACGAACCGGTCACCGTCGACCGGCCGCGCGACCCCGGCGACCCCGCCTTCGGAGCCCTGCGCCGCAGGCTCCTCGACGACCTCGGGGTCGAGACGACCCCGCCCCCCGCAAAGTCCCCCGAACGTACCGAAGTCGGAGTGATCTGAATGACCATCACCATCGGTGTGCACAGCAGCAACCCGTCCCTCTACCACCTGTACCACCTCTCCCGGCTCGGCCTCGCCCAGGAGGAGCTGGCCCCGCTCGGCGAGAGCGTCGTCTTCCACCCGTACACCAACGGCGTCCGCACCGGCGAACTCCTCAGCCGGGGCGTCATCGACTTCGGCGGCACCGGCTCCACCCCGCCGGTCACCGCCCAGGCCGCCGGCCACGACATCGTCTACACCGCCGTCTCGGCCCCGCGCCCCGACCACGGCGCGCTGCTCGTCCCCGAGGACAGCCCCGTGCACACGGTCGCCGACCTCAAGGGCACCACCGTCCACCTCGCGATCGGCTCCTGGCAGACCCACCTGATCGCCAAGGCGCTCGACGACGCCGGGCTCTCCTACGCCGACGACATCACCGCCGTCCGCAGCGACGACACCAGCGAGGAACTGCTGCGCACCGGTGCCATCGCCGCCTGGGTGGCCCAGGGCGCCCAGCTCGCCGCGGCCCGCCGCACCGGCGGTCTGCGCACCCTGGTCCGCACCGGCGACATCATCACCGACCGCTCCGTCTTCTTCGCCCGCCGCGACCTCGCCGAGAGCCGCCCCGAGGTGATCGAGGCACTCACCCGCGCCCTCCGGCGCGCCGACGACTGGGCGGCGGCCAACCCCCGCCGGGCGGCCGAGATCGCCGCCGCCGACCTCGGCGGATCCGCCGACGACTGGGAGACCGCGCTGCGCGCCCTGCCCTGGAAGATCGAGCCCGTCACCGAAGCCTTCATCGCCGAACAACAGGAGGCGGCCGACATCTTCCACCGCACCGGCTTCATCGACCGCCCGGTCACCGTCGCCCACGCCCTGGCCGGTGCCGGCACGGACAAGGCGGCGTGACGACATGGCGACCGAAGTCCTCTGGTACATCATCCCGCGCGAAGGCGCCTATCCCTGGGAGCCCGAGGGACGGCGCCCGGTCGACCTCGGCTACCTCGCCCAGCTCGCGGGCACGGTCGAACGCCTCGGCTACAGCGGTGCGTTGCTCGCCACCGACCTGTACGACGTCTGGCCGCTCGGCAGCGCGCTGGCGGCCTCCACCAGCACCCGGTTCAAACCCCTGCTGGCCGTCCACCCCGGTCTGATCCCGCCCACCCTGCTGGCCAAGATGGCCCTCAGCTTCGACCACCTCTTCGGCGGCCGGCTCCGCTTCAACGTCGTCAACGGCTCGACGAAGTCGCTCCAGGAGTACGGACTCCACGTGGAGCACGACGAGCGGTACGAGCTGAGCGCCGAGTACTGGTCGATCGTGAAGCGGCTGACCGCCGGTGAGGTCTTCGACCACAAGGGCCGCTTCTACGACCTGAAGAACGCGGGCGCGTCCTTCAGGGAACTGAAACCGGTCCAGGAATCGCACATCCCGCTCTGGTTCGGCGGCTCGTCGGACCCCGGGATCGAGATGGCGGCCGAGCACGTCGACGTCTTCCTGACCTGGGGTGAGCCCCCGCACCTGCTCAAGGAGAAGCTGGACCGGGTCAGGGCGCGGGCCGCCGCGTACGGCCGTACGCTCAGGATCGGGCTCCGTCTCCACCTCATCGTCCGCGACACGGAGGACGAGGCCTGGGCGGCGGCCGACCGGCTCCTCGACGTGACGAGCGACGCGACGTACGCCCGGCAGCTCGGCGACCGGGCGGGGGAGGACGGCGTGGGCTGGCAGCGCCAGTTCCGCCAGCACGGCGGCAAGGTCCCCGCGCACGCCCGGGAGCTGGAGGCGCACCCCAACATGTGGCCGGGCATGAGCCTGTTCCGCCCGGGGCCCGGCACGGCGGTCGTCGGCTCGACGGCCCAGGTCGTCGAGCGCCTCGGGGAGTTCCAGGACCTGGGCGTCGACACCTTCATCCTCTCCGGCAACCCGCTGCTGGAGGAGGCCTACCGGGTGGCGGAGACGGTGCTTCCGGCGCTGGGGATCACCCGCTGACCCGACCGGGAGCGGGAGCGGGGGGCGCCTGTGCGCATGGGCCGTTCCGGTGGTCGTGGGAGATTATCCACGGGGTCGATACCGGTACGCGATGCAACGGCGAGAATTCGCCATCCGCAGGCCGCCTCCGTACGGAGTAGGGCAACGCGGCCCGTGCCCCGGGTGCGGGCTGCGGTCGCCGGTGCCCGGTGCGAGACTCGGAACGTCGGGAAGGACTCCCGCAGCCCGGAGCACGGGCATCGTCGAAGGAGCCGGCCATGCTCACCACGCGTCATGTCGACGGAGCACCCAACTGGACCGATCTGGGCACACCCGATCTCGACTGGGCCGTCGAGTTCTACACCGGCCTCTTCGGCTGGGAGTACGTGGCCGGGGGCCCGGAGACCGGCGGCTACGGCATGTTCACGCTGGACGGGAAGACGGTCGCCGGCGCGATGACGGTCACCGAGGAGCAGGCGGAGCCGTCCTGGTCGGTCTATTTCCGGTCGGCGGACGCCGACGCCACGGCGCGGGCGGTCGAGCAGGCCGGCGGTACCGTGCCGTTCGCCCCGATGGATGTCCTGGATCTCGGCAGGATGGCCGGGTTCAAGGACCGGGCGGGGGCCTTCTTCGGCGTCTGGCAGCCGAAGGAGAACCCGGGCCTGGGCGCCGTGGGCGTCCCGCGCAGTCTGTGCTGGGCCGAGCTGTACACCCCGGACGTCCCCGCGGCCGCCGCGTTCTACGACGCGGTCTTCGGCTGGGAGACCGCCCATGCACCGTTCCCCGGCGGCGGCGGGTCGTACACGGTGATCCGGACCAGGGGCGGCGGTGCGGAGGCGGACTTCGGCGGCTTCGTACCGCTCAACGCGGTGGCGACCCGAGCGGTGGCCGGACCGCACTGGCTGCCGTACTTCGAGGTCGACGACTGCGACGCGGCAGTGGCGGACGTGGAACGGCTGGGGGGCAAACTGACCCTGGAACCGATGGAGATGGAAGGTGTGGGAAAGTTCGCCGATGTCGCCGATCCGGCCGGGGCGGAGTTCGCCCTGATCAAGAGTGCGCAGGCGCCGCAGAGCTGACCGGAAGTCATCGGCGCGCCGCATTGATGAGGCGTTGATCAGTCGTTTATCGCGACCGGGCACTGTGGACCGCATGCTGATCAACACCGCGGCCGACCCCGCATTCGCCTGGCAGGAGACAGCGCTGTGCGCCCAGGCGGGGCCCGAGTTCTTCTTTCCCGCCCCCGGCAGCTCCACCCGTGAGGCCAAGCAGCTCTGCAACGCCTGCGAGGGGCGCGAGGCCTGCCTGGAGTACGCCCTCGCCAACGACGAGCGCTTCGGCGTATGGGGCGGACTCTCCGAGAAGGAGCGGGAACGGCTGCGCAGAACCGGCCGCGCATAGGGTCGTCCGTTCGGATCCGGACCGATCCGAACAAAAGACCCAGGTTTTAACATTCCCCGCGTATGCAACAATTCGGCACTCCGTGCAATCGTTGCGGTGTCCGCTTCGACCACCGAGCGGTCCGAGTCGAGCGAGTACGACTACATCGTCGTCGGGGCAGGATCGGCCGGCTGCGTCCTCGCCGCGAGACCCTCCGAGGACCCGACGGCCCGCGTCGCTCATCGAGTCGGGCGGGCGCGACCGCGAGCCGGCCGCGACGTGACGCGGGGGCCGTATCCGGACACGCTCGCCGGCCTGGGACGATGTCCGTATGAATGATCACGACCGGGACAGCATGCTCGCGGCGGCCGTGCGGCTGCGCACCGAAGGCCACCAGGAAGAGGCCCGGCAGCGACTGCTGTCCCTCTCCGCCGACTTCCCCGTGGACGCGGAGGTTGCCTATCAGACGGCCTGGGCGCACGATGTGCTCGGTCTGGAGGCCGAGGCGGTGCCGTTCTACGAACGCTGCCTGGCCGGGACCGGGCTGTCCGAGGAGGACCGCAGGGGCGCGCTGCTCGGCCTGGGGAGCACGTACCGGGTGCTCGGGCAGTACGAGAAGGCCGTCGAGGTCCTGCGCGGCGGTGCCGAGCAGTTCCCCGACGACGGGGCGCTGCGGACGTTCCTCGCCATGGCCCTCTTCAACACCGGTGAGCACCACGAAGCCATGCGGTTGCTGCTGGAACTGCTCGCGGCCGGCAGCACGGACCCGTATGTGCGCCGGTACCGGGCAGCGATCGAGCACTATGCGCGGGACCTGCACGAAACCGTGTGAGACCGGTGCGGGACATCGGCCGACGGCCGCCGGACAGGGGCACGCGGCGGTGCCCGTCCGGCGGACGGCAGCCGACGTCCTCCGGGACCGTCAGGCGCCGGCGCGCGCGGCCATGCGCGCCTTGCGGGCCGCCAGCTTCTCGTCGAACTTCGACGCCTCGCTGTCCAGGCCGCCCATGTACAGGCCCAGCTCCTCCTGCGCCTTCAGGCCGTCGGGGCCCAGGCCGTCGATGGAGAGGATCTTCAGGTAGCGCAGCACGGGCTGGATCACGTCGTCGTGGTGGATGCGCATGTTGTAGATCTCGCCGATCGCCATCTGTGCGGCGGCCCGCTCGAAGCCCGGCATGCCGTGTCCGGGCATCCGGAAGTTGACGACGACGTCGCGCACGGCCTGCATCGTCAGGTCCGGGGCGAGCTCGAAGGCCGCACCGAGGAGATTGCGGTAGAAGACCATGTGCAGGTTCTCGTCGGTCGCGATCCGCGCCAGCATGCGGTCGCAGACCGGGTCGCCCGACTGGTGGCCGGTGTTGCGGTGCGAGACGCGGGTGGCCAGCTCCTGGAACGCGACGTACGCCACCGAGTGCAGCATCGAGTGGCGGTTGTCCGACTCGAAGCCCTCCGCCATGTGCGCCATGCGGAACTGCTCCAGCTTGTCCGGGTCGACCGCCCGTGAGGTGAGCAGATAGTCACGCATCACGATGCCGTGCCGGCCCTCCTCGGCCGTCCAGCGGTGCACCCAGGTGCCCCAGGCGCCGTCGCGGCCGAAGAGGGAGGCGATCTCGTGGTGGTAGCTGGGGAGGTTGTCCTCGGTCAGCAGATTCACCACCAGCGCGATCTTGCCGATGTCGGTGACCTTGGACTGGTCGGCCTGCCAGGCCTCACCGTCCTCGAAGACGCCGGGGAAGTTCCGTCCGTCGGAGAACGGCACGTACTCGTGGGGCATCCAGTCCTTGGCGACCTTGAGATGGCGGTTGAGCTCCTTCTCCACCACCTCTTCCAGGGCGTACAGCAGCTGGGCGTCGGTCCACGCCTTCGGGCTGCCGAGGTGGGGAGCGGTGATCGTCACGGGGAACTCCTGGGGACGGGAGAATTACCTACGGATACGTAGGTTACGAGACCGTAGGTTAAAGCGGCGGTAAGCCCACCGCCAAGCCCGGCCTCCCGATGCCCGGTTACGTAACGTTATGTACGCAGGTCCCGGGGTGGACGCGGGTCGGTGAGCGGCGCCGGCGGATCGCCGGAACCGGAACCGGAACCGGAACCGGCCGGCCCCCGGCCGTCAGGCGCTCTGAGCTGTCGGCGTACTCGGAGCACATGCTTGCGGGGGCACGGGCACGGTCGGGCCGCGCGGTCAGAGCAGGTGGTCCGCCGCGCCGGACTTCACCGCGGAGATCAGCGCCCGAAGCGCCTCCACGGAGTCGCTGATGTAGGCGGTGGTGTCCGTGGTGGAGCCGATGTACGCCCTGCCCTGGTCGTCGAGTCCGAAGCGGAAGCAGTTGGCGCCCTCGCTGCAGAAGGCTTCGTCCCAGCAGATGTCGGTCATGGTCACTCCTCAGAGGTCCTGGGCTATGGATCGGATGAAGTCGCGCGATTCCCCGACGGGCAGTGCGAGTGTGCGCAGGCGCTCCAACAGGCCGCGGTAGCGGCGCAGTTGCATGTCGGAGTCCAGCAGCATCGAACCATGCGAGGAATCGAGTTGTACGGTGTCGAGCTGCGGCACCGCGGCGCCCGCATAGGTGAACGACTGTCCGGCGCCCGGGAAACCGCCGGCCGCGAACGGAATCACCCGGACGGTGATCCGGTCCCGCTCGGACTGCTCGACGATGTGGTCCAGTTGGGCCCTCGCCACCTTCGGGCCGCCGAACTGCATGCGCAGCGCCGCCTCGTGGACCACCGACTCGTACATCGGCGGAAGGTCTCGTTCCAGCACCTCCTGACGGCGCAGCCGCAGTGACAGCCGGGCCATCAGATCGGGTCCGGGCAGTTGGGGATCGGCGGTGTCGAAGACCGCCCGCGCATGCTGCTCGGTCTGCAGCAGGCCGGGGATGTGTGTGGTGGTGGAGGTGATCAACTCCACTGCGTGGTATTCGAGTTCGGCGATGTCGAGCAGTCCCGGCAGCAGCATTCCGCGATGCTCCTCCCACCAGCCCCTGGCGCGTTCCTGGGCCATCGCGGCGAGCAGGTCGACCAGTCCGGTGTCCGGGCACCCGTAGTTGAAGGCGAGGGTGCGGACCCGCTCGGCGCTGATGCCGAACCGTCCCGATTCGATGTTCGGGATGCGGGTGCGGTCGACGCCGAGCAGCGCGGCGGCCTGCTGTACGGGCATACCCGACTGCTCGCGCAGTTTGCGTAGTTCGTGCCCGAGTCGCTGCTGGCGGGCGGTCGGGGTGCTTCTGGGCGGCAAGGCGTAATTCCTTCCAGGGAGGGGGAACGAAATGACCGGAACCGCACAAGTAGTAGCACCGTGCTCCATGGTGCGCTACGGTCGGTAGCGCAAGTCTCACACGGGGCGACCGCGCCTATGTGTGATCGTCACCACAATTACCGAAATGTGAGCATCTTGATGAAAGGCGCACTGCGTTGTCTTCCGGCCGTGGCATCTGCCGGACCCCGCCCGCCGTCCGCCGGGCCCCACCCGCCGGTGGCCGGCAATCTGAGTTATTCGTTCGCACTGCCCGGCGGCGCCTTCTGTGCCGGTCTCGCACGCGGTGCCGTGGGTGACCTCCTCACCCGGCACGGTCTCGCGGAGCTCCGTGAGACAGCCGTACTCGCCGCCTCCGAACTGGTCGCGACCGCCTACCGGTTCACCCCGGACCGGGAGATGCTGCTGCGGGTGCACTGGCAGTTCGACGCGCTCCGCATCACCCTCTACGACCAGCATCCCTCCCACGGCTCGGCCGCGAAGTCGGAGGAATGCCGGGAGCGCCGCAGCGACAGCATGTGGCTGCTGGCCGCCGCGGTCGACGCGCACGGCGGGGACTGGGGGCTGGCGCCCGCGCTGACTCAGTCCGGCGGCTGCAAGGCCTGGGCCTTACTGCACAGGTGAACACTCCGCACCGCCCGCTCGCCCCGGAACCTCCTGCCGCCCCTCCGACGGCGCCGGCCCGTCGGACGCGAGGTCAGCAGGGGCCGCCGAGCAGCTCGGTCAGACCGCGGTCGAGATCCAGGAACCGGTGCTCGTCGCCGACCGGCACCATTTCCTGCGCCCGCTCCAGGAAGCGGCGCAACTCCGCCGTGCGGACGTGCACCATCGCGATTCCCTCGGCGGCATGGAACTCCAGGACCGTACGGTCGTAGCCGAACGGCCTGACGCGTACGTCCCCCGCACCGGCCGCCCCGTCCATCCCCGCCGCCAGCAGCTCGCGGGAGAACTCCCAGGCGACCTCGGTGCCCTCCAGGGTCGCAGGGGCCGGAAACGCCATGCGAACGGCGAACGGATCCTTCGGGTCGTACTGCAAAGTGGCGGGAAGGGTCTCCATCCGCGGCGCGGATGCGACCATGCGGGCCTGCACGGACTGCTGGATGACGGTGAACAAGACCTGCTCCCTTTCTCGGCCAGATGAACGGTTCCCGGCACTGATACAGACGACGGAAGTCCCTCATCCGTGCACCGGAGGGTGGCGTGAGCTGTATCACCGCACCCCTCGCGCGGCCGCTTTCCGGCGGCGCACCCTGGACTGGGCACAACGCGTGGGCTAGCTTCCAGCGCCATGAGGGTCAAGGGGAAGACGAGACGACTGATGTCATGGGGGCTCTGTGTGGCGGCGCTGACCGCGGCACTGGCCACACCGGCAGCCGCGGCCGCGCCGTGGGACCGGCACCGGCCCGGCGAACAGCCGGCCTGGACGCTCACCGACACCGGAACCGACGCCCGCTTCCGCGGACTTGCCGCCGTCAGCCGTCGCACCGCCTGGGTCGCGGGCTCCGGGGGCACGGTGCTGCGCACGTCCGACGGCGGCCGGCACTGGCGCGACGTGTCACCGCCCGGTGCGGCCGGGGAGGTGCTGGAGTTCCGCGACATCGAGGCCTTCGACGCCCGGCGCGCGGTGGCACTGGCCATCGGTGAGGGCGAGGCCTCCCGGGTGTTCCGCACGGAAGACGGGGGAGCGACCTGGACGGATTCGTTCCGTAACACCGACGCGCGCGCCTTCTACGACTGCCTCACCTTCTTCGACAGCCGGCACGGACTGGCGATGAGCGATCCCGTGGACGGGAAGTACCGCATCCTGTCCACCGCGGACGGCGGCCGTAGCTGGCGGGTGCTGCCCACCGAGGGCATGCCGCGGGCGCAGACCGGTGAGGCCGGATTCGCGGCCAGCGGCCAGTGCCTGGTCTCGTCGGGCCCCCGGGACGTCTGGCTGGCGACCGGCGGCGCCGCCGCCGCACGGGTGCTGCACTCCGCCGACCGGGGGCTGACCTGGACCGCGGCCGGATCGACGATCCCGGCCGGCGACCCGGCCCGCGGCGTCTTCGGCCTGGCCTTCCGGGACCGCCACCACGGCATCGCGGTCGGCGGCGACTACCGGGCCGGAGAGCCGTCGCCGGACGCCGCGGCCGTGACCGGCGACGGCGGCCGCACCTGGCGGCAGGCCGCCGCCCCGCCGACCGCCTACCGCTCGGGTGTGGCCTGGCTGCCGCACAGCAGGTCCGGCGCGCTGGCGGTCGGCCCGACCGGCACCGACCTCACGACGGACGGCGGCCGAACCTGGCGCACGGTGGACACCGGGTCGTACGACACCGTCGACTGCACACCGGACGGCGGCTGCTGGGCCGCGGGCGAGAAGGGACGAGTGGCGCACGCGGGGCGCTGAGCCTGTTGCGCACGTCCCCGGCCCGCCCGGGGGCGTGCGACGCGGGCGGGGTGCTCTCCGCTACCCGGGCAACTGCTGGCGGTACGGCGCGAGTTCGTCCGCGGTCTTCGTCGCGATGAACTCGGTGATCCGGTACGCGCACACGCCCTGTGCCGTGAACGGGTCCTCCGCGACGATCGTCTCGATCCGCGCGCGGTCGTCCCCGACGGCCAGGATCACCCCGCCGTCGCGCGGATTCTTGCGGCCCGACGCGATGAACACCCCGGCCGCGTACTGCGTGTCCAGCCAGGCGACATGGTCCTTCAGCAGTGCGTCCACGCGCTCGACGGGTGCGGTGTAGGTCAACTCCAGTACGAACATGATCGCCAGGCTACGGGACGGGGCACGGCGCACTCCGGGCCCCGTCCCGCCGGCGGTCCCGCCGCCGAACCGGCCGCCGGACGCGCAGCCCGTAGACTCGGCGGCACCATGACAAACCTTCCGATGCCCGCCGACGAGGAAGAAGCGCGAGCCGTCCAGGACACCCTGCGCGCCCGCGTGGTGCTCGACGAACCCGGCCCGCCGCCCGGCACCGGCCGGGTCACGGGGGTCGACGTCGCCTACGACGACGAGCGCGACGTCGTCGTCGCGGCAGCGGTCGTCCTCGACGCGGCGACGCTCGACGTGGTCGCCGAGACCACCGCCGTCGGCCGGGTCACCTTCCCGTACATCCCCGGCCTCCTCGCCTTCCGGGAGATCCCGACCGTGCTGGCCGCGCTCGAATCCCTGCCGGTCGACCCCGGACTCGTGATCTGTGACGGATACGGCCGGGCGCACCCGCGCCGCTTCGGACTCGCCAGCCACCTCGGGGTGCTCACCGGTCTCCCGGTGATCGGCGTCGCCAAGAACCCGTTCACCTTCTCGTACGAACAACCGGGCCCCCACCGCGGCGACCGGTCGCCGCTGCTCGACGGCGAAGAGGAAGTGGGCCGCGCGCTGCGCACCCAGGACGGCGTCAAACCCGTCTTCGTCTCCGTCGGGCACCGGACGGACCTGGACAACGCCTGCGCCCACACCCTGCTGCTGGCCCGTGACTTCCGTCAGCCGGAAACCACCCGCAGGGCCGACTCGCTCTGCCGGCAGGCCCTGCGGGAGGCGACCGCCTGAGTACGCGTACGGATACCGTTTGCCGATCATGACGGGCAAGCTGGTACACATGAACGAACATCGAACGTCCACGAGACCCGGCACCGTCTATCTCGCTCAGCGCCGGGTCGCGGTGGGGATGACCCTCGGCATGGTCGCGGGAGCGGTCTGGGCCGTCTCGATGATCTGCACGCTGGTGTCCTGGGCGCTCTGAGCCCGCAGGACGCAGCCGCCCCCGCCGTCACGGCTACTTGTGCTGGTCCGGCCCCTGGGCGTTGAGCAGTGCGCGCCAGGTGCCCTCATCCCCGATGCCCGTCACCGGCAGATTCCGGGACTCCTGGAACTCCTTCAGCGATCGCATGGTCGCGAGGGTGTACCTACCGGTGCTGTCGGTCGGCACCCCGGCGTGGTGCAGCAGGTACTGCACCGCCGTGACGGCGTCGGGCTTCGTCGTGCGTGAGTCGACCGTGATGATCAGCAACGGCCAGGTGTCCTTTCCGACCTTGCCGTCCGGGGTCAGGCCGTGGGCGGACTGGAACTTCTTCACGGCCTCCGCCGTGGCCGGACCGTAGTCGGCGTCGACCTTCACGTCGAAGCCGTTCGCCCGCAGCAGCAATTGCACCGTACGCGCCTTCCAGAGCACATTGCCCTTGCGGGCCAAGGGCCATTCCGTGCCCTCCGACGGCCGGTCCGACACGTTCGCCGTGGCCTTGGCATCGCTCTGCCCCGCGGTCGGGACCACCCACCACGCGATGCAGCCGAGCGCGAGGAGGAGAAGCGACGCGACGGCCAGGGCCGGGAACTTGACGGGGGAGCGGTCCCACCAGCGGGGGGCCGCACCGCGACCGTCGGCCGGCCCGGCGGGAGCGGGCGCCGGGC
>NZ_JBHWIY010000016.1:0-165037 GCF_042731715.1 Streptomyces sp. NPDC059832 | reverse complement strand
GTTCTCGATGTCGTCCGGGGGCCGGCGCGCAGAGTCAGCAGCGCCCACGACCGGCCCCAGAGTCAACCCCCGAAGGACTTACGAACTCAACCACTAAGTTATGAGCAGAACATGAGTCCCGCTCACATTTAAGGATCTACGCGATGACCATCGTTCAACCTCCGCGCCGCAGACTCAGATCCCTCACGGTGGTGTCATTGCTCCTCGCCGTGATGGCCCTGGCACTCGGCCCGATACCCAGCTCCGCGGCGGAGCCCAACTGGTGGGATCCGACCGCCCGGCCCACACCCGACGCGCAGATCGACGTCAAGGGCGAGCCTTTCAAGGGCACCGACACCCAGGGACGTGTAAGGGGCTTCGTCGACGCCCACGACCACATCATGTCCAACGAGGGCTTCGGCGGCCGACTGATCTGCGGCAAGCCGTTCTCGGAGCAGGGCGTCGCCGACGCGCTCAAGGACTGCCCCGAGCACTACCCCGACGGCACGGGCGCCGTCTTCGACTTCATCACCAAGGGCGGCGACGGCAAGCACGACCCCAACGGGTGGCCCACGTTCAAGGACTGGCCCGCCCACGACTCGCTGACCCACCAACAGAACTACTACGCCTGGATCGAGCGGGCATGGCGCGGCGGCCAGCGGGTGCTGGTCAACGACCTGGTCACCAACGGCGTGATCTGCTCGGTCTACTTCTTCAAGGACCGCAGCTGCGACGAGATGACCGCCATCCGTCTCGAGGCGCAGAAGTCGTACGACATGCAGGCCTTCATCGACAAGATGTATGGCGGCCCGGGTAAGGGCTGGTTCCGGATCGTCACCGACAGCGCGCAGGCCCGCGAGGTCATCAAGCAGGGCAAGCTGGCCGTCGTCCTGGGGGTCGAAACCTCCGAGCCGTTCGGCTGCAAGCAGATCCTGGACATCGCGCAGTGCAGCAAGGAGGACATCGACCGCGGCCTCGACGAGCTGTACGGACTGGGCGTGCGGAGCATGTTCCTGTGCCACAAGTTCGACAACGCCCTGTGCGGGGTGCGCTACGACTCCGGCGCCCTCGGCACGGCCATCAACGTGGGCCAGTTCCTGTCGACCGGCACCTTCTGGAAGACGGAGACCTGCCGTGGCCCGCAGCACGACAACCCCATCGGCAACGCGAAGGCACCCGGGGCGGAGAAGCAGCTGCCGGCGGGGGTGGCCGTCCCCTCGTACGCCTCGGACGCGCAGTGCAACACCCGCGGGCTGACCGGCCTGGGTGCGTACGCGGTGCGCGGCATGATGAAACGCCACATGATGCTGGAGCTCGACCACATGAGTGTCAAGGCCGCGGATCAGGCCTTTGACATCCTCGAGTCCGAGTCGTACCCGGGTGCCATCTCCTCGCACAGCTGGATGGACCTGGGCTGGACCGAGCGGCTCTACAAGCTCGGCGGGTTCGCCGCCCAGTACATGAGCGGCTCCGAGGCGTTCAGCGCGGAGGCCAAGCGCACGGACGCGCTGCGCGAGAAGTACAAGGTCGGCTACGGCTACGGTACCGACATGAACGGTGTCGGCGGCTGGCCGGGCCCGCGGGGCGGGGACACCCCGAACCCGGTCAAGTACCCCTTCCGCAGCACGGACGGCGGCTCGGTGATCGACAAGCAGACCACCGGCGAACGCACATGGGACTTCAACACCGATGGCGCCGCGCACTACGGCATGGTCCCGGACTGGATCGAGGACATCCGGATCGTCGGCGGGCAGGAGGTCGTGGACGACCTCTTTTCCGGCGCCGAGTCCTACCTCCGCACCTGGGGCAACACCGAGAAGCACAAGTCCGGGGCGAACCTGGCCTCGGGTGCCACCGCCTCGGCGTCCTCGTCGGAATGGTGGAACCCGTTCGTCAGCTTCGCGCCCGGCAAGGCCGTGGACGGCGACAACGGCACCCGCTGGGCCAGCGAGTGGAACAACGACCAGTGGCTGCGCATCGATCTGGGATCCGCGGAGCCGGTCAAGCGCGTCACCCTCGACTGGGAGACGGCGTACGGGAAGTCGTACCGCGTCGAGCTGTCGGAAGACGGCACGACCTGGAAGGCGGTCTGGTCCACGGCCGCCGGTGACGGCGGCCTGGACACGGCACGTTTCGCCGGAACTCGGGCGCGCTACGTACGAATCCAGGGGCTGGAACGCGGCACCCAGTGGGGCTATTCACTTCGCGAGGTCGGCGTCTACGCCAACTGACGCACCCGTGAGGCGGTGTCCAGGGCCGGGGCCGGCCGAATCAGTTCTCCTGATCCGGCCGGCCCCGGCTGACTTCCCCGGCGCGTTCGCCGACCGATCCGCGCGAAGCGCAGGGAACCACGCGCCGCGAAATTCGATAGCCCCCGTCAGGGGCTTGGCGTTGCGGGCTCGCGTGCCTAACGTATGAACGGAACATGAGCCCTACTCACGTTTGAGGATTTGCGTGATCACTCACCACTCCGAAGCCCGTCTCTGGCTCCTGAGCACTCCCGGCACCTCTTACGCCTTCCAGCTGGATGCCGACGACATCCCCCGGCACGTGCACTGGGGCCGGCCGCTGCCCCTGGAGCAGGCCGTCGTGATCGCGGCCGACCTGCCCGACGAGGACCCCGGCAGCGACGACCCCGGGGGTGAGGAGTACGTGGTCGAGGGCGGCCTGCGGTTCGGGGCGCCGTCGCTGACCGTCCGGTTCGACGACGGTGTCCGCGGCTTCGAGTGGCGGTTCCTCTCGTACACGGTCGAGAACGACCTGCTCACGCTCTCCTTCACCGACCGTGTCCGCTCCCTCGGCCTCGACCTGCACTACCGGCTCCGGGACGGCCATGACCAAATCGAGCGCTGGGCCGTCCTCACCGCGGACGAGCCGGTGGACGTCCTGCGGTTCGACTCCGCCGCCTGGACGCTACCCGCCCGCGACGACTACCGGGTCAGTCATGTGGTGGGGGAATGGGGCCGGGAGTTCCAACTCCGGCGCGACCGCGTGCCCGTCGGGGAGACCGTGTTCACCAGCCGCCTCGGCATCACGGGACAGCACGCCGGGCCGTGGCTGATGCTCGATGCACAGGACGCCGCCGAGGAGCACGGCGAAGTCTGGAGCGCGGCCCTGGCCTGGAGCGGAAGCCGCCGGATCACCCTGCGCCGCGACGCCTACGGCCGCGCCTCCTGGACGGGAGGGTTCGGCCACGAGGGCCTGGTCTGGAAGCTTGCCGCCGGCGAGCGTCTGGAGACCCCCGTCTTCACCGGGCTGTATGCCCCCGACGGCTTCGGCGGCACCAGCCGCCGCTGGCACGCCTACGTCGAACGTCAGGTGCTGCCCGCCCGTCCTGCCGAACGCCCTTTGGTCTTCAACTCCTGGGAGGCGACCGAGTTCGACATCAGCGAGAAGCAGCAGACCGAGCTGGCCGACCTGGCCGCGGGTCTCGGCGTCGAGGTCTACGTCGTGGACGACGCCTGGTTCGGCGCCCGCACCAGCGACATGGCCGGGCTCGGCGACTGGTGGCCCAACCCCGACCGCTTCCCGAACGGCCTGGGCCCGCTCGCCGACCACGTCCGCGCACTGGGCATGGGCTTCGGCCTGTGGGTCGAGCCCGAGGCAGTCAACCCCGACAGCAACCTCTTCCGTGCGCACCCCGACTGGATCCTCTGCCAGGAAGGCCGTACCCGCACCCAGCGCCGCCACCAGCACGTGCTGAACTTCGCCCGCCGCGACGTCCGGGAATGGGCGGTCGACTGGCTGGTCAGGACCGTCACCGAGCTGGACGTGGCCTTCCTCAAATGGGACATGAACCGGCCCTTCAGCGAGGCAGGGCAGCCCGGGGCCGCCGACCCCGACCGGGTCTGGATCGAGCACACCCGCGGGGTCTACGAGGTGATGGACCGGCTGCGCGCCGCCCGTCCCGGCCTGTACCTGGAATCGTGCGCGGGCGGCGGCGGCCGGGCCGACCTGGGCGTGCTGGCCCGCGCCGACCAGATCTGGACATCGGACAACACCGACGCCGCCGACCGGGTCGCGATCCAGCACGGCCACTGCCAGCTGCTGCCCGCCCGGACCATGGGCGCCTGGGTCACCGACAGCCCGCACAGCTTCACCGCCCGCCCGACCTCAGTCCGGTACCGCTTCCATGTCTCGATGGCTGGGGCGATGGGCATCGGCGGCAACCTGCGGAACTGGAGCGAGGAGGATCTGGGTTGGGCCCGGATGCTGGTCGAGCAGTACAAGCGGATCCGGCCCGTGGTGCACGGTGGCGTCCTGTACCGCCTGGAGCACGACGCCGTGCAGTACCTCACCGAGGACGAGGTCGTCGTCTTCCAGTTCCAGCCGTCCGCGCCGACCCGCTCGGTCGCCCGCACCCGGCTGAAGGGCCTCGACCCCGACGCCCGATACCGGGATGCGACCACCGGCGCCGTCCACGAGGGCGCTGTCCTGCTCAGCCACGGTCTACCGCCACTGCTGTCCTTCGACTGGACGAGCGAGCTCGTCCACCTCAAGAGAGTGCCCCGATGAGCCTCGCCCCTGAGCGGCCCGAGGCCCTCGCCGAGCCGACCCGCAAGGTCGGCCCTGGCTGGGTCGCCCTGTACGTCCTGGCCAACGTCGGGATGTTCATTCCCATGCAGGCGCCGACCACGTTCCTGATGCCCGAGCAGATCGCCCAGATCGACCCGGCGGGGAAGGTCGGCAGCTACGCCTGGGTCAGCATGATGGGCGCGATCTCGGGAATCGTCCTCGCGCCGCTGACCGGCGCACTCAGCGACCGCACCACCAGCAGGTTCGGCCGCCGCCGACCGTGGATGATCGGGGGCTCGCTGGTCTGCATGGCGGCACTGGTCTGCATCGGCATCCAGACGACCGTCGCCGGGGTCGCGCTCGGCTCCCTCGTGCTGTCCGCCGGCTTCATGATCATCGGTGCCGGACTCTCCCCAGTGGTGCCCGACCAGGTCCCGGTCGCCCAGCGCGGAGCGGTGCTGGGCTGGGCCATGGTCCCGCAGGCCGGCAGCATGATCGCGGGTGGGCTACTGCTCGGGCTGGTCACGGGCTTCTCCGCGCAGTACATGCTGATGGCCGCTTTCCCGCTGCTGATATTGCTGTTCGCGACCACCATGAAGGATCCACCGCTTCCCAGCCGGCACCGCGAGCCGTTCTCGCTGCGTACCTTCCTGGACGGCTACCGGATCAGCCCGCGCAAGCACCCCGACTTCACCTGGGCGATGAGCTCCCGGTTCATCATGGGGCTGGGCTACGGGATGGGCACGCTCTACCTGCCGTACTTCTTGGACGACGTACTGCACTACGAGCAGTTGTTCCCCGGCCAGTCGACCGAGGACGGCCTGCTCATCGTGATCGGCGTCAACTGCCTGGCCACGATCTCGACGGTCGTCCTCAGCGGCTGGCTCTCCGACAAGCTGGGCAAGCGGCGCATGCTGGTCTTCCTCGGCGGCGTCACGATGGCCGTCGCCGCGGTCCCACTCGCGCTGTCGCCCACGTGGACCATGACGCTGGTCTCAGCCGTCATCCTGGGCCTGGGCTACGGCGTGTACCTGGCCGTCGACACCGCCCTGGTCACCGAGGTGCTCCCCGCTTCTGCGGACCGCGGCAAGGACATGGCCCTGGCCAACCTGATGACCTCCCTGCCCTACGTTCTCGTTCCTCCGATCGCCTCAGTCGTGCTCGGCGGGCCGGGGGGGCTATCGCTCGCTGTTCCTCTGTTCCGCGGCCATGTCCGCGCTGGGCGCGGTATTGGTCTGGAAGGTCAAGGCCGTCCGCTAGCACTCAGGAGGACGGCGGCGTCCTCCGGCAGGTCCAGGGCATCACCCGACGTGGCCCGCAACAGCGCCCAGGCGGCTCCAGCCATTCGCACCTCCGGTCGCGAAGCACGCCTCGACCACTACTACTTGCCAGTCACCGGCGTCGATCGTTCAGATAGTTGTTGAGGACTCGCTTGCACTCAGCGATCAGCTGGGCGTCGCCCTGCGGATCGATACGGAAGGCGAGTTTCAGCACGCTGTCCGCGCACTCCAGAGCCACCCGCACCGCGATCTCGAATTCGGCGTTGTCCTGGGCCCCGATCAAGGAGGCGGTCAGTGAGCGCAGCCTTCCGGCGACCGCAGTGTTGTTGTCCAGAGTCGGCTCCAGGATGTGGTCCTGTCCCGCCGCGCCGAAGTCGACCACACCGAAACCGGTGATCGTCCGGCGCATGGTGACGAACTCGTCGACGGTCACATCCACGATGCCCGAGATGCCTTCGGGCTCCTCTCGCTCCAGCCGGTCCGCGACCCGCCCCAAGAAGGACTCCAGATTGCGGGCGGCGAGCGCACCGATCAGCCCCTCCTTGTCGGAGAAGAACTGGTAAAGGGTACCGATGGGCACCTCGGCCCTGCGGGCCACCTCCTTGGTGGTCAGTCCTGCATAGCCGACCTCGTCAAGGAGTTCGGCGCAAGCGTCCAGCAGCCGTTCGAAGCGCTCGGCGCTGCGCTTCTGGACTGGCAGTCGGCGCAGCGTCCCTGCGATGCGATCTTGATTCACGCTTCCATCATCCCATCGAACAGGTTAACGTGAGCCCTGCTCATGTTTCAGGAGGTTAGACGTGACACTGGACCATCTCCCTGCGGACTTCATCTGGGGCGCCTCGACGGCGTCGTATCAGATCGAGGGCGCCACCAAGGAGGACGGCCGCGGACCCTCGGTATGGGACACCTTCACCGCCCGGCCCGGCACAGTCCGCGACGGGCACACCGGCGACGTGGCCTGCGACCACTACCACCGGTACGAGGAGGACATCGCGCTGATGGACGAGGTGGGCCTCACCGGCTACCGCTTCTCCATCGCCTGGCCCCGGATCCAGCCGACCGGCACAGGTGAGGTCAATCCTCGGGGGCTGGATTTCTATGACCGGCTGGTCGACGGCCTACTCGCACACAGCATCGAACCTGTCCCGACCCTGTTCCACTGGGACCTCCCGCAGGGCCTCGAAGACAGCGGCGGCTGGCTGAACCGCGACACCGCGCACCGCTTCGCCGAGTACGCCGCCATCATGGCCGACAGGCTGGGCGACCGCGTCCAGAAGTGGATCACACTCAACGAGCCTTTCATCCACATGGTCTGGGGCTATGGTCTCGGCACTCATGCGCCGGGCCGCACCCTGTTCCTGGACTGCCTGCCGGTCGCCCACCATCAGCTGCTCGGCCATGGCCTGGCGCTGAGAGAGCTGCGGGCACACGGCCTCCAGGTGATGATCGCCAACAACTGCACCCCGGTCTGGCCCGCTTCGGACGCCCCCGCCGACCGCGCCGCCGCGCGAGCCTATGACAACCTGCACAACCGCCTGTTCAACGACCCGATCCTCACGGGCACCTACCCGGACCTGTCGGTCTTCGGCGCGGACGCGACCCTTGGCGGCTCCGTCCGGGACGGCGATCTCGAACTGATCTCGGCCCCTTTGAGCGCGCTCGGCATCAACTACTACAACCCGACCCGGATCCAGGCGCCGACGTCCGAGGGGCTGCCGTTCGAAGAGGCCCCCATCGAGGGCTACCGCCGCACTGCCTTCGACTGGCCCGTCGTCCCCGACGGCCTACGGGAACTGCTCGTCGACCTCAAGGAGCGTTACCCGGCACTCCCGCCGGTCTACATCACGGAGAACGGCTGCTCGGCCGAGGACGTCGTCAACGCGGACGGCACCGTCCTCGACCTCGACCGCATCGACTACTTGGACACCCACCTCCAGGCCGTCGACGCCTCCGTGGCCCAGGGCGTGGACGTGCGCGGCTACTTCACCTGGACCCTGATGGACAACTTCGAATGGGCCGAGGGCTTCCACCAGCGCTTCGGTCTCGTCCACGTCGACCACGACACCCAGGTCCGCACCCCGAAGGCGTCCTTCGCGTGGTACCGCGACCTCATCCGTGCTCAGCGTGGATGAATCGGCAGGAACATCACATCCCTCCGCCTCAAGACGACGTCAGGTGGGAGTTGTCAGCCAGGACGTCGAAGACTCCGTCGGGTTGGTTGGCCAGGGAGCGACGGGGCGGGCCGAGCCGGTGGTGTGCCGCCCCGCCTCCATTCGCTCGAACAGGCAGCTGGTCAGCGCTCGGGGGGAGCGGCAGGTAAGGGCCGTCCGAAGGTGACGGCCTCCTCGGGATGCGGGGTCGAGCGGAACTTGGCCACGCCTCGTCGTGGGCCAGGCCGGTCAGACGGGAAACCCGCCTGGCGAGCACGAGGGCAAGGACAGTACAGGTGGCGCGCCAGGTCAGGTGGTCGGCGAGCATGGCGGTCAGGGGTGCGAAGACGGTGGAGGCCAGTCCCCCGGCCAAGGTGACGATGGTGAGGGCGCGGACGTGGTCGGGGGCCCACCAGAGTGTCAGTGTGGCGAAGGCGGGCTGGTAGAAGGTGGCCGCCACGGCCAGTCCTGCCAGCAGCCAACCGGCGGAGAAAACTGGCGGGTTGGGTGCGGCGGCGATGAGGAGGAGGCTTGCCACGCCGAGGACGGAGCCTGCGGTCATGACGGTGCGCGGGCCCCGGTGGCCGATGATCCGGCCGACCCGGATTCCGGCGAAGGCGGACACGAGAAGGGCTGCGGAGAACGCACCGCACGGGCCCGCTGTCCGCCACCACCGGGCCCCGGTCTCCAGCCTCACGCCGGCCGCACCGTACGCGCAGCCCGAGAGGCCCAGACGGAGGCCGGGCCACCGGTCATGGGGCTCGCGCGATGCCCCGTGACACAATGCCGTGCATGAACGAACCGGCCACGACGGCCATGGTCCGGCAGGTGCGCCAGCGATGGCGCGACCGGGAGGCGCCCGACGGGGACTTCATCGTGTTCGCCGACGGCTCTCTCACCGTGATGGATCTGCTGCGTATGCAGCCGCCCGACCGGCTCGACGATCCGCAGGCCGAGAGCTGGCACTGGCTCGAGGCCCTGCGCGCCACCGAATGGAGTACCGAAAGCTGGGTGGAGGTCGACTCCGCGCTCGCCACGCACACCCACGAGGGAAGCCGCGCCTGGGCGGGAGAGTCCGCCCATCACGGATCCATCGGCTGGGTCGCGCTGACCCGGGACGACGACGAGAGCACCCTGGAATGGCTCGCCGTCTCCAACTGGTCCAATCCGTTCCACGAAGTCACCCTGGACGACACCGCGGTGACCGCGGTCAGCACCTCCGGCCGGATCTGGACCTTCCCTCGGAACGCGCCCCAGAAAGTAAGGATCACCAACGACCCGGCCTACCCGGGCCGTCGCCGCTGAGCGCACCGCCTCCCCCACGATGACCGTCCTCGTGATACGTCGATGTGCCGATGTGCCGTCAGGCAGCCGCGCGGAGGCGACCTCGCCCGCCGTCCGCACGCTCGCCACCGCCCTGGCCCTCGACACACCGCAGGACACCGACGTCCAGAACATCTACGAACAGATCCGCACGGCCTGGGCCACAGCTGGGATCTGCTGACCATCGCCGCCCCGTCCCGGCCAGTCGCTACGGCGTCCGAGGGCAGCGTCGGGGACTTCGGCTCTCGTGATCGAGTCAGCTGTCGCTGTCTCGATGCCTCACACGGTGGTGTGTGGACTCGCGCCGCAATTCGAACTCCTGCTCTGCTGAGTGAGTGACGTCCTTCCGCTTCCCTGACGGCCTGATCGAGCTCAAGCGCCAACAGATCCGCACCTACAACCGGCTCGCTCCGCGCCCCACGATCGGGGCGGCCGAGCTGCGGCGGGAACTGATCCGGCTGTCCTGCTGATCAGCGCCCACCGCACTGGGCGAAGCACGGCTGCAGCACGGCGAGCCGGGTCGAGTTGTCCCGGGCGGCCCAGAGCGGACCGGACGGAGCACGGGAACTGGTCGTGCGCTGGACCGGCGAGGAGTTCTCCGTCACCGCGCCCGGGACACGACCCCGAGCGCGCGGGAGGCTCGCCCGGAGAACCGGCGATCCCTGTCGGCGCGACCGGGCCGGCAGCAGCTCCGGCCGACGTCTTTGTGGTGCGATCACACCCACCCCGCACAAGGATCGGATTGCGCACGGGTGTGCGGCTGGTGACGATCGACGAGATCCACCGGCTCAATCCCCGTACCACCACCGGCGCCCAGAGCGCCGACCTGCTGAAGGACCTGACCGAACGCATCGGCGCGACGTTCGTGTACGCGGGCATCAGCCGGCCGACGGGCCCAGCGCAAGAAGGCCGCGCACGCCCTGGTCCACGAACTCCTCGCCCAAGGCCGCTCCCGCCGGGTGATCGCCCGGCACCTGGGTTGGGTCCTCAACTCCGTGCTGCGCTACGCCAGCGCCGCGCGCTGGCAGGACACCCTCCGCGACAACCGGCCCCGCCCCAGTCGTCTGGACCTCATAAGCCCCACCTGGACCGCCGGTTCACCGAGAACTGCACGAGCGTCACCCAGCTCCACCGCGACTTGGTCGCCCAAGGCGCCCCGGTCACCTACGGCATGGTCCGCGCCTACATCGCCACCCCGCGCGCTGTTCCGCCGGACGCGCCGCCCCCGTCGCCGTCCGCGCGAAAGGTGACCGGCTGGCTCACCCGTCACCCCATCTCCCTCAGCGAGGAGGACCGAGCGGGCTTGAAGGACGTCCTGGCCCGCTGCCCCGAACCGGACACCGTCGCCGGGCATATCCGCGACTTCGGCGAGATCCCTACCGACCGCCTCAACGTCACCCTCCCTGCTGGATCGACGCCGTCGACGCCAGTCAGCTGCCCGGCCTCGCCGGCTTCGCCCTCCACCTGCACCGCGACTTCGACGCCGTGACGCCGGACTCACCCTGGACTGGAGCTCTGGCGCCACCGAAGGTGCCGTGAACCACATCAAGAAGATCAAAAGGCAGCTCTACGGCCGAGCTGGATTCGAACTACTCCGCAAGATGATCAAGCTTCAGTGACCGCCGGTGACGGCTCCCGGCGATTACCGCCAGTGCCCGCTGACGGGGCTTTCCAGGCTGTGGCCACGGCTCGATGCGGGTGCCTGAACGGCGTTTGCGGCAGCTTCGAGACGTGCCATTGACTCGGCACAAGGAACAGAACGGGGTTGCCATCGCCTTCGAGGAAGGGCTTTCGCGCGTGCCGCCGTCCGGATGATGAGGTGGCACGGTGACCAACCATGATGATGCGGCAGCTGTCCACCCGTTGACATTGGCTTGGGTGAGTCGGCACCTGGAGGTCGGCGAACGGATCGTCAGAACCGAGGCGCTGCACGGCGCCATCACCGCCGAAATGCGGAGGCTGACCATCGGCACGCGGGACAGAGGCACCCGTGACCTGGTACTGCTGACCTTCGTCAACGTGGAGCACGCCGAGGACTGGCTGAACAGGGAGCCGCCGGCGCCCTGACCCTGCAATTGGTGGCGCGGCCATGGAGGGAGGCTGGGAGGACAGAGCTGACGACGCGAGCCGTGGAGGAACGGCTGGATGCCTACATCACCGCCCTGATGGACACCCTGGGCTGAGCCAAGGCGGTCCGGGGCGCGGCCCCGGCGGCCAACCGCCATTGTCTGTGGCCTACCTCGATTCGGACAGCGGCATCGCCCACCGTGACCGCTCCCCCAGATCTGTGCCAGAACCCAGTAGTGACGTCGCTCGTCGATGAGTCTGGGAGGTACCCCTTTCCACGGACGGGCGGTGTTGATGAGTTTGGAGGCACTGGGCCTCTTGCTGGGTCAGCATCCGCTTTTGGTGGAAGGTGCTGGTCATGCCGCAGACGTCGATCGTCGAGCCGTACGCGGCGATCCGACCTGACCATCGCGGTGGCATATCGATGCGGGAGCTTGAGCGCAAGCACAAAGTGATGCGGCGGACGGTGCGGAAGGGACCGGATTCGGCCTGGCCGGAGCCATGCAAGTAGCCGCCGGCCCAGGCAACCGCTCCGGATCGGTACATCCGGTGATCGAAAGTTCAGGGTACGGGGGGGCCTGGTTCCCTGTCGCGGTTACGGTTGCCCCAGCACCCCACCGAACCGACCCCTGGAGAACCCCCGTGCCCGTACCCCTCGGCGAGGACGTGGTGGCGCTGCTGCGCCGCCCCAGCACCTGCTACATCGCTACAACGATGCCCGACGGCTCGCCCCAGCTCACCCAGACCTGGGTCGACACCGACGGCGAGCACGTCCTGATCAACAGCGTCGAGTCGCATCAAAAGACCCGAAACATCGCGCGCGACCCGCGGGTGGCCGTCACAATCTCCGACCCCTCGGAACCGACCTCCTACATCCAGATCCGCGGCCGTGTGGCGCATGTGACCACCGAGGGGGCGGTCGACCACATCGAGGCGCTCGCGCAGAAGTATCTCGGCGGGCCCTACCCATGGTTCGGAGGCCGCGACCAAGTCCGGGTGATCTATGTGATCCAGCCCGAGCGGATCAGCAGCCCCCGCGGCTGATGATCGTGATGTCCAGGTCTTCCACCCCCGCCCCACCCCTTTGAACAGGCAACTCAATGCTCGGCGGGACAACCTACCGATCGCCCGGTTCGGTGACATCGATCAGCCCTCGTTGAGGCCGGGTTAGCGTAGGGCGTTCATGAAGACAGCGCGATTGATGGCTGTGTGGTCGTGTTCACGCCGAGACCAGTCGATCCTTGCGAGGATCTGCTCGCTGTCAGCCACGCGTGGCTCTGGGATGTTGAGGTGCTGGTGCCACCAGAGGGCGTTGCGGTTCTGGCGGTCAAGGACGGCGTCGACGAGGTTGAAGCGCTCGGAGATCTCCAACCCGTAGGAGGTGGCGAGAATTCGTACCTGGTCTGCCTGTGCGCGGGGAGGTGGGGCTTGCGCATCTTGATCCGGTTGACGTGCCCTTCGACCAAGCCCGAGTTCCAGGGCAGGGTCAGACCGGCGATGACGGCATCGCGGCCGATACCCGCAGCGAGAGTGTGCGGACCGGGCAGGTCGTCCTGGCGGACCGCGTGGAGCCACTGAGGGAGCCGTTCACCCTGGCGACGCTTCTTCCGGATGTAGGCGCTGACAATTGCCGTAGCTGCCCTGGTGGCCGAGCGGGACGATCTCCTCCCAGAGCTTCCAGGCGTTGGTGCAGCCCTCGTTCCAGCGGTCGTCCAGGTAGAGCTTGTACTCGTCCAGGACTGAGGTCCGGTTGCACTGCCACTGCCTGCGGAAGAGGTCTTCGGGCTTGGACGCGTCGGCAAGGCCTTTGACGGTGCGATGGGTCATGTGGAGTTGGGGGCCGATCGAACGGCGGCTGTGGCCGGCTTGCAGCAGTGCGTGGACGGTGGCGTGCCTGGCTCGGATGCGGTTGGCGAACCCGTCGCTCTGCCATGGGGAGGCCGGCTCTTCGGGCGGAGTGGGCTCGACGCCTTGTTCCTCTGCTGGTTCGGGGATGAGGACGCGCAGGCACTTGCGGTGGTGGGCGACGGCCCGTTCGGCGGCCTGGCCGAGGTTGTTCCAATGGTGCCAGCGGTCAGCAACCTGGGGCGCCCCGGCTGTGGCACCTTCCGCGAAGAACGGAGCCCGGTCCCCGGCAGACCACTTCGGTCTCTGGCCGCTTTGTCAGCCACTCGGCCAGGCTGGACGCCTCCCGGTCGGGCAGCAGATCCACTGGCCGACGGGTCTCGACATGGACCAGAACCGTGCCGTAGACGCGGCCCTTGCGCGTCGCGTACTCGTCGACGCCGACCACCCGCGGGGACGGTTTCTCCGGCTGGGGCAACGCGTGGAGCAGGCACAAGATCGTGCTTCGGCTGGCGGACACCCCGAAGGCCCGTGCCACCGACTGTGCCGCCGGGTCAGCCCCTGCAGTTGCTCGACGAACGTCCGCCGCCCGCACGGAGCGTCCCGACAGAAGAACCGGCGGACCCGCAGAGAGAGGACCACTTGCCTCCCCGCGCTGGGCACATCGGCAGGAAACCGCAGGTGGGAGCTGTGTATCCGGCTCGACCGGCTGGAACAGTCTGGACACGCAGCCCAGGCCGCCGCACACCGGGCCTCGACGTGTATTGCCTCGTTGTTCACGTCCACCGACAGCACCGTCACGTCCGCGATCGACGGGAACAACAGCTCCTGCAGCCGGAGCAACGACCTGTCGACGGTGTTGCAGAGATAGGTCGTGACGCGCGGACCGTTGCGGAATTTGAAGGCAGCACGGAAGAGGCGGAGACGGCTCTTGTGCAAGCAGCGACCACATACGAGCACAGCCACTGGAAGGTGCGCCGCCGGGAAATCTTCAAGTACTCCAGCCGGTCCTACTTCATTCGCATCCAGGGGCGGCTGGCAACCTACGGCTTCCTCATCCAGCTTGCTGAACTGGTGCACGACTCCGATGCGAAGCCAGTGGTCCAGCCGTTCGCCTGAAGGCCCGCCACCACAGAAGTTGAGCCAGAGTCCGAGATTCGACAGCGCTGGGCTCCGTCCCAACAGTGCTGTCGAGTTGCGGATCCGCGCTGTCGAACACGAGCTCAATCGGACGGCGTGACCGGGGACCACATGCCGAGCCACTGCTCGGCGTCCCAGGCCTGGAACCGCTCTACCTCGGTGAACCCCAGCTTTGCCGCGAGGCGCATCGAGCCGACGTTGGCGGTCTGGGTGGTGAGCACCACCGGCTCGCCGGGAAGGACGCCGTCGAACCAGTCGAGTGCCGCCGCGCACGCCTCGGCGGCGTATCCGAATCCCCACGCTCTCGGCAGGAACAGGTAGCCGAGATCGACCTTCCCCTCGGCAGCCGGGCGACGGTGCTCCGGTGCTCTCCTGAGCAGGATCTGGCCGATCATCGCCCCGTCGAGATCAACGACGAAGCTCCCGGGCCACCGCTCGGGCGCCCCGGGCATCTCGCGCTCAAGCTCCTCACGCGGCCGGGGGCCGCCGAGGTAGGTGTGCACCTCTGGCGAGGCGAGCAGCTCGATGAACGCCGCACGGTCCCGGGTCTCGGGCTCACGGAGCACGAGCCTCTCGGTCCTGATCGGGGCAGGCGGCCAGGCGACGGGTCCAAGATCAGTCATACCGGCCAGCCAATCAGCAGGCTCGGCAGCGATCAAGACTCGCGGACCGATCAACCCAGCGGCCCCCTGGGATGCAGGGTGGCATCGCTGCTTCCGGCTCGTCCAGGCCCACGTTCAGGGTGGTGGGGCCGTGCCCGTGGCCGCGGGTGAGGCAGTCGTCCAGGGCGAAGACCTCGGACGGTGGGGTGAACGCGCAGCGGCACGGATGGGAACGGCTCGCACCCGCCCAGCAATGGCTCCTGGAAAACATCCTTAGCTCGGAACCGGCCGGAGAGGACGAGCGGCCGGTGAAACAGACACAGGACACCACATGGTCCCTCAACCTCCGCGCCGCACAGCAGTACCACACACGCGAAAGACACCTGCGTGTACCCCGCGAACACGTTGAACGCTTGGAGACGGGCGGTGCTCCGGCAGGCCGTCAGGAACACGCTGACGGGGCCGAGATGGACAAGCTTGGCACAAGGCTCGACAACACCCGCAAGCGCGCCGACAAACTCACCGGACAACGCCGCGCGGACCTCGACAGGCTCGGTATGCGCTGGTAACCGATGAGAGGGAGGAACAGCATGAGCGATCAGCAGGAGGCATACGGAGTTGCGCGGGACCGACCGACTGTGAGTGAGGGGAAGTCCTCGATGGACTTCAGTACCTATCGGGGTTCTTCTGGCAGAGATCTACTGGACGTGTGAAGGCTGACTCGCGCTTGCTCCACCGGCAACTGCGTTCCAGATTCGTGTAATCGAGTGGGATCTCGATTTCTCGGTGGAGCCGGGGCTGCCGGCCGCATGGCTGGACGCGAACGGCGGACCGGCCTGGATGCCTACTCACTTTCCGGAAGGTTTGCCCCGGGTCCAGACCTGAGCCATGGCCTGAGCGACGTCCGGACTGAGATGCCGAGTGGCGATCTGGTCAATTTCATCGAAATTTCCCGTGTACCGCTTCGCGAGGCGCCCGAAAAGCCTCCGCAGGGCGATACCTGCGATTCCCAGCGGAACCATTGCTGCTGAGATGAGCAGCAATAGCAAATCGATAGTGTTCCTGGTGAGGGTATTCCAGTAGCCGAGGTCCGAGGGAAGGGCGACTGTGCCGGTATCGTTCGGGTCGTACACGACTACCATGGGGTATCCGTCCCTCACCTGATGTGTCTTAAATTGCAGCGGAGATTCAACGGAACGCCCGCCGGACGGGGTAAAGCGCACCCAGCAGGTGACAGACAGTTCGCCACCATTTTCGTCGTGGAGGGCTTGCCGGCATCTCGTGACATTCGCATGGGTCTGAACTCCATGGCTCTTCAGGGTAGATATCACCTTGGTGTGGTTCGGTATGATGAATATCGTGATCGCGACGAAGCCGCACAGCCCCACAACGATCATGGTGATGGATGTGATCGTTAGGTATCTGAGCAGATTGCGTGGACGTGCGGGCTTCGTACTCATCGGCTCCCTGACGTAATTGAATCAGTCGATACTGCTCTACCCCGTCCACCCGGGGCGCGATCGTCTCGCGACAGGCAAATTGACCACAACTCACGTGCGGGCCGTCATCCTTCGCCAGCTACCGGCGCCCTGGCACACTCGATGATCCGTCAGCAGCCGCCCCCGACCCACGACGCACGCCCACGCTCCACACCTGGGCCGTTCCCGGACTCGCCGCAGCCCACCAGCGTCTTCAGCATCACCCCCGGACTGCGAGTGCCTGGATGACGGCACGCGCGATCACCACACGCTGGTACGACCACCAGCAGCATCTGACCAGCCGGTGGCTGAACCGGCTGAACCACCTCGTGGTGGCCAACGCGCACTTGGACCGTGCAGGAAGCGCTTCAGCCGCGCTCCTGGCCCGTGATCCGGTGATCTACCCCGAAACTGTCATGCTCGCCCGCGTCCTGGCAACCCTGTCACCAGGCGCGCACCACACAACCAACAAAACCGTCGCCGGATCGCCCCACCGGCTCGGACTCGACATCCTGGCCCCCGCCACCGGCGAACCCCTGACCGCCTACCTCACCCACACACGCCCCTGACCAGCACAAACAAACCAGCCAGACATGGCGGAGAAACCGTCTACCCAGAGGCGTGTCATCACACCCACCCTCAAATACCAACCCAAAACATGAAACACCAGACCAGAGCGACCCAACTACCAGAGAACTAAGCACCGTCACATCAGTGAACGGACTCTCCGCTGCCGTCTCGCGAGGGCTTGACGATGGTGTGGGTGATGAACTGTCCCTGGATGTGCTTGATCTCCAGTCGCTGGCTTACGCCCGGGTCCGGAGAGCTCGCTGCCCGTCGGGCGCTGTGGGTCCGGGGCGGGTTCTGGCGGCCCGCCTGCTCGGGATAGTTACAGGTGAGCAGCGTGGTGTCCCAGTGCAGGCCGGCGGGACAGTCGAAGAGGTAGGCGATGCCGTTGCTGCACTCTCAGAACTTCGACGGGGCGGCGTCCGGGTAGTACTGCTCATCACCGGGGCACGGCTTGGTCACGTACGGCTCTCCCCCGTGGGCGGCGGGACCGGCCGCCACCGCCTGCGGCACAGCCGCCACACCCATGACCAGGCCGATGACCGCCGATGCCGTCATCGCCCGCCAAACGAACGACTTCGCCATCATGCGGTTCCCCTCTCGTCGGACCCGAGCCGGACACCCAATAGAGCGCCCCACTCCCGGGCAAGAAGCCATCATCGGCACAACGACACCCCGACGGCCCGGACACGGGGACGCACCAGCAGGTCCCCAACATCCAGCGGGCTTCCGGCAGGCATCTGCTCAGGCCCACCCCTGGTCCAGTACAGAACGGGAGGGCTCCGGCAGATGATCCGCCGGAGCCCTCCCGTTGGCGTCGTCACGTTGACTGACCGGCGTGGGATGATCTTCGCGGAGGTCGTATCGGGGAGGGGACTGCCCGTGTCGTCCGTGTCGCCGTCGTACCGGGGGCACCGGTACCCGTCGAGATCATCTCCCACTGCGTGTGGCTGTACCACCGGATTCCGCTGTCGCGCCGGGAGGTCGAGGAACTGATGCTCGAGCGCGGCGTGGTCGTCTCCTACGAAACCGTCCGGCGGTGGTACCTGAAGTTCGATCAGGCCTACGCCAACGCGCTGCATCGCCGGCGCTCCCGTCCCGGCGACAAATGGCACCTGGACGAGGTCTTCATCAAGATCAACGGTGAGCTGAAGCACCTGTGGCGCGCGGTGGACCAGAACGGCAACGTGCTGGACATCCTCGTACAGAACAGACGCGACAAGGCCACGGCCAGGCGTTTCTTCCGCGAACTCCTCAAGACCCGCTCGGTGCCGCGGGTGCTGGTCACGGACAAGCTCCGCAGTTACGGGGCCGCCCACCGCGACGTGATGCCTTCCGTCGAGCACCGCTCCCACAAGGGCCTCAACAACCGGGCCGAGAACTCCCGCCGGCCGACCCGGCAACGAGAACGCGCCATGAAGGGCTTCCGCAGCCTCGGCGGAGCCCAACGGTTCCTGTCCGCGTTCAGCGACATCTCACCCCACTTCCGGCCCCGACGCCACCTGATGACCGCCACCAACCACCGCGCCGAAATGACCGTCCGCTTCACGATCCGGGAACAGATCACCAGCACCGCCGGCCTGCCCGCCACGGCCCCAGATGATCCCCGGGTGGCCCTACTCTTTCGTGGCCGCTCTGGAGCAGGGTCGGACGTCGTGGACCGCCATGCTGGACGTGGTCCGGCTGTGTCCTTGGGACGACGCGACCGCAGTCACCGCAGCCCAGATCCGGGACATGTTCCAGCGACTGCATGGGGCGGGCCGGTGGCAGGTCGGGGATCCGTCCGTCCTGGTCGTCGCCGATGCCGGCTACGACGTGGCCCGCCTAGCTTTCCTGCTGGCGGACCTACCCGTGGAGATACTGGGTCGGATGCGATCGGACCGCGTGCTGTATTTCCCGCCCCCGCCGCAGCCGCCGGGCAAGGTCGGCCGCAAGCCCAAGCGCGGAGCGGAGTTCGCGTTCGAGGTCGCGGCAACCCAGCCGCCCCCGTCCGTCACCACGGTGACCGATACCACCCACTACGGGAAAGCCGTCGCCACTGCCTGGGACCGGCTGCACCCGCTACTGGTCCGGCGCTCGGCCTGGGCCGACTACCCCAAGGGAGAATTGCCGGTCGTTGAAGGCACCGTCATCCGCCTTCAGGTCGACCACCTCCGTGGAGACCGCAGCCCGAGGCCGGTCTGGCTGTGGTGGTCGGGCACCGCCGCTGCTGCCGGGGACGTGGACCGGCTCTGGCAGGCGTTTCTGCGCAGATTCGACCTGGAGCACACCTTCAGGATGATCAAGCAGACGTTGGGGTGGACTACACCCAAACTCCGCGAGCCGGCCGCCGCCGACCGCTGGACCTGGCTCGTCATAGCTGCCTATGCCCAGCTCCGTCTCGCCCGGCCCCTCGCGGAGGACCTCCGTAATCCTTGGGAACGGCCCGCACGTCGAGGGCGCCTCACACCCGCACGCGTCCGTCGAGGATTTCGCCGCCTCCACGGGACAACCCCTCAGCCGGCCAGAGCACCGAAATCCACCATTGCAGGCCCCGGTCGGCCAATCGGCCTGAAGAACAAGCACCGTGCACGCATTCACCCCGCCGGGAAACAGAGCAAACCGAACCCGCCCACCGCCCTCATCGCCAGCCCGACTGGATAAACGTCAAGCTAGGACGTCGCTGCCCCGCCCGCCGCGTCCCAGCCGTCCAGGAAGGCGGCGAGGCTGCGGCGCCGCTCTTCCTCCCGGAAGGCCTGGCGGGCAAGAACGCCGCAGTCGACGTACGGGACGGCGGCGAGGACCAGACGCTGGAGGCCCTCTGTCAGTGGTGCCCGATATCTGCTGTCCTGTCAGATACGCCACAAGCATGCCGGATCGCCAGGAGATGCGATTCATGGCTTTATCCACGAGTAGTGGCTCTGGCCCACATTCCGTGGAGGGCTGACGGAGTGTGATGTCGGTGGTGTGTAGTGGGATGGCCGGGCTCTGCTGCCGTGGCCTGCTGGGAGCCCGCCTGGATGTCCGTGTACTCGACTCTGAGCCAAGCCCTGACCGAAGCCTTGGTCGACGTCTTGTGGTTCGTCGAGGGCAGCGAAGACGAGCAGATCGATCCGGACGACGCGGTCAAGGTCCGGGAGGGTGTCGCCCACTTGGCCGGCAAGTTGTCGAGCGGCCAGCGGAGTGAATTGATCGACCGGCTCGGGACGATGGCCGAAGCGGAGTCCGACCCCGTGTGGCGGGAGTTCTCGGAACTGTTCCCGGAGGGCTTCGGGCTCCTTGACCGTGTGGTCTGACCTGTGCTTCACGAGTAGAGCAGGACGCGTTGACGGAGTAGGGCGAAGCCGGCTGGGCCGAACATCCGGCGTTTGAACATCTTGATTCGGTTGACGTGGCCCTTGACGACGCCTAACTCCAGGGCAGGGTCAGGTTGGCGACGACAACGTCGCGATCGTGGCCCGCGGCGAGGGCGCGGAGGCCGGGCAGGTCGTCTTGGCGGACGGCGTCGAGCCGCTCGGGGAGCTGTTCGCCTTGGCGAACTCGGGTCGGGCCGCGAGCAGTTCGTCGTGGAGCCGGCGGGCGGTGCCGGTCCTGCGCCAGGGGGCGCGGACCATCAGTTCGCTGAGCACGGACGCAGCGCGCGCACCGGCCCCGATCCTTGGACCGGGGCCGGTGCGCCGTACGGCGGCTATTGGCACTTTTCGTCGATCTTGTACTGGAGTGCCCGCGGATAGTCGTGCCGGTTGAGCCGGACCCGGACCAGGATCGGGGCGTGGTTGATGTCACTGCCCGGATCGGCGATGTCGAGCAGCAGTGACTCCAGCTCGGTGTGGGTGGTGAGCTCCCGCCCGTGCATCCGGTCCTTCTCCGAGCCGAAGACCTCTGCCAGCTTCTCGTACTGCCACGGGTGCAGCACGTTGTAGAAGTCGGCCCCGTCGGACGGCTTCTCCTTGTAGTAGCAGGGGCTGACCAGCATCTGCTCGATACCGTAGAAGCCCTCGTTGTCCAGGACGAAGACCACTGGCCGCAGGTGGTGGCGCACGTGCGTGGACAGCTCCTGGCAGGTCTCCTGGAACGATCCGTCCCCGACGAACACCAGCGGCCGCTTGAGCGGCTGCTGGCGGGCCAGCGCCACCCCGGTGGCCGCGCCGACCGAGTAGCCGATGGACAGCCAGCTGTTCTGCGCCACGAAGCTCGCCCGTTCCGCCATCTGTAGATTCATCGAGCCCAGCAGTGCGAACGCTGCGTCCGAGACCACCGTGAACGGCGAGGTGGCCTCCGGGCCGTCGCCCTGCGCTTGGCTCAGCAGGAAGGCGTTCATGTGCCGGAAGAACCCGTCGTACGTGAGCTCCTCGGGGTAGTCCGTGCTGCTCAGGCCGGTCAGGAAGGCGATCGTGCTCGCCGGGACCTGCCGGTCCTTGGCGTGTGCCAGCGCGAAGAGGTCGGTTTCGAACGCCCGCTTGCCGAAAGCAACACCCAGCGCGTCCCGCAGTGCCGGGACGAACCGCGCCAGCTGGACGTCCGGGAAGTACTGCGCGCCGACGCTGACGCCCTCGTGGGCGGCCACGATCCAGTCGTCGCCGATCGACTTCTCGCCGCCGAGGTTCTTCGACGTCGACCAGGTGCCCAGGCCGATCCGGCACCCGGCGGCCTTGAAGGCCTTGCGCACCTCCGGCAGGCTCGCCTTGCCGTTGTAGACGCCTGTGAAGCCCGGGGTGTTCTCGGAGACCACGGACTTCGCGCCGACGGTGGTGCAGAACGGGATGCCGGTCAGCTGCACCAGCGAGACCAGCTCCCGCTCCAGCCGGTTGCGCTCGATCTCCTCGCCCGCCCACAGCACCGGCGTGCCGAGCCGTTCGACCAGCTCCACCGAGGCCTCCACCGCCTTGGCGAGCATTTCCTCGTTCTTCTTGGTGAACGGCCTTTCCTGACCACGGAGTTCGCCCTGCGGCTCGGCGCACGGGGCATTCCAGAGGTCGTCCATCACCTCCAGGTAGACCGGCCTGCGCTCGGTCAGGCCGGCGATGATCGCGCTGTCGATCTGCGAGGGCGCGAGCCCGGGGTTGGAGATCACCTGCGCGTCCACCGTGACCTGCCGGTAGACCTCCAGATTGCTCTCCCGGCGCTGGCTCATGTGCGAGGTGAGCAGACCGACCGCCTGGTAGTTGAGCCACTGCTCGTACGACGGCGCCGCGTTGATCGCGATCACCGGCACGTACTCGACGTAGGCGCCGCCGATCGGGTTGAGCAGGCTGAACGCGCCCACGCCGTAGGTGACCGCGACTGCGGCGACGCCCTGCTCGCCCTTGGCGAGGTCGGCGTCGGCGGCCCGCACCCGGGCGTAGGCGTCGGCGGCGTAGCCGCCACCGATCTCGGTCGGGGTACCGACCCAGCGCACCCCGGTGGTGGCGTGCATGATCGTCAGGAACGGGCCGAGGTGGTCGCCCGGCACCCCGAACAGGTGCCGGATGCCCAACTGCTCAAGTCTCGTGGCCAGGTAACGGCCCACCGTCCATTCGCCGTTGCCGCTCATCCGCTCAGCACCTCCGCTCTGCGTGCGCGTCCGGCCCGCACCTCTGGAAAGATCTCCGGTTTGGCGGAGGGTGGTGGTGTGGGTGCCTCGTGCACGGCGATCGCCGCGCGGACGGCGGTCTCCACCGCGCCCTCGATCCAGGCGTGCTTGAGCGAGACGTGCTCGCCGGCGAAGTGCACCGGGCCCTCCGGCTTGACCACGTCGAGGTGGAAGCTGGTCATCTGGTGCGGGGTGTACACCGCCGCCTCGCCGAAGGCGTACGGGTCGCGCAGCCAGCTCTGGGTCTGGCCATAGCCGGTGTAGAACACCTCGATCCGCCGGCCGTGCACCGACTGGAGGTTGCGCAGCGCGTACACGTACCGCTCGGCGTCGGCCATCGAGTCCCAGCGCACCGCGTCATCCGACCAGCTGTAGCTGGCCAGCACCACGCCGCCGCCGTCGCTGTCGGGCACCGGGTGCGAGGGGTAGTACATGAAGCGGTTCGGGTTGTCGGTGGTCGAACCGCCGCCGAAGCAGTTGGTGGCGGGGCGCACGCTCGCCCGGCGCAGCGGGGTGTGCCGGAAGACCTCCAACTGCTCCTGGCTGATCCGGCTGGAGTCCACGCTCCGGTGGGCGCCGAGCAGCACCCTCGGTAGATTGGGCGGTGGCCGGTGCCCGTTGTGCGCGGCCAGCGCGGCCGCCTCGGCGTCCTCCTCGCCAGCCCGCTGGTAGTACTCGTACAGGCCGGGCTCGATGGAGTCGAGCTCGCCCTTCCAGTCCGCCTCGGTGAACTCCCACCACCGGCGGGAAAACTCCAGCAGCACCTTGGTGGCCTGGTCGTAGTGTGTCTCGATGATCGCCCGGCGCTTCTTGTACGAGTACGGGGGCGAGACCTGGACGAACCGCAGCGCGGAGAACGGGACGGTGACGATCGCGAAGTCACCCTTCCAGACCGTGGGTTCGGCCTCTGGGTCGCCCTCGGGAACGGTGTGGACGACGACCTGGGGCCCGTTCGGCCCGACGTCTTGGCCGGCCCCGCCGTCGCGGCGCGGGTCCCAGTACTCCATCCGGATCATCCGCTCACCCATTTCGAGTTCGTCCTGGAGCTCATCGGCGAGGGCGTAGGGCAGCTGCCAGCTGCCGCCCTCGATCTCCCAATAGGTGGCGTCCGGGTTGATGTCGCTGCGGCCCAGGAAGGTGTGGAAGAAGGACAGGTGCAGCCGCGAGGTCATGTTCTCGATCGTGCCGATCGCCTCGATCGCCTCGTCACTGAAACCCGCGTACTCGCGCAGGAAGCGGCCCATCGAGTAGCCGTCGAAATCGCGGATCACCCGGGCCCAGCCGTCCAGCCACTCGGCGAACGGCTTGCGCACCCGCTTGCCGTTCTCGATGTACGAGTAGTAGTCGCGGACCGGCTCCAGCGCCTGGTTGACCATCTCGCCGGCTGTGATCCGCGCCTCGTCGCCGGTGAGGTGGAAGCCCTCGTTGACGCTGCTCGGGTCGGCGGCGTACTCGCTGCGGCGGGCCTGGATCCGGTTGGTGCGGATCCAGCTGTTGAAGCGCTTGACCGGCTCGCGGAAGTCCGGGCTGTCCTCGCCGTACTTCCAGACCTTGCCGTCCTCGAAGGACTCGTAGACCACCGGCGGGACGGGCGTGTTCTGGTTGCCGGTGTCGGGATCAACGTCGACGTTGCAGAACAGCTGCCGTTTCAGGCCGAGTCTGTCGACCAGGGCCAGGGTGAGCGGGTGGAAGCTGGGCAGCCGCATCGCTCCCGCCTCCCCGTACTGCACCGGGTCGTAGAACGGGCCGTCCTGCTCGTCATCGGTGGAGCGGAAGGTCTTGATCCGCCCGCCGACCCGGTTGGCGTTTGCCTCCAGGATGGTGACGTTGTGCCCGGCGTCTTTGAGCAGCTTCCCGGCAACCAGACCGGCGATCCCGGCGCCGACGATCAGCACGTCCTTGGGCTCGTCGGTCTCCGGGATGCCCTCCTTGATCAGGATGTCGAGGTAGCGCAGCTTCAGGTCCTTGTCGTCCGGACCGACCAGCAGCAACTCGCGGGCCAGCTGCCAGCAGGTCTGCTGGCGGGCGCGGTCGTTGGCCGCGCCCTCGACGGTGGGTCTCTCGTTCATAACTTCTCCTCGCCGCTCAGGAACCGATTGACTTGTTGGGAAGGTCCTCGCCCTCGGCGAGCAGCCGCAGCGTGCTGATCGAGGGGGTGAAGGCGTAGAGCGCGCCCGCGGTGCGGACGAAGCGCTTCATGTCGACCGTGCCGAAGGTGCCGTCCGCGAGCTCGATCGAGGCCTTGCCGGCGAGGCCGGTGACCTTGTCGAAGCCGTTGGCGACCACTTGGTCGGACCGGCCTTCCCCGGGGGTGAACGCGTCGTCGTTGGACCAGTGCTGCTGGACCAGTTCGAACTGCTCTTCCAGCGAGGTGCCGTAGCAGACGAACATCAGCCCGCGGTCCTTGCCGTCGTCCGGGCCGCCTTTGAACTCAGGGCCGTACGGAATGCCGCGGCGCATCAGGCGGTGGCTCTTCGGCTTCTTGTCGACGATTCCGGCGAAGGCACGCGGATGGGTGCGGCGGATGTGCGCGACCCAGGGGGTGTGCCGGCCGATGGGGTCGTTCGCGTAGTCGAAACCGTTCCGGTCCGAGCCGAGTCCGGTCACGGCGCTGCACGGCGGGGCGAGCGGTGTGCCGTCCTTGGCCCGGCCGACCAGACAGACACCGAGCCGGTTGGCGTCCATGTTGCCGGTGAAGTTCTTGGCGCCGTCCACCACGGCCTTGTTCCAGCCGGCGACATCCTGGCGAAGGCGGCGCACCACTTGGAGGGAGCCGTTCTTCATCCACGCCGGCGCCTTCCGGTCGCCCTGTTCGCTCTTGTAGCCGAAGACGAACTCGCCGGGTTCGATCAGCTCGGTCCCGGCGTGGTTGTCGCGGAAGCCCTCGCGGCTGGCGTCCTCGCGGTGGAAGTCCTTGACGCCGGGCTGGGAGATGCCGTCCTTGTAGCCGAAGTGCTCGTGACCCTTCAGATCGCCCTTCAGGGTGCGGCCCTCGTCCACATGGACGCGCGTGATCTGGTGGGTCTGCTCGACCGTGTCGAGGTTCTTCAGCTTCTCCTTCAGCAGCGCCTCGGTGTCCGCTGCGACGATGAGGACCGCGTGCACGACCTTGTCGCCGGTGCCGGCCCCGAACAACCAGGTCTTGGGGTCGCTCTCGCCGGTGTCCCCGAGGTCCTTGGCCCGTGCGGCCGCGCCCGCGCAGAACGACGTGAAGGTGCTGAGGTCCTTCTTGATCTGATCGGGTTTGTTGGCGATCGTGACGAGGCCCTCGAAGGTGAGGGAGACCCCGCAGCGGACGGTGGTGATCGACGGGTCGCGGCCGAAGGCCCGGCGGGCCAGCGAGAACTGCTCGTTGAAGTCTTCTGTCTCGTTGGTTGTGGCGACGGTGTTGAGGATCGCGGAGAGCCAGCCGCGGCCCTTGGCAGCGTCCGGGAAGCGCAGGTAGCGGAAGTCCATGAAGTCCTTGTTGAACGCGGCCAGGATGTTGCCCTGGATGTCGGTGGACCCGCGCAGCTCCGGCTGGGGCAGCTGCTCGATGGACGGGACGGCGGTGGGACGGGTGGGGGTCGTGGTCACGGTGGGTCTCCTCGCGTGGAGTGGAGGACGGCGGCAGATTCGTAGGGGGACGACACGATCACCATCGATCACACAACGTAACTAATCAGACACTTTAAGTAACTATGCTGCCCTGGGCTCTGTCAACCGGAGGCCATCCCCTAGGTCCTGTCCGGCGGATCACGGCGCAGAGAAAACAGCGATCGTTGATCGGGCGCACGTGGTGAAATGCCGCTCATGGCAACACTTCTCGACAAGGCACAGTTGTTCCGCTCCTTGCACGTTCCCGGCGATCCGCTGATCCTGGCCAACTCCTGGGACTCGGCCTCCGCCCGGGTGGTGGCGAACGTGGGTGCTTCCGCGATTCGCTACCACCAGCGCCGGGGTCGCGTGGTCGCTGGGCCACGGCGACGGGGATCAGTTGAGCCGCGACCAGGCACTGGGCGCGATCTCCCGGATCACGGCCGCTGTTGACGTGCCGGTCACCGCCGACATCGAACGCGGCTATGCGACCGATCCCGCCGGTGTGGGCGAGACCGTGCGCGGCGTCCTGGCGGCCGGAGCCGTGTGGGCATCAACCTTGAGGACACCCTTCGTCCCGTCGCCGAGCTGGTCGCACGGATCGCGGCGGCCCGCAGGGCCGCGGACGAGGCAGGCGGCCCGTTGTTCATCAACGCCCGCATCGACACGCACCGCCTGCCCCCTGGTGACCGCGTGGCATCGACCTGCGCCTCACCACCGCCCCGAAGCGTCGGCGGATGACCCGCGGCTGCGCGGAACTGAGCGCGTTCCTCGAAGGACAAGCACCCGACGGCGGACACACTCCGCAGCTGCTGACGCGCGACCTGAAGGCGGAGCGAGTCTGCGGTGGTGGCCAGCATCCACTGGCCACCACCGCAGACTCATGGTGTGACGGACTAAATGGTGATGTGGACGGGACCTCCGGTGTGGGAGATCCCGTCGAGGACCGAGGACGGGATACGAAAGACCCGGCCGGGGGCCGCAGGCCAGGCGAGGGTCCGGCGGGCGACGATACGGCCGTCCTGGCGGACCGTCACCTTGGGGAGACGGACGAACTCGTCCGTCCAGAGCAGGAGCCGGTCGCGGGCCGGAGCCGGATCGCCGGGGCGGAGGATCTGCGGTGCGATCCAGCGGAACGGGGCGTCGGCAATCAGGCGGACCCCCTCGGTCGGCTCGCGCCTTCCGTCCAGGTGGTTGATGACCTGCTGGGCAACGTGCTTGCCGTCGAGGGCGGCCACGTCGGCGGTGTCGACGGGATGGAGCAAGTTGCCGACGGCGAAGACTCCGGGTCGACTGGTCCGCAGCGCCGTGTCCGTGAGGGGGCCGAGGGTGCGTTCGTCGAGGGTGATGCCCGCGGAACGCACGAGTTCGTGGTCGGGGATCCAGTCGCCGGTGAAGACGACGGTGTCACATTCGACGGTTCGGCGCTTGCCCGTGTCGAGATGCTCGATCTCGACAGCCTCGCAGCGGCCCTTGCCCATGACCTGGGTTACACGGCTGCGAGTGGCGACCGGAACGTGGAGGATGGTGCGGCCGACGGCGTTGAAGGCGCCGTAGGACTCTGCCTTCGGGTACTTGCTGATCATGAGCGCGGGGGTGCAGCCGGCTTCGCGGAGGGTCATGGCCGCAGACCAGCTGACCAGTTCGCCACCGACGATGACGGCCCGCTTGCCAACGGGCTGGTGGTGGAGGTGGACGAGATTTTGGAGTTGTCCGGTGGTGTAGACCCCCTGGGGGCGATCTCCGGGGATGCGGCGTGCGGTGCGGGGCCGTTCGCGGGCACCGGTCGCCAGGACGATGGCCCGGGCACAGATCTGGTAGCGGCCCTCGGGGCTGGTGACGTCCACGGTGTGCTGGTCGGACCAGTCGGTGACCATGGTGCTGGTGCGGATCTCCGCTCCGGACCGTGCGGCCCGGTCGGCCAAGTGGCGGGCGTAGGCGGGGCCGGTCATCACACGGTGCAGGTCTCGCAGGCCGTATCCGGTGTGGTCGCTGTGCCGGGGAATGCCGCCGGCCTGCTTTTCCCGGTCGACGACCAGGACCCGCCCGGCACCGCGGTCGGCAAGTTCGGCGGCCGCGGTAAGCCCTGCGGGGCCGCCTCCGATGATGAGGACATCGGGCTCGATGAGGGGCAGCTGGTGGGTCATCGGTTGTCCTTGTGCTGGCTGCAGCAGTCGTCGTTGGTCTGGTGCCGGGCGCGCAGGGCCGCGACGGCCGCGCCGCAGAAGAAGCCCTGGCAACGGCCGTTCATGGCCCGGGTGCGTCGGCGCAGCCCTTCCAGACTGCGCGCGGGCACCGGGGCGTGGCAGGCGTCTCGGACCTCGCCCTCGGTGACCCGTTCGCAGAAGCAGATGATGGTGCCGTAGGCGGTGTCCTCGGAAATGCGGTCGGCGTCCTGGTAGGGGCGTGTGGTGGCTTCGCCGATGTTCGGCATCCGGGGCGGAGCAGGCAGGTTGCTGCGGCTGCGGAGCCCGAGACCGGCTTCCGCCAGGAGCCCGGCGACGTGCTCGGCAATGGCGATGCCTGCTGTCAGGCCGGTGGAGCGGATGCCGCCCACGAGGAGGTACCGCTGTTCGGGGGCGGTTTCGATGAGGTAGTCGTCGCGGTCGATCGCGGCGCGCAGTCCGGCGTAGCTGGCGGTGACCTCCTCGGCGAGCAGGCTCGGCATGAGCCGCGCACCCTTACTGAGGAGGAAGTCGTAGCCGTCCTCGGACGTGGCGGTGTCGGTGCGGTCGGTGAGGTCCTCGGCGGTGGGGCCGAGCATGACATTGCCGTAGATCGTCGGGGAGATGAGCACGCCCTTGCCGCGGGAGGAGGGAACCGGCAAGACGATCTTGCCGACCTTGGGCCGTGCCAGCTTGTCGAACACGAACAGCTCGCCGCGGCGGGGGGTGACGGTGAAGCGGTCGTGGCCGAAGAGCCGGTCGATCGTGTCGGCGCCGAGGCCTGCCGCGTTGACGACCCAGCGGGCTCGCACGTCGCCCTGGGCGGTGTGCAACGTCGTCGCGTCGTCGTCCACGTCGATGCCGGTCACGGCGTGTTCGAGCAGGATCGTCGTCCCGCGTTGCCTGGCGTCCGTAGCCAGGGCGAGGTTGGTGGTCCATGTGCAGATGATGGACTCGTCGGGAACGGTCAGGCCGCCGAGCACGCCCTCGCCCAGATCGTGCAGGACCCGGTACACCTCGTCCGCGTCCACGATGCGGCAGTGCTCGTACCCGTTGGCCTCGGCCTTCTTCTTCAGGCCAGGCAGGGCGTCGAGCTCTTCCTGGTTCCAGGCCACCAGCACGGCGCCGGTGTGCTCGACAGGGATGCCGGTGGCCTTGGCGTAGTCGCTCAGCAGGTGGTAGCCGCGAGCCACGAGCCGGGACTCCAGGGTGCCCGGTTTCGCGTCGAAGCCCGTGTGCAGGATGGCGGTGTTGGCCTTGCTGGTTCCGTCTCCGACGTCGTCGCGGGCTTCGAGCAGCGCAACGGAGACGTCGTAGCCGGACAGTTCGCGTGCGATGGCTGAGCCGACAATGCCTCCTCCGATCACCACGATGTCGAAGACCTCGGGGTGAGGGCGGTGGGGGGTGGGGGTCATGAGTGGTCTCCCTTGGTGGCACACGCCTCGGCGGCCTGTGCCCATGTGGTGCGGAACTCCTGGGCCCGGTCTTCGGACCAGCGGGGTTCGTAGACGGTCGTCGGCTGCCAGTCGCCGACGGCCTCTTTGAGGCTGATGGCGGGGTCGAGGGCGCAGCGGGCGAGCGCGGCGGCGCCGAGGGGGGTGGCGTGCGCGTTGGGATAGATGTCGACGGGGAGCTGGGCGATGTCGGCCTGGGCCTGCATGAGGGCGGCGGAGTTGGTCAATCCGCCGTCGGCGCGCAGCCGGTTCAGGGGCCGGCCGAGGTCGCGGCCGACGAGGGCCGTCAGCTCGGTGACCTGGGCGGCTATGCCCTGGAGCACGGCCAGGATGAGGTGCTCGCGGCGGGTGGCCAGCGTGAGGCCGGTGATGGAGGCCGTGGCCTCGGAAGCCCACCACGGAGCGGCGAGTCCGGCGAACGCCGGGACGCACATGACGCCCTCGCTGTCCTCCGCGACCAGCTCGTCAAGTTCGGTGGCGGACTGAAGAAGACCGAGGTCCTGCAGCCAGCGCACGGCCGAGGCCACGGTATAGACCTGGCCGTCCACGCAATACAGGGTCTGCCCCGCGGCCTGCCAGGCCACCGACGTCGTCAGGCCCGCGCTGGAGCGCACGGGGTCCGGTCCCGTGTTCGCCAGCAAGAACGCGCCCGTGCCATAGGTGCATTTGGCCGTGCCCTGCTCCAGGCATGCCTCGGCGACCAGAGCGGCCTGCTGGTCGACAATCAGGCCGGCCACCGGCGTCTCCTGCCCGAAGGCGCGCGTGGTGCCGACCACCTCGTCGCTGCCGACGATGCGCGGCAGCCGCTCGTCACCGAGGGAGAACAGATCAGCGAGGCGCCCGTCCCACGCCGCGCCGTCCAGGTCGAAGATCAGAGAACGGCTGGCGGTGGAGGCGTCGGTGACGAACTCGCCCGTCAGGTGGTGCACGAGCCAGGTGTCGGTGGTGGTCACCACCCCGTCCCGGGTGAGGTTGCGGCGCAGCCATGCCATCTTGGGCGCGGAGAAGTAGGGGTCGAGAACGAGACCGGTACGCTGCGCGATGGCCTCGCGGTGCTCGGCCAGCTCTGCGCAGATGCTCTCCGCACGGCTGTCCTGCCAGACGATCGCCGGGGACAGCGGCGTTCCCGTGGCTTCGTCCCAGGCCAGGACGGTCTCTCCCTGGTTGGCCAGGGCCACGCCGTCGATGGGCCGGCCGGCCATGCTCACGGCCCGGCGGCCGGCGGTGAGGACGGAATCGAGCAGTTCGTACGGATTCTGTTCGACACCTCCCCCGGGCAGGTAGGTGGGGCGGATGGTCTCCTCGGCTAGGGCGACCGTTCCGTCCTCGGCGTCGACGACGATGGCTTTGGTGCCCGAGGTGCCCTGGTCGATGGCGAGGATAGTGGTCATCGCGGGGCCCCTTCCGTGTCGGCCGCGGAGGGTGTGGTGGCGTTGTCCAGGGTGCGGTCGACGTCGGCCATGTCCGGCATGGTCAGGGCGGCGCGGCCGCGCCGGACGACGAGCGCCGCCAGGTAGACGGCGCCGATCCCGCACAGCACCAGGACGTAGGCCCAGGGGCCGCGGAAGGAAGCGTCCCGGAAGATGAGCAGCTCGTACACCAGCCAGACTGCGGCCAGGAGCAGAACCGGGACCTCCCACCGCCCCAGGGAGAAGCCGCGCGACGGCGGCAGGGAGGAGCGCTTGGCCGCGTACATCGCGACCGTGCCGGCGTAGATGACGGCGGGCAGCAGGGTGGCCGCGGAGAACAGATGGAACAGGGCGTCGGTGGAACGGGAGAAGACCGCGAGGATGATCTGCGCGATGACCATCATGAACACCGTGGCGTTCAGCGGCGTCGCCGTCCGGGGGTGGATGCGCTTGAGCAGGCGCCATCCGGGGAAACGCTCGTCTCTGGACATCGCGTAGACCAGGCGGGTTCCGCTGAGGGTGATCACCAGCCCGCAGGAGAAGATCGAGACCACGACGAGGACCAGGAGGATCTTCCCCACCACGGACCCGAGCACGGCGGTGATCACGGTGGCCACCGGGGTGGCCGACTCGGCGGCGCCGTCGACCCGGCCGACGGCGGCGGTCACGGCGACCAGGAAGAGGAAGCCCAGAACGCCTAGGGAGAGGACGGCCTGGACCATCGCCTTGGGGATGACACGGGCGGGGTCCTTGGTCTCCTCCGCCAGGTTTGCCGCGGACTCGAATCCGACGATGGTGAACGCGCCGAGCAGGAACGCCAAGGCGAAGGGGCCCGCATGGGTTCCCTCGCCCAGACCGTAGTAGCCGCTCTCCGGGATCGCCCCGGTGTCGAACAGGTGGGCGAAATCGAGCTTGCCGGTGAAGTAGCCCACCACGAACAGCAGCACCGTCAGCGCGATCATGCCGATGAGCTGTGCTGTCACCGCCGCGCTGTTGACCTTGTGCGTGGTACGCGTGGACGCGGCGACCAGCAGGGCCTGCAGCAGCACCACGCCGGCCGTGATGACCCAGGCGTTCTGTGTCGTGCCGACGTACTGGAACAGCTCGGGGAGAATCGTGGAGGCGATCGTGTAGTCCACGGCGACCACGACGACCCCGAGGAAGGCGAAGGAGATCCAGCCCATGATCCAGCCCCACACGGGCCCGACGATCCGCGACACCCACTGGTAGGAGTAGCCGCTGATCGGGATGCGCGCCGCAAGCGCTCCGAAGACGAGGGCGATGGAGAGCTGGCCGATCACGGTGATCGGCCAGGCCCAGATGCCGCGCGGACCCGAGGTGGCGAGCACCGAGCCGTAGGTCGTGAAGATGCCTGTCGCGATCGACACGAACCCGAACGCCACGGAGAACGAGGCGTACCGGCCCAGTTCCCGCGCCATCACCTGGTTCGCCCCGCTCTGCTGCCCCTCAGCCGTTCTTGGCGCCTGAGCGCCTGCTTCTGATTTGGCCATGACCTCGTTCCCTGCTTCAGAGTGCCCCGCCGTCGCCGCAGGAGCCAGTGAGTAATGGAAGAACCGAATGCGGTCGGCATCGAGGCCCACCGGGATGCGCTGGAGCCTGTCCGTGGGGGTGGCCGCAAGGGCGCGCGGTCCGCGCCACCTCGACGCCTGTCAACAGCCCGTTGTGACCGTTTGTGTGGACTATTGACTGCTGAGAGTGTGGACCCTTGCCCGTTTGCCGTCAAGGGTTCGCGCTCCCGACCTGGTGAACCATCGCTGATCGGCTAGCGGAAAACGCTTTGAGCTGCGGAGAAGAACAGAGATTTGAGACCGTCGGCGGTGCGTTCCGCACGTCACATGAGCCCTAGAATGCAGTCAGGGTTCCACAGAAACAGTCAATCAGAGAGGGTCGGACGTGCTAGCAGCCGAGCGTCACCGCAGGATCGTCGCCGAGATCGCTCGGCTCAAGTTCATCACCACGGACGACCTGACCAGCCTGCTGGGCGTCTCCCACGAGACGATCCGCAGGGACCTCGCCCTCCTCGAGCGCCGCGGCGAACTGGCGCGTGTCCACGGGGGGGCCACCGCCGTCCAGTCACCCGTCGGGGAGGAGGCCTCCTTCAATGAGCGCAGGGGCGCTCTCCTCGCCGAGAAGCAGGCCATCGGCCGAGCCGCAGCAGCCCTGATCGAACCCAACCAGACGGTCGTCATCGATGTCGGCACCACGGCCCTGGAAGTGGCCCGTGCTCTGCCCGCCGATCACGTCGGCGTCATCGCCACCCCTTCCCTGCTCGTGGCTGCCGAAGTCAGCTCCCGCCCGCGCGTCGAGGTCCTGGTCAGCGGCGGGCGGTTGCGCGGTGGCGACCTGGCCTGCTCCAACGCCCAGGCCGTCGAGTTCTTCGACAATCTGCGCGCGGACGCGGTCTTCCTGGGCTCCGGAGGCATCGCCTCCTACGGACTGACCGACTTCCACCTCGACGAAGTCGCAACGAAGCGCACCATGCTCGCCAATGCGTCCCACCGCTACGTGCTCGCCGATTCCAGCAAGTTCGGACGCACGGCCGCCCACCGCGTCTGCGAACTCGACGGCTTCGACACCCTCATCACCGACAGCCCTTGCCCGGACGGCCTGAGCGACGCCCTCGACGCGGCGGGCGACAACATCGTCGTGGCCTGAAGGCGGTACAGCCAACCGCTTCTTCGGCGCCGGCAGTTCCCCCTCGCCTCCGGCACGGCAGGGGTACCGCCCTCCGAGGAGCGCCGTGAGAAATCCAGCCGTTCCGGCGCAGTCGTGCAGACGATCCATCGACGCCCCCGTCTGGACCTCCTCTTGACTCCCTCCGGCCACCGCATCCACAATCACAGACAGAAGCAGTCAACTTTCCCCATGTTCGGGCAATCGGAGTGGCAGCGCATCGTGGCAGGATCGAGACGCCTCAACCGGCCTTCCGCAGCCGAAGGCGCCGACGCAGCAGCGCAGGCGCGCGAGATCTTCGGCCGTATCGACGTCGGCCTCGCCTCGGTGAGCGCTGTCCACGGCGAGATCTTCCCCGTCACGATGTTCGTCGAGGTGAGCGCGCTCGCTGCGGCAGACCTTCTCGTCGAGATGAAAGCCGAAGCCGTCCCACAGTGAACCCGGCCAACGACATCACCTCGATCTTCGACCTCGACGGCGTCCTGACCAGCGAGGACACAATGTCCTCACTGGTCAGAGCCCGCCTGGCAGCCCATCCTCACCGGTTCGCCGCTGCGATCCCACCGTTCTTGCTCGCCTCGGCAGCACCGCCCGGCGGTGCGCTGAAGCCCGCGATGAACCGGGCGATCGTAGCCTTGGCGCTGCGCGGAATGACCCGCAGCCAGTACGAGGAACTGGCAGCCGTGACGGGCCGGGCCATGGCAGCCCGGACAGCGGTCAGACAGGCCGTGGCAAGGTGCCGATGCGCCCGCAGTCGTGGTCCGACAGTCGTAGCGACAGCCTCGGAGGAGAACCTCGCGCGTGCATTTCTGGACGGCGTCGGGTTGCATGGCATCCCCCTGGCCGCTTCCCGGCTCGACTTCACCCCACGAGGGCCTCGACTCATCGCCCACAATGTGGGCGAAGCAAAGGTCAATGCCGTCCGGGCGCTGGGGTTCGCCCCGGAGGACGCGCTCCTGTACACCGACTCGGCCAGCGACCTCCCGCTCGCCCGTATCGCCCGCCGGACCGTCACTGTCAACGCCGCCCGCCGCTCGATCGCGAAGCTCACCGACGCTTCCGCAGACATCCGTCACGAGCGATGGCGCTGAGGCGGCACGAGTTGAAGAGCGAAGCACGTGCCGCTCGACCCCGTGTTGAGGAACATCCCTGCCGGATAGGGAACGGGAGTACGCCCCCGTCGAGATGAGCGCCCCGGAACAGAAGATCATCGCCCGGGGCGCGGAAATCGCCGCCCACCACAGCCAGGAGCAGCGCGAGGGCCGAGCGGAGGAGCGTGTCCACGGACATTAGGACGTCTGGGTGGGCGGACAGTTGGTGGTCCTTGTGGGCGGACAACTCATCTCCCTATGCGGTGTGATTAATCGTCACCCGAGAGGGCCAGTGGGATTCGGTCTGGCCAGGTGCCGGAGCGTGGCTTCCCCAACTGTCACGGCTCCGTCTCAAGCCCGGCCCGCTTGTCACAGCTCCATCCCAAACCCATGACGCCGGGGCCAGGCATGCCAGGGTGAACCGCATGCCTACTACCACTTCTGAGAGTCCTGCCGGGCCGGCAAGCCAGCCCGTGGCCAACGACTACGACAGCTTCGCCCAGTCGTATGAGACCGGCACCGAGGCGAACCTCATCAACGGCTACTACGCCCGGCCCGCGATCCTGGACCTGGCCGGGGACGTGACCGGGCGGCAGGTCCTCGACGTCGGCTGCGGATCCGGACCCCTGTTCGCATCGCTGCGCGACCGGGGCGCGATCGTGACCGGCTTCGACTCCAGCGCCGGGATGCTGGAACTGGCCCGCAAGAGGCTCGGGCCCGACGCCGTCCTGCATCTCGCGGACCTGGGCGACTCGCTGCCGTTTCCCGACGGCGCCTTCGATGACGTCGTCGCGTCCTTGGTGCTCCACTACCTGGAGGACTGGACAGCGCCGCTGGCGGAGCTGCGGCGCGTGTTGAAGCCCGGCGGTCGGCTGATCGTGTCCGTCAACCATCCCTCGGTCTACAAGCTGATCAACCCGGCCAACGACTACTTCGCGACCGTCCAGTGGTCCTATGACTGCGACTTCGCCGGCCAGAAAGTCGTCCTGACGAACTGGCACCGGCCGCTGCACGCCATGACGGACGCCTTCACCGCATCCGGCTTCCGGATCTCCATCATCAGCGAACCGCCCACTGCGCCCGGTGCCGAGAAACTGTTCCCCGACGAGCCCGTGGCCGCGCGGAGGTTCCTGTGCTTCCTGTTCTTCGTCCTTGAGGCTGTCTGACCAGCGAGTGAGCTGGAGTGAGGGCCGTTCAAGTAGCCCCGTTCCCGTCTGCGAAGGCCTGGTCACGTCGCGAGGGGCACGACGCCTTGGCCGTTGGTGGCCTGCTGGAGGTGGAATCCGCTGCACCATCCCATACAAGGCTGACCAGGCCCGCAACCGCAGGAAGCTCGGCTCCCGTGGCGGCCGACCGCCACGTTTCGATGCGGTGGATTGCCGCGAGCGCCATGCGGTCGAGTGCGGGATCAACCGACTTAAAAAGCACAGGGCCGTGGCCACGAGGTACGACGAACTCGCCGTCCGCTACGAGGCGACGGTGCTGGTCGCAGCCGTGAACGAGTGGCTGTGGCCAGCACCGTCGCAACGGCCCTCAGACGACGTCGAATTCGTTGCCCTCGGGGTCCTGCATGGCGGCGGCGTAGAGCCCCATGTCCGGCTCGTCCTTGGTCCGCAGCACGGTGGCACCGGCTTTGACCAGCCGTTCCACCGTAGCCTTGACCCGCTGTGTGCGGACGTCCAGCGGGATGTCACGGCCCCCACCGACCTTCAGGTCGAAGTGCCACCGGTTCTTGGCGACCTTCGGCTCCGGAACCTGCTGGAACCACACCCTCGGTCCACGTCCCGCGGGATCGATGACGGACTCCGGAATATCCCCGGCACCGGCCGGCAACTCCGCCTCTGGCACCCCCATCGCCGCCCAGTAAGCACGCCACGTGGCGTGCCCGCCAGGCGGCGGCTCAGGCACGTAGCCCAGGGCCTCGGCCCAGAAAGCCACCATTTTCTGCGGATCGGAGCAGTCGATCGTCAGCTGCACTGTCATCTCCATGCTCGAAGCATCCCAGGCAGGTCTGACAGACGATCCACTTTCGCAGCACGCCCTGGTAGCGGTGAACTGCCCAGGGCGGCTGGCAGGGGCTCGGACCGGCGCAGAGGGCCCGGCAGGTATCACCGTCTGCGCTCCGTCGAGCGCGTCACGTGCCTGCCAGCGGGGTGGCTGGGCCGAGCGTCTCGACGAGCAGGTCGGCCAGCACGAACGCGAGTCGGGTGACGTCGTAGCTGGCGTCCATCACGATCAGGATCCCGGGATCGCCGTCGGTCCAGTGCCCGGCCGCGACCAAGCGCTCGACGACGGCGCGTAGTTGATCGGCGGTCACCGCGATGGCGTCGTCCTGGGGCCCGAGCCGGACCGCCTCCAAGACCCCCGTCCACGACCTGCGCCCGGACTCCAGCGCAACCACGAAGGAGTAGGGCCAGCCCGGGATGAACTGCGAGAGCTCTTCGCCCGGCCGTAGACGTGGCAGAACAGCCGCTCCGCGCTCGTCGACGCGTCGGATCGCAGCCAGGGGCTGACGTCCACCGCCAGCCTTCCCGGCCGTCGTCCGTGCGGGGCACCGGCAGGCCGGCCAGCTCAGCACGCAGCCAGTTCGCCTCAATTCGGCCGCAGTTCAGCCCGTCGTAGAGTGCGCCATGGCCGCGCGGTGCTCAGGCATCAGCATCAGGTCTACCAGCGACTTCACCGGTCCATCGGCGTACAGCAGCGCGTCGGCGAGTTCGAACAACGCGTCCGCCTGGGCGGTCAGGCAATCGTAGAAGTCGGCCCTGAACTCGGACAACACGGCCAGGGACTCGACGCGGGCAGTATCGTCCAGCAGACTCACCTTCACGGCCTTGGCTTCGATCAGCAGCGTCTCGACAGCGCACATGATCACTCCATGGCCGCTGTGCTGTCTGGAGAACGTCAAAACCCGTGATCAACCACAGGCTGACCACGGGCTGAGGTTCATGAACAAGCTCACGTGCTCGGCACTGACACCACGGGACCGTGGGACTCGACGGTCAGCGCATCCGTGCCGAACCGCATCCGGTGCCAGCCGCCCCGGTCCACGACGGGGGGCGGGGACGCATGGCCGTAAAGGGCCAGCACCTGGGCCACAAGCACAGGGATAACGTCACCGTGCGAGCAAGCCACCACGTGGCCACAGGGGTGGACGTTGCCCATCGCGATCAGCACCGCAAGGGCTGCCCCGGCCATCCAGGCCCCGCCCGGCTCCCGCTGGAACGGGGAGAAGAACCCTTCAGTCCATTCCCGCGGCTGGTAGGTGCCATCGGGGGTAGCCAGGCCCGGAGCGGTCGCAATACTCAGGCCGAAGGACCGGGCCAGCGGCTCAACCGTCTGCACACACCGTTTCGCCGGGCTGGAATAGATCGCATCGATGCCGTCCCGCATGACCGCGGCCAGGGAGCCGGCCTGCTCAGGCCCTGTGGGCTCAGTGGGCGCGCCGACTCTTTGCCCCTCCAACCCTCACGTGCGACCGACTGGGCGTGGGGTACTAGGTCCACAGTCAGGTCGTCCAGTGCCGTGATCATTCGCGGATCGTAGCCACCGCGGCCACCGCCGTCCACAGAAATCGCCTGGAGGCCGCCCGAAGCACCGATGACCGGCGGTGTCCACAGGGGCGATGCCGCCACCGAACGAGGGCCGTGACTGCCCGCAGTCAGCGCGCAGGTCAAAGAACAAGCTGAGGACAATTTCAAGCCGCGTGCAATCGCCGCACTCATCCCCGAGCAGGGCCGCCCTGAGCCCCCTGCTCTCAGGTGCGGCGCCGGGAACTTCGGTGAGGTCTGGACAGGCCGGTGCCAGGTGACGGCGCGTGGGGGATGCGCAGGTCGCTGATGTGCGGGCGCACCGCGTCGGCCAGGTCTCGGGCCGGGGCCGGAACACGCGATCAACGCGGCTGCTGGTCCGCCGCATACGATGCGTGCGTGCCCGCACTTCAGAAGGAACACGTCGTGCAGTTGTTGCGGCCGCTGATGCGGACGCGCACCGTACTCGAGCCAGTCCAAAGGCCGCCCGAGACATGTGCGCGTGGACGCCGCCGACGGCACACCGCTCCTCCGCCCGTTCCTGCGCAGCCCCATGTGACCCGGGAGTTCGCCGCCACTCGGTTCGGCGGGTTCCCGACAGTGGAGGAGGGCGAGACCTGGCCCCTGTGCGACGGCTGTGCCGACGACCTCACGTTCGTCGCGCAGGTCGACCACTCCCGCGACGGCCTGCACGACAGGCTCCCCGTCTCGTTCTTCACATTCTTCTACTGCTGGAAGTGCCGCCCGTGGGGACGAAAACGCGAACGGGGCGGTTGGCTTGTGCGTTCCTACACCGCACTGCGGCGCCCCAAGGTTCTCGTGCACGGCACCGAGCCCGACTTCGAGGAACGCCACGCGGTGCCACGCCTGGAGAAGTCGCTGCCCGACGCGGTGGGAATGCGCCTGCACTGCCCTGAGCTCTGGGACCTTGTGCCGGGCGACAGCGGCTCCCACGAGGCGTGGGCGAACTGGCACGTCGTCGACCGCGCCGCGCTCGGTCTGACGCAAGAGCGCGCCCGAGCGCCGCACATGCGCAATGGGGCGGTGGCGATCGGCGGATACCCGTACTGGGCGAACGGCGGGGATGAAACGCCAGTCTGCACGGAGTGCACACTGTCGATGGAGCTGCTGCTGCAGATCCCGCCGAGCGAACTCACCGACGCGATGTGGGGTGACGTCGGAACCTTGTATCTGTTCATGTGCCGAATACACACCCAGCACACCGGGCTGCGCATCCAGTGCACATGAAACAACAGGTCACCCCAGGTAGGGACCTCACACCGGCCCGTGGGCCGTGCCCATGATGCCGTCCAGCGACACGGCGTCGATCAGGTCCGGGAAGTCGCCCTCGCGGCGCGGGCCTGGGCGGGGTGGGAGGACAAGTGCCGGTATATCAACGGGGTGTGCGGCAGCACGCCCTCGGAGACGAGCCGATACATGACCTGGCACAGCGTAACGCCGCGCCAGAGCGCCAGCTGAGACCCGGGCCCGGTGTGTGGGGTTCGCCGGGCGCGGGTCGTACAGGGCGCGACCGCCGGGCCACGGGAGAGCTCGGTGGTCAGGGCGACGCCGTCGTCGACTTCCTCGGTCCACCAACCATGATGTCCAGCAGCAGGCCGTCCAGCGGACCGCCGACCAGTTCGGCGTAGGTCCGGCGCGGAAGCGGGGGGTTGGGGTCGTCGTGGTCGTGGCCGTAGACCCGGCCGTTCAGCCGACCAGCCTTCCAGCCCCCACCAATAGTGCGGGCACGATGACTGGCGGGCCCGGCCTGGGCGGGGGCCGAGGACCAGCTTCGCCCGTCGGTACTGGGGCGGAGGTGTTCTCCTCCGTCAACGTCTCCTTCGGCGTCACAGGCAGCAAACCCTCCGGCCTTCTGTCCGATCCGGGGGATCGCCTTGCCTTGCCCTGGTCCGCTCTGCGAGCTTCCTGTGTGCGGGCCTACGGTGACGCCATGCCTCACGACATCACACGCTTACACCACGTCGGCCATGTCGTCAGCGACATGGCACAGGCCATAGCACTCTACCGACGGCTCGGATTTCACGTTCCGCCGCCCAGCGTGCCGGCGCTGGCAACCCGCGAGGGGGCCGCGCCTGAGCCCTTCGGGGCAGCGAACACACACGCCGACTTCTCCCGGAGCTTCGTCGAGTTGGTGACCCCCGTGAAGCCCGGGAACGCGGCGGGCCTCCCACCCGACACGCGGATCGTTCCGCTCCAAGGCCAGCACGAAGTACACACCCACCCGGGACGGCAGCTGTCGCAGCCGGCGCTGAACGGCTCGCGTCTGTTCCAGCACGTCATCGACGAGCTCGAAGGGTAGGTACTGGGTCAGCTCGCCCAGGTGGCCAGGAGCGAAGACACCATCCGCAACCGTGATGGTACGGGTGAGCGTCGTGGTGGCAGACTGGTCGGACAACGGAACCTCTCGTGGCAGCAAGACTTTGGTCGGTCTCCCGCTTCTACCAGAGGTCCCGTTCTCGCATCCCCAAGGTCCCCAGCCGTCAGGCGAGTTGCAGTTTCCCCCGCGCCCTTAACTTCGTGGCCTTGCGCGACAGGGAGTTCGCGTTGAAAGCACCGTCCGTCACGTATCAGGGCCCACAGGACGTTCACTCGTCGGCGTGCCGGCGCGAGGACTGCTTGGGTGTGCCGCTTCCCTTCGGCGCGCTTGCGTTCGTAGTAGCAGCGGGACGCGTCACAGTTGCGGATGCTGATGAGCGCGGAGATGCAGAAGACGCGTTGCAGGCCGCGGTGGTAGCGCCGGGGGCGGTGCAGGTTGCCGCTGACGCCGCCCGGGTCCCGGAGAACCGGGGCGACTCCGGCGAAGCCGGCCAGGCGGTCGGGGCTGCCGAAAGGCGGCTCATGTCGCCGGCGGTGGCGGCCAGGAACTCCGCACCCGGCAACGGTCCGATCCCGGGCATGCTCGCGATCACTTCGGCGAGCTCGTGCTCGCGAGACCGGGCCCCAATGAGCTTGTCAATCTCTGCGATCCGCTCGTTGAGGCCCCTCACCTCCTTCGCCAGGGTGTGGATCACCTGCGCGGTGATCACTCGGCGACCAGAACCTCCGCACCGCGGGGCACCGCAGCATCGCCGCCGACCTGCGCGAGGTCTCCTACGCGCCCTTCACCCGCTCACTGGACCTACTCGGCCTGGCCTGACCTGCACTCCTCAAGATCACCCAAATCTTGAATCAGCCCTGGGTCAGAGGCTGGTGGCTGCGTGGACCTGGTTGAGGTGGATGAGGATGTCGTAGGCCCGGGTGATGGCAAGGGTGGGGAGCGGGTCCTTCTTGAAGGACGAGCCGGCCTCGTAGGTGGGGCGGGGGGTGTCCAGCCAGGTGCGGCCCGCGGCGGGCAGGGTGCGCAGGTCGAGGTAGTAGTCGCGGTGGTGCACCCGGTCGAGGGTGTACTCCTGCATGTCCGGGGTGGCCGCGGGGACGGTGACCTTGTTCCAGGGGCTGCCGAGGGTGGTTGCGGTGAGGAACGAGCCGCGGCCGAAGGTGAAGCCGATGGCTGCGTAGTCCCGGCCGAGGGCCTCGCGCAGGAAGGCGCCCTGGGTCGTGGGGTACATCACCGGGTCGGTGGCCAGGTAGCCCACGTGGCCGTTGTGCGCCGAGAGCAGCATCTTGTCGCCGGTGCGGCGGTGCCACCAGGCGGTGTTGTCGGCCATGACCCGGTCGCGGAGGTGCTCCGCGGCGGACACCGATGCCGGGTCGGACAGGTCGAGCGAGGTGAACGCGAAGGTCTGGGCGATGCTGCGGGCGTGCTGCTCGGCCCATTCGTAGGCGTCGCCGCCGGCCCCCTTGTGCGCGGCGACCAGGTCGAACGCCTGCTGGGCGGTGGTGGCGTCGAGGCGACGTTCCGCAACGGGCTTGCGCAGGTAGGCGAAGACGTCATCGAGGGGGCGCAGGCCCGCGTACAACTCCTCGAGGCGTACGACGTCCTGGGGGCGGCTCGTACGGACGTACGAGAGCACCCGGTCGAAGACAGCGTCGCCGAGCTTGGGCGCCCCGACATCGTTGCCCATGAAGTGGACCTTCCGGCCGGGGTGGCGGTCGTTGTAGCGCCGCATCCAGGCGATGAGGCTGACGAACTCCTCGCGCTCCCAGGGTGATCCGGTCAGTGTCTCCTTGGCGATCCGCCGGGCGTCGCCGGGACCGCCCTGCAGGTACTCGTCGATCCGCAGGCCCGCCGTCCAGCTCATCTCCAGGGCGAAGGTGGTGAAGCCCTTCTCCTCGACGAGGTGGCTGAAGACACGTTGCTTCATGGCGAAGAACTCGTGCGAGCCGTGGGTGGCCTCGCCCAGTCCGACCACCTTGGCGTCGCCGATCATGGCGTCCAGCGCCCGTAGGTCGGTGGTGTTGCCGCCGGGTTCCGTCGAGCGCAGGGGCTGGGCGGCGCGCTCCAGCGCGCGGAGCGCGTCGGCCTGCCGGCCTTTCGTCCCCGTGGGGGCGGGTGTGGTGGTCGCGGCGGAGGCCGTGGGGGCCAACAGGGCCGTGGCCGCAAGCCCGGCCGTCGCGGCGAGCAGCCTCCGTCGGCCGATCGCCTGGTGGTGCGCGGTCATTGTGAACTCCTCGGCTCGTTCTTGTTCCCTGGGCGGTGAAACGATCATGGCCTGGAATGGGAGCGGGCCGCGCTGGGGACTTCCTCCGGGTTTGACCGGGGGATATCCCCCCGTTGCCATCAGTGAGGGCTATCTGGCTGGAGCGGTTCGGGAGCCGCGGGCAGGCAGGGACGGGGCGAGGCCCCCGCCGAGCAGTTGGAACGCTCGGTCGGCGGCGGCGACGGCCTCCGGGTAGACCTCGTCGGCCGGGCGGCGGGCCTGGACCTGCTCGCCATTCCACTCGGCGACCCCGACTTTGAATCAGCCCTGGATCCTCGGCGCCCTGCGGGCGCACGACACGGACACCATCGAGGGAGACCTTGAATCTGTCGCGGATCGCGCGGCTTGCGGACGTGGGCCGTGCCGCTGTCGTCAACTGGCGGCGCCGGCACCCGGACTTCCCGGCGACGGTCTGCGGCACCGACGAACGGCCCCTGGTCCGGGCCGAGGAGGCCGACGCGTGGCTGCGGGCCCACGGCAAGCTGCCGGGCACCGTCGTGTCCTGCCGCTGCGGTGAACAGAGCAGCAGCGCCGTATGACCGCCGCTTGCCCAGGCCGGGGAGGCCAATCGCCGCCGCGTCCCGGGCGGGGAGGTCGACGCGCTGATCGACGGGGAGGGACCCGCCCCTCTCGCGTCCGCTCGTCCGTCCGTTCCTGGGGTGCTGGGCGGATGCCATGGCACTCTGTTCACCGCGTCGCGGTGCTGCCCGAGACACCGGCGCGCGCGGCCCCGCCAACGCGCGCGAGAGGGGCTGGTCGGCCGCCGGTCCCCGAGGCGCTCCCGCCCGCCCGTCCCCACCCCTTTTCTCCTTCGGTAGTCAGCGCCCGCATCGACCTCACCGCGGCCGATCTGCCAGGCAAGCTGGCCCTGGTCGCGACCGGCCACGCGGTCGCGCTGATACCTGGGGTGCCGACACGCGCGCTACGGACCGATGTCACCACGCTGAGCCTCGCCGATCCCCCGACACGCAGCATTTACACGGTCACGCCATGTCGCGGCCCCCACCTCTGCGCAGCGCCCCTGCTCGAACAGCTCTCGACAGCCTTCGCCGCGGTTCGTCCGGCCCACGACCTGTTCTGAACCTCCGGCACAATGCAGGGCCGCACCATCGAGCAAGACTGCTCGCGCGGCTCGCCGCGGTTGGACCCGCTCAGGGCGATGTGCTCCGCTCCGGCGTCGGCGTGGTCGCCGCGGACGCACGTGTCCGACACTGTTGTCATGGATCAGCTTGAACGGATCGTCGGACTCCTCCGCGAAACGGTGAGGACGGAGCTCCTAGGCACGTACCTCCACGGGTCTGCCGTGCTCGGGGGTCTCACCCCGGCCAGTGACCTGGACGTCCTGGCCGTCACACGCGCGAGTCTGGAAGACCGTCAGCGTCGGTCGCTTCTGGAGGGGTTGCTGGAGATCTCCGGCCTCACGTCCACGGTCCGACCGGTTGAACTGACCGTCGTTGTCCAGTCCGAGGTCCGCCCCTGGAGATTCCCTCCGACCGGAGACTTCCTCTATGGCGAGTGGCTGCGTGACGAATTCAAGGCGGGCGGGATTCCCCAACCCGGCCCGATGCCGGACCTGGCCCTTGTGCTCACTATGGCCATGGCAGGCGGTCATCCCTTGACCGGACCCCGTCCTGCCGAGATTCTCGCCCCTGTGCCGCACGCCGACCTCGTCCGGGCAAGCGTCGCGAGTGTCCCCGAACTCCTGGCCGAGCTGGATGCGGACACCCGCAATGTCCTCCTGACCCTCGCACGCATCTGGACCACCCTCGCCACCGGCGAGATCAAACCGAAGGACGCCGCCGCCGACTGGGCCCTCGCCCGCCTGCCCCCGGAACACCGCCCCGTCCTGGAGCACGCCAGGAACCTGTACCTCACCTGCCACTATCAGGACGAGGCCTGGAGCGATGAGCTGAAGGCCCGGGTACACCCGCACGTCGAGGACGTGCTCTCCAGAATCGACATTCTGCGCCGTCGGCAGGCGTGAACGGCCTGACGGCTGCACGTGAACGTTCCATGAGATGCCGTACGGAGGATGCGAGGCGCCGGACCCGGCTGTGGGAAGGAGGTTCAGTGATATCCGGCTACCGGCGGCGGGCGATGGTGATGATCTCCGGGCTGGAGGCCGTAATCGGTTCCCGGTTCCAGTCGCCGTACTGGGCCTCTATCTCAAAGCCCGCCTCGGCGAGGAATCCTTCGAGCGCCACCACATCGAGAAACCGCAGGTCTTCTCTGAGGACCCGGAGCACCGTGCCGTCCGGCTGTGCCACCGTCCCCCGGATGGTGATCAGGTCGCCGACGATGGAGTCGACGTTGTGCCAGTACCGCAGGGTGCGGTTGGCTTCATCGATGACTTCGACCACGTCATCCGGGTTCGAAGGAGTCCACTTTTCCCAGGCCCGCGCTTGCGGATGCCGTGTTTCGAACACGAAGCGACCATCCGGGCGCAGGGCGCCATGGATCGCGGCGAGTGAGTGCCGCACGTCGCGATCGGTGACCAGGTCCTGGAATGCATGGCCGGTCATTGTCGCGAGTTCGAAGTCAGTACGGGGCGCTGCCTCTGCCGCAGTGCTTTCCACCCACTCGATGTCAGTCCGGCGCCGGGCTCGGTCCAGCGCGGCGCGGTTCGGGTCCAGTCCGACGAGCCGGCCACGATGGCCACGCTCACGAGCCAGGTGCAGCATGGTTCCGGTGCCACAGCCCACGTCCAGAACCGACTCAGCTCCCATGACGAACGGAAAGTAGAAGCCGCTGTCGGGTCGCCGATCGGGATCCCACGGGTTCAGCAAGTCGTACAGCGAAGCAGCGTCTGCGTCTGAGAACACCGCGGCATTCTTCTCCGCCCACCACCTGTGAGCAACCGACGTGCTCACCGCCCAGCACGCCGAAAGCGCCCGTATCCACGGCGTGGAGGGCGTCCACCGGGGCGGACGCCCTTTCGCAACCTGAACAACCCGGCGCAATGCCGATACCTGATCTCGTCGCAACCGCTCAGCAGTTCGGCCTTTTGCACGCGGTCTACCTGTTGCGACTCCACCGCCCGCCCCGGCACCAAGGCCTGCCGGGGTGCTGCGCGCTTCGCGCCGCAACGTCCGGCGCCGAGCAAAGGTCGCAGTCAGGCCGAGAACAGCCAGCGCGAGCCGGCCCAGCGGATCCCCTACTTCTACAGCCTGATCAATCAGGTCGGATGCGGGGCCCGGGGCGCGACTGCCGAGTTCACTGCTGCCGTCGCTGCTGCTGCTCTCAGGATCGACGTCGCTACGCTCGCAGGACCGCCGCACGTGACCGAGACGCAGCACGGGCGCCTCGCCGCCCTGGTATGCCCGATCCGCAAGTCCCTCGCCCTGTACGGCCTCGCCCCGGACGCACGTACTCCCGTGCCCCCCGTTACCCACAGGTTTTGACAATTGCTCCGGGGACTCAGCGGGCCTCAGGAGAACTCACGGGATGTCGCACACTCCCACCCACTCAGAGTCCATCCACCCCGAACCGGCCCCCACCAGCCGCAGCACCTCTACGCTGGACACCGGGCACACCCCACTTCCCCGCACCCTGGGAGACCCCGTGGAACAGCCACTGGAAGCCGACCTGACGCCGCCGTCGTACCCGCCGAAAACCCCGCCGCCGCCTAGAAAGCCGCCGAACCCTCCCCGGCCGAACCCGCAGGACCCGCCAGCCCCGAAGCCCCCGACCAGCCAGGTGATGCCGACTGTGCGGCGCGGGGCGGGCATGGTGAACCGGCGTGGGGCGAACTGGTCCCTGGAGTCAGCCCCGTGGGCGGCCGGGAAGGCCCGGACCGCGGTTATGGAACAGCTCGGGAAGTGGAAGTACCAGCCGGCCCCGGACACGGTCACGGCGGTGGAGACGGTGACGACGCTCCTCGTCGAGGCCGCGGTCGCCGACAGCGGGACGAAAGTGTCCGTCCACCTGTCGGATCAGGACGGGCAGGCGTGCGTCCTTGCCCTCTCCCACCACACCAACCTCACCACCGGGGCCGACGAAGCGGGCGGGGAAGTCCTGCACCGGATCACCGCACACCGGGCCGTCACCGGGTGCGGGACCGACAGCGGGCCCGACGGGCGCCGCATCTGGGCCGTCATCACTCTTTGAGGTGTGAGCACCCGTTCGGGCAGCTCCCATCCTCAGGATCCGGGCGAAAGCCCACTCCGAAGATGTGTCCGCACTTGTGGCACATCTTCACGAAGTTGTCGTTGCACCTGTTGAAGCAGTCGAGGTCCTCGCACTGGGACGGGCCGGGACAGACGTACGGTTTCAAGTCGGGGCCGCGCCGCGGCCGACCCCAGCGGTCGTACTTGGAAAAGTCCGGTTCGGGGGCACGAATCGCACCCCCAGTCATGGCCTGGGACGCCGCACGGAGGAGTGGGCAGAACAGCCACGAACTGTTCGTGGTCAACGGCTTTGGCGGCGCGGTGACAGCTCTCGCCGGTCTCAGCCATGCGCTGGCGGATGGCTGCTTTACGGGAGTGGTCAGCAGGCATGAGGGCTCCAGAAAAGGGCTTGAGGTGTGGTCTCAAGCGCGGCGCGGAGCACCTTAAGGCAGGGCAGCGTTGCTCATCGGGTCGGCAGCCACGCGTCGATGACGGCTGAGAGTTCGTCTTGTCCGGTGAAGATGTGGCCGTTCATGCCGACGGCCTGTGCCGCGCGGACGTTTTCCTCGCGGTCGTCGACGAAGAGGAAGTCGGCGGGTGCGGCCTGCAGGGCGATGACACAGTGCTGGAAGGCGGCCGGGGCGGGCTTGGCTGCTTTGATCTTTCCGGAGAAGGCGACGTGGTCGAGGCTGTGCAGCCAGGGTTGGGCGGCGAGGAAGCTGTCCGCGTGGTCGGCGGGGATGTTGGACAGCAGGGCGACCTCGGCGCGGTCTCGCAGGGACTGCACGTAGGTGACCATGCGGTCGTCGACGCGGGACCAGCTGTCGATGTCGGTGAGCCGCAGTTCCTCGATCGCGTCAGCGTCGGCGGGGCGGGACAGCGCGCGCAGTACGTCTGTCCAGTACGCGGATGCGGTGTGCCGGCCGGCGTCGTAGGGCGGGCGGTAGGTCCAGTAGGCCGTGGTGAAGGCGTCGAGGGAGGAGTGGCAGCGGGCGGCCATCTTCTCCAGTGCGCCTGGGCGTTGGTGGCGGGCGACGACCCCGAAGAGGTCGAAGAGCACGATGCGGCGGTCGGTGGACATGATGGTCGGTTCCCTTTGGATCTCGGGGTGTTCGGTTCAGGGGTGGTGGGGCAGGGCGCGGGCGATCGAGTGGAGTGCGGCCAGAGCGTCGGGGCCCGTCGGGGCGAGGACGACGCTGGTCGCGCCGGCTGCGTGGCGGGCGTTGATCGCGTCGCGTGCCTGGTCGGGGGTACCGGCGATGCTCAGTTCACGGACCCAGGCGGCGGGCATGGTCTGGGCGAAGTGCCGGGCATCGGGGCAGGCGGCGCGGTGTGCGCGCAGTTCGGTGGCGAAGGGCAGCGGGTCGATGTGTGCGGCCCAGTCCGGCTCGCCGATCGCCTCCAGGCCGGCGCGGACGCGGGCGAGGGCGGCTTCCTCGTTGTCGCCGACGGCCGCGGCGTCGTAGGTGACGATCTCTGGAGTGTTCGCGGAGGCGTCGGGGCCCAGGTGGTGCAAGGAGGCGCGGATGTAGGAGGGGGCCGCGGGCTCGGCCAGGAGGAGTCCGTCGGCGACCTCGCCCGCAGCTTCCTGTGATCTGGGGCCTCGGACGCCCAGGACGACCGGGGGGACGATGTCGGGCGGTCTCGGTGAGGACGACGCCTTCGCAGCGCACGTAGCGGCCGTTCGCGGGGCCGGGCCTACCGGCGAGGAGCAGGCGCAGCGCGGTCGTGTACTCCTTGATCAGCGTCAGGGGGCTGGCGGGCCAGGATCCGGCCCGGCGCATCCAGTCGGGCATGCCGTGGCCGATGCCGGCGATGAGACGGCCGGGGTGGAACTGGGCGAGGGTGGCCAGCTCCATCGCGGCGAAGGACACATTGCGGGCGCCTGCGGGCAGGATGCCGATGCCGACGGTGATGTCCGTGGTGCTGGCCAGGACGGTGGCGGCCTGTGCGATGCCGCCGCGCCATCCGAGGTCCTCCACCACCCAGATCTGGTCGAACCCCAGTTCTTCGGCTCTCCGCGCGTAGGGCAGCACGTCGCCGACGGGAAGATCGCGAGGCAGCATGACACCGACACGGCCGCGGGCGGGCAGGGCGTGGGGCTCGGGCATCGGGGGCTCCTTTGGTCGGCTGAGGGTTTCCCTCCCCGGCCCCTGGTGGCCGGGGAGATGAGGACTTGTGCGGCACGGGGGTCAGGGACCGTGCCGCACAAGCGGTCAGTGGCCGCTGGGTGCCATCTCGCTCTCGCGGGTGCGGTCGGATCCGGTGCGCAGGATCCCGGCGGCGACAGCGGTGGTCACACACAGCAGAGTCAGCAGGACGAAGGCGTGGTTGAGGGCGACGAGGTGGGTCAGCCAGCCGATGACGGCGGGGCCTGCGAGCATGCCGACGTAGCCGAGTCCGGCGACGCGGGAGACGTTGGCACCGGCTGCAGAAGGGTCGGCGTGCCCGGCAGCGCTGAACAGCTGCGGGACACAGCCGGACAGGCCCAGACCGAACAGTGCCCAGCCGGTGAACGCGGCCCACATCCACGGGCCTAGGGCCACGAGTGTGATGCCGGCGGCGGCCGTGGCCGCGCCGTAGCGCAGGATCGCCATGGAACCGAACCGGGCGACGAAGCGGTCCGCGAGCAGCCGGCCGATGGTCATGGCCGCCGCGAAAGTGCCATACGCGAAGGCGGCCGTGCCGGCGGGCACACCGAGGACGTCCTTCAGGTGCAGGGCGCTCCAGTCGTTGGCGGCGCCCTCGCACAGCATGACCATGAGCGCCAGGACGGCGAGGAGCCAGACGCGTCCCTTGGCGCTGCGGCGCGTGTCGGCCGGTGACGCCCCGGTCTTCTCCGGGCAGCCGGATACGGGGCTCTCGACGGCGGGAGCGGCAGGCAGCAGGGCACGCGCCGATCCGAGGGCGATCACGATGCCCACGGCTCCCATGGCGGCCATGACCGCGGCCGGGTTCAGGCCGACGCTCGCAGCGCCTGCTCCGGCGAGCGAGGCGAGGACACCTCCGACGGAGAACGTGGCGTGGAAGCCCGACATGACGGGTCGGCCGTACGCCTTTTCCACGTGCACGGCGTGGGCGTTCATGCTCACATCCAGGCAGCCGTTGCAGAACCCGAAGACCAGCAGGGCGCCGGCCAGGGTCCACGGATCCCGGGCGAGGCCGGGCAGGACCAGGGCCACGCCGCACAGTATGCCGCCGGTGGGGACCACGATGCGGGCGCCGAGGCGGTCGGTCAGAGGGCCGGCCACCTGCATTCCGATGAAGGCCCCGAGCCCGAGCAGCACCAGCAGGCCGCCGAGCGTGGCGTGGCTGATGCCCACGCGTTCCTCGATGGCGGGGATGTGCACCACCCAGGTGCCCATCAAGGTGCCGCATAGGACGAAGTGGACATAGGTCGCCACGCGGGCGGCTCGAAGCGAACGTTCCATGCCATCCACCGTAACGAACACGATTAATGTTTGAAAGTCCCAAAAATGAACAGGTTGAATGTTGGTTTCTCGGTGGTGTTCAATCGCGGCATGAGCAACGCAGACCGGCACGGGCTGATCGCGAAGGCCGTCAGGGACTCGGGCGGCGCCACGGTCCAGGAGCTCGCGGAGCTGACCGGCGCCTCGGAGATGACCATCCGGCGCGACCTCGACACCCTGGCCGCTCAAGGCGTCCTCGAACGCGTCCGCGGCGGAGCGCGCACCCTGCTGCTCAGGGGCGAGGAGCCCCCCTTCGCGTTGCGCGCCCACGAGGCGGTCGACGCCAAGCAGCGGATCGCGACCGAGGTCTCCGCACGCATCGCCGACGGCGAGAGCGTCATGCTGGACAGCGGCACCACCTGCCTGGAGGTCGCCCGCCTCCTGCGCGAGCGGCCCGTCACCGTGATGCCCCTGTCCCTGCAGGCCATCCACCTGCTCGGTGAGACACCCGGTCCGGCCACGCTGGTGGTGCCCGGCGGCCAGCCCCGCGCCGCCGAAGGCGCCCTCACCGGCCCTCTCACCCTGGCCTCCCTGGCGGCCGTGCGCTTCGACACCGCTGTCATCGGCTGCTGCGGGCTGACCGCGACCGACGGGCTGACCGCCTACGATCTCGACGACGCCGCGGTGAAAAAGGCGGGCATCGCCTCCGCCCGCCGCGTGATCGTCGCCACCGACGGCAGCAAACTCGGCCACACCGCCTACGCCTACGTCGGCCCCTCCACTCTCCTGCACACCCTCGTCACCGACACCACCGCACCCGCCGACGAAGTCACCGCACTCGAAGGCACCGGCATCGTCGTCCAGAGCGTCTGACAGGCCCTTACCGCCTCAGCATCACGGACGGTTTCCATCGGGCTGGATGTCGACGTGTCCGCACGTGCTGACCGTCCGGGGCGGGCGGGGAGTCGACGGCGTGGTCTGTCCCCCACCAGCAGTGACTGCGGGGGCGTAGATGGAGACGGCCACTGCGCCACGAGGCGCCACCCCCGATCAATTGCGTGGCACCTCGAACCGGCGATCTTCAAACCGTGGCAACCCGGCGCTCACGGCACGGAATTCCGCCCTGGCCACCACTTACTCTCAGGCGGCGCGCTCAACTGCTCACAGACGGCTCTGAGGGTTGCAGGGGGTAAATCCCGGACGCGCCGAGGTGCCATTTCTTGACGAAGTGGATCCACGACCCGGAAGGCCGTGTGTGCCGACCTGCGGGCCTCGGATGCGATTTACGTAGGGGGGATGACCTCCCGGGCCAGGAGACTGTCAGATCGGAAGCCAGGGGACTTCATACCCTAGATTGGATGCCTGTATCGGGTATGCTAAATCGTGTTCTTGCTTCTATCGTGAACCTTGCTGAACGACGCCCGTCCGCCGGTCGGGCTTCAGCGTCGACCCCTCGTCCGATGACACGTCCGCTCCCGCTCAACGGGCGGGAGCGCGGTTTGTCGTGCCAGAAAAGAGAGCGCCCCTGTGACCGAGCCCGGTACCTTCTCCGACCTCTCAGACGACGGCGCCACACCCGCCTCCGCCACAGGAAAGGTGGGAGACGCGTCCTACACCGGTGGCGACATCCAGGTCCTGGAGGGCCTGGAGGCGGTCCGCAAGCGGCCCGGCATGTACATCGGCTCGACCGGCGAGCGGGGTCTGCACCACCTGGTCTACGAGATCGTCGACAACTCGGTCGACGAGGCGCTGGCCGGGCACGCGGACCGCATCGCCGTGACGATCCTGGCCGACGGCGGTGTGCGCGTCGTCGACAACGGCCGAGGGATCCCGGTCGACATCGTCCCCTCCCAGGGAAAGCCGGCGCTGGAGGTCGTCCTGACGGTGCTGCACGCGGGCGGCAAGTTCGGCGGCGGCGGCTACGCCGTCTCCGGTGGTCTGCACGGCGTGGGCATGTCGGTGGTCAACGCGTTGTCCACGCGGGTGGAGGCCGAGGTCCGCTACAGCGGGCACCGCTGGAGCCAGGACTACGAGAAGGGTGTGCCGACCACGGCGCTCAAGCAGCACGAGGAGGTCACCACCACTGGTACCTCGCTGGCGTTCTGGGCCGACGGCGACATCTTCGAGACGACCGAGTACTCCTTCGAGACGCTCTCGCGGCGCTTCCAGGAGATGGCCTTCCTCAACAAGGGCCTGACCCTCTCCCTGACCGACGAGCGGGAGTCGGCGAAGGCGACCGTAGGCGCCGACGACCCGAACGCCGACGCGGTCGAGCCGGCCGCGCGGACGGTCACGTACTTCTACGAGGGCGGCATCGTCGACTTCGTGAAGTACCTCAACGCGCGCAAGGGCGAGCCGGTGCACCCCTCGGTCATCTCCCTGGAGGCGGAGGACACCGAGCGTCTGCTGTCGGTGGAAGTGGCGATGCAATGGAACAGCCAGTTCTCCGACAGCGTGTACTCCTTCGCGAACACGATCCACACGCACGAGGGCGGCACCCACGAGGAGGGCTTCCGTGCGGCGATGACGGCTCTGGTGAACCGTTACGCGCGGGAGAAGAAGTTCCTGCGGGAGAAGGACGACAACCTGGCCGGCGAGGACATCCGCGAGGGGCTGACGGCGATCATCTCGATCAAACTGGGCGAGCCGCAGTTCGAGGGCCAGACGAAGACCAAGCTGGGCAACACGGAGGCGAAGACCTTCGTGCAGAAGGCCGTCCACGAGCACCTGAACGACTGGTTCGACCGCAATCCGGTCGAGGCCGCCGACATCATCCGCAAGTCGATCCAGGCGGCCACGGCCCGCGTCGCGGCCCGCAAGGCCCGTGACCTGACCCGCCGCAAGGGACTCCTGGAGAGCGCCTCGCTGCCGGGCAAGCTGTCCGACTGCCAGTCCAACGACCCGACGAAGTGCGAGATCTTCATCGTCGAGGGTGACTCCGCCGGCGGCTCGGCCAAGTCCGGCCGCAACCCGATGTACCAGGCCATCCTGCCCATCCGCGGCAAGATCCTGAACGTCGAGAAGGCCCGCATCGACAAGATCCTCCAGAACACCGAGGTCCAGGCGCTGATCTCGGCCTTCGGCACCGGGGTCCACGAGGACTTCGACATCGAGAAGCTCCGCTATCACAAGATCATCCTGATGGCGGACGCCGATGTCGACGGTCAGCACATCAACACCCTGCTGCTGACCTTCCTCTTCCGCTTCATGCGTCCGCTGGTCGAGGCCGGGCACGTGTATCTCTCCCGCCCGCCGCTCTACAAGATCAAGTGGGGCCGGGACGACTTCGAGTACGCGTACTCGGACCGGGAGCGCGACGCCCTGGTCACCTTCGGAACCGGCAACGGCAAGCGCCTGCGCGACGACACCATCCAGCGCTTCAAGGGTCTCGGCGAGATGAACGCCGAGGAGCTGCGCGTCACCACGATGGACGTCGACCACCGGGTCCTCGGCCAGGTCACTCTGGACGACGCCGCGCAGGCCGACGACCTCTTCTCGGTGCTGATGGGCGAGGACGTCGAAGCCCGACGCTCCTTCATCCAGCGCAACGCCAAGGACGTCCGCTTCCTCGACATCTGAGCCGGCACCAGCTACACCCTCCCGGACACGGGGCCCGCCCGCGCGGGCCCCGTCCGCCCCCCTCTTCTTCCGTACCTGGTGCGAACGCGTGAGCACCCCGTCCTCCGCCCGTCCCCGCACCCCGGTCGCCGACGGCTCCGACTACACCGCGCGGCACCTGCTCGTCCTCGAAGGGCTGGAGGCCGTTCGCAAGCGACCCGGCGTGTACATCGGGTCCACCGACAGCCGTGGCCTGAGCACTGCCTGTGGGAGATCATCGACAATTCCATCGACGAGGCCCTGGGCCTGTCCGGGGTCGAGGTCGTCATGACCAAGCTGCACGCCGGAGGCAAGTTCGGCGGTGGCTCCTACGCGACCTCCGTGGTCAACACCCTCTCCGCCCGCCTCGACGTCGAGGTCGACCGGGCCGGGCGCACGTACGCGATCGGTTTCCGCCGCGGCGTGCCCGGCCACTACGCGGGCCCCGGCGGGGGCTTACGCACGCGCCGGGCCATGACCGGAAGCTAGCAGAAACAGCCTCTGACCTGCGGACATGTGGAAGTTGGTTCAGTCGACGGCACCATCTGGATCAAGGTTGTCAGTGCGACCGAGGACCGCTCGGTCCGCTTCCACCAGGTCCACCTGGAGGACATGGGCCGGGTCCGCACACGCAAGATCTGCTCGATCGACAACGAGGTCGTGCCGCAGGAGGAGATCGGCAAGGGCTACGAGGTCGCTCGGGACGAGACCACCCCGGTCACCGATGAAGAGCTCGACGAGGTGCCACTGCCCACCGCAAAAGCCATCGAGATCGTGGCGTTCGTCGATGCCGACAGCATCGACCCGATCCGGATCAGCGACCCGTACTTCCTCGCGATCGACGGGCAGGTCGCCGCCAAGCCGTACACCTTGCTCCGCAAGGCGCCGGAGCGGTCCGACAAGGTCGCCGTCGCGAAATTCGCGTGGCACAGCCGCGAGCGGCTCGGGCTGCTCCGGGTACGCGACGACGCGATCGTGCTGCACGCGTTGCGGCAGCCCGACGAGATCCGCGGCCCCGAGTCCCTCGCGCCCAAGACCGTCGGCCTGGACGATGACGAGATCGAGCGGGCAGTCCAGCCCACCGACACCATGGCCCTCGACGACATCTCCGTTTCCGGGACGAGTACCGCGATGCCCTGGAGGAGCTGATCGAGGCGAAGTCGGAGGGCAAGGAGCTCCCGGAGCCGGCCGAGGGCGAGGCGGAGCGGGAATCCGGGAAGGTCGTCGACCTGGTGGCCGCCCTGAACGCCTCCGTCAAGGCGGCCAAAGAGAGCCGCGGCAAGCACGGCGGCCAGGACGCCACCGTGTACACGATGCAGCCACGCAAGAAGACCGCGGCGAAGAAGACGACCACGAGGAAGCGCAGCGCGTCCTGAGCGGGCGCGGAGCGGGATGGTCATGGTGGGCTTGCCGCGGATCGCTCCGATGCTCGCCACTGCCGGCGCTCCGCCGCCTTCGGGTGCCGAGGACCACTGGGCGTTCGAGGTGAAGCAGGACGGGCAGCGGGCCATGGTGTATCTGCCGGGCGACGGGACCACGGTCCTGCGGGCCCGGTCCGGGGCGGACATCACCACCGCCTATCCGGAACTCACGGCACTCGGAACCGCGCTGGGACAACCCGCGGTTCTGGACGGCGAGATCGTCGCACTCGACAACGAGGGGCGCGGCGACTTCGAGCGGCTGCAGTCCCGCACGGGACTGACCGGATCCCCGGCGAAGGCCGCCCGCATGGCCCAGGTCGTGCCCGCCCACCTGATCCTCTTCGACGCCGTGCACCTGAACGGCCACGCCCTGACCGGGCTGCCGTACACCGAGCGCCGAAATCTTCTGGAAGGCCTGGTACTGGACGGGGAGCGGTGGTCGACGCCGACGGCGGTCGTCGGGCACGGGGCGCAGGCGCTGGAGACGACCCTGGCCGCGGGGCTGGAGGGGGTGCTCGCGAAGCGGCTTGCGTCCGTGTACGAACCCGGGGTGCGGTCCCGTTCGTGGGTCAAGATCCGGCATGTCCGGACCGTCGATGTGGTCGTGGGCGGGTGGGTGCCCGGCCGCAGCCGGCTCGCCGGGCAAGTGTCTGGAGATTCAGGGGGACTCCACCGCCAACGGTGCCGGCGCCAACCAGTGGGACTGCAACGGCTCCGCCACCCAAAGCTGGCGTTGAGCTACCACCGCGCGCTGCCGTCCCGAAGAGCCGGAAGGAGGGGCTCTCGCCGGTCTCGGCGATCCAGTCCCGGATCATGCGCAGGATCGCTTCCTGCCGGGCCGACAGGTCCAGGAGGCGGCGGCGCAGGGCGGTGGCGCGGCGGGGACGGGGTGCGGCGAGGGGTGTTTGTGACCAGCAGCGAAGAAGAGATCACCGCAGTTGGCGCCGATGAAGCGGTTCAGCAGATCCCGGCCGTGGTCCGGGTGACCGAGGTGCCCGCTGCCGCCGACTCCCGCGAGGCCCTCCTGCGGGCCATCGGCGCGGAGGCCCAACTCGTTGCGGAGAACTCTGCGGGCCAGGCGTCCGCCGCTCTGGTGGAGCTCGCCCGCGCCTTCGCCCTCGCGACCGCCGGAACTGTCACGGGCGACGGATTCCCTCAACTGTCCAACAGGCCGGGTGGCCACAAGCTGGGCTTCGCAGTGGATATGGAAGCCTGACAGGCCCACAGTTACCGAGGCGAAGCGGTGGCCCCGCCGATGACGGGGCCACCGCCGTGCCCACCTCGGCCTGATGTCGCCCATCCACCGCTCAATGTCCGGTGGCGCGTGCTCAACGTTCGCCGGCACAGGGCAATGAGGCTGTCGCGTCTCACTGAACCCCGGCTGTCTCTTCTCAAATGATCTGGCCCGAAGCCGGCTGGCCTGCGGCGACCGGATCAGCTGAGGCAAGCAGCGGCTCGGAATCTCAACTGATCCGGTCCGGGCGTGTGGATGCTGCACGTCGTCTCAGTCGATCTGGTCCGCTGGTGCTCGGCCCCTCAACCGGGTGACCTTCCCGGGCGTCAGCAGTGGTGGGCAAAGGCTGCGGACATTGCCTTATGCAGGACGGGAGCGGGCTCTGGGCGTGCGGGAGAGGGCGGGTAGACGGTCCTGCCCTCCTTAATCGTCTCCACGACGGTGATGTCCTTGATCTTTTGCTCGGGGATCGTGAGCGGGTTGTGGCTGAGGATCACAAAGTCGGCGAGCTTGCCGACCTCGATGCTGCCCTTGGCGTCCTCTTCGAAGTACTGGCGGGCGGCATTGATGGTGATGGACTTCACCGCATCCAGGACCGACACGCACTGGTCCGGGCCCAGGACGCTTCCTGAGGTGCGGGTGACACGGGTGACCTGGCTGGACAGGATGGCGATCGAGTTGGGCAGGGCGACGGGGGCGTCGTGGTGTGAGGTGTAGGCCATGCCGCGGTCCACCGCCCACCGGGCCGGCGAGATGTTGACAGCCCGTTCGGGGCCGAGCACGGTCTTGCGGTACCAGTCGCCCCAGTAGTAGGTGTGCATGGAGAAGAACGACGGGATGATGCCGAGTTCCCGAAACGCCTCGACCTGGTCCTCGCGGGCGGTCTGGCAGTGGATGGCCGTCGTACGCCGGTCCTGCCCGGCTTCCTTGGTGGCCGCGCGCACACACTGGAGGAGTTGATCGATGGCCGCGTCGCCGTTCACGTGCGCGATGACGTGCCAGTTGTTGGCGAAACCCGCCCGGACCTGGGCCAGGACGTCCTTGTCCGGCAGGGTCGCATAGCCGCGGTAGTCCTCGTCCTGACCGTCGGGCGGGGTGAGGTAGGGCTCGGTGAGCCAGGCGGTGCGCCCCTGCGGCGAGCCATCCAGGACCAATTTCACCCCGGCCGCGCGCAGGCCCTTGGTGTACTCCCGGCTCGCCTGGACCGCGTCAGGGGACTTCATGGCCTGGTCAGCCTTTACATAGACGACCACATCGGTGGGCAGGCCGGCGGGGTGGGCGTCCGCGACCTGCCGCAGGAGGCCCAGGACCTCCAAGCTCGCTGCCCCCTCCTGCACGGTCGTGAAGCCGAAACTCGCCGCCGACAGGAGGCCCACGGGCAGGAATTGCCCGCTGTCGACGGGGTCCATCCCGGCGACGGCCAGGTCGGCGGCGGGGTTGAACGCAGTCTCCTCCAGTACCCCGTTCGGCTCCCCGTACACGGGCCCGGATTCGGTCCCGCGCTCCAGCCTCCGCCGGATCACCCCGCCCTCCGGGTCCGGTGTCATGGCGGTGTACTGGAGCCGTTCGAGTCCCAGGCTGTTGACCACTCCCAGATGGAAGGACTGGTGGATCGCCAGGACAGGCTTCTCGGTGGATACCACGTCCAGGTCGTGGCGGGTGGGGTGCTTGCCCTCGGTGAGCATGGAGTCGTCGTAACCGAAACCGACGATCCAATCCGAGCGTTTCCCCACCGCGCTTTCGGCGAACTCGCGCAGCTTGCCCTGGAGGGACGCGATGTTGGTGACGTTGCCGTCGGGAGCGGCCAGGAGGTTGGCGATCGTGGCCTGCAGGCCAGTGCCGACCACGTGGCCGTGCGCATCGATGAACCCCGGCAGCAGGGCCTGGTCCGGCAGCAGATCGTGCAACCGCGTGTCCGGTCCCCGCCACTCGGCCTGCGCCTGGGACAGGTCGCCGACGAAGACGATCCGGCCGTCCTTGACTGCCACCGCCTCGGGCGCCGACGACTTCTCATCGGTAACCGTCACGATGGAACCGCCGGAGAAGATGATGTCGGCATCTCCAGACCGCGTTCCCGGCAAGATTTCCTGGGACATCACGTACCACCTGTTCCCCTGAGAATGATCAGCCTTCACCGCGAAGAGTAGCCGCTCACATGCGGAACGTGATCGACCGAGGTCGGCCAGTAGCCGGCCGAAGCCGACTTGACGCATCGCACACGAAACTCACAGATCTGCATCGAGACGGGACGCCAGCCGGCCAGATCATCTGGGACGGCGAGAGGATCGGACCCGCTCACCTGAGACCTACACCGGATCGACAGAGACGGGACACTGCCCGATCTCGCCGGAGTTTGACCAGTTGCGTTCAGTGGCCGTCTCCAGCGCCGAGCTTCAGCCGGGCAACGTGCGCCCACTCCTCAGCCCCTGCCCGGAGTTCAGCCACAGCGGTCTCCAGTTGCCCCTGCGGGGGCCAGTGTCCTGGTGAGTCCAGATGGCCTCGGCAAGGTCGGTGACGTCTTGCAAGCCTCATAAGTACTTCGGCCTGCTCAGCTTCCTCGCGACCAACAGACAGCCGCAGGGCCTAGCATCCGCGTGAGCGACGACAGCACTGCCCGCCCGGTGATGTTCCGGGCGGGCAGCATCCTGATCAGCACCAGCAGCCAGAAGGTGAATTGATTAGGTGTGATCAACGCCGGCCGCGGCCACTGACACACCGTCGAGACTGGCACCCCCCTGTGGCAGGCCGCTCTGCCAACCTGAATGTCGCCTCCTGTATCGCGCCGACTGCCGGCCTGGAGGCCGGGCCGACCACTGCCGTTCGACTCTCCGGGCTGCCTTGTGCACCCGACTGGCACTGTCTGCGTGATACGTGCGAAGCAGGTCGTTGATGCCGTCGGTCCAGGTGGTGGTCGAGGCGGCCGAGTCTGCAGATGTTGTCGGCGGTCTCGGTGGCCACGGCGAAGACCAGGAAGCGCAGTGTTCGCCCGCCGTCGGCAATGTGGTCCTGTGACCGCAGGGCGGTTGCTTCCGGTCTCAGAGGGTCAAGAAGGGGCTCGGTGAACACCCGACAAAGGCGGTGCGGAGAATGTCGGGTGATCGGGACCGGTGTCGCCGCACGATGGGGGCATGGATGACACGACCTTGGTATCCCGCTTCCTCCGCGACGGCTTCGTGAAGTTGGAGGGCGCCGTCGCGCCGCGCGTGGCCGCGGACTGCGCGCGGCTGCTGTGGCGAGAGACGGGCTGCGACCCAGACGATCCAGCGACGTGGACGCAGCCCGTGCACTGGGTAGCCGGCATGGCGCAGGGACCGTTCGCCGCCGCACCCAACTCCCCGTCCCTGCAGCACGCGTACGACCTGCTCGTCGGTGCGGGATGCTGGGAGCCGCGCTACTCGCTGGGTACGTTCCCGCTGCGCTTCCCTCACGAGGAGGAGCCGGACGACGCGGGCTGGCACATCGAGGGGAGCTATCTGCCGGAGGGCGAGAGCTGGTACTTCACAAATCTGCGCTCCCGGGGCCGGGCGCTGCTGATGCTGTTCCTGTTCAGCGAGGTCGGTGAGGAGGACGCCCCGACCCGGATCCGGGTCGGCTCACACCTCGACGTGCCGAAGGTGCTGGAGAAGTACGGGGAGGACGGGGCGAGCGGGCTGGCCCTCGCACCCGATCTGGTGGCGGCGTCCGACCACCGGCCGCTCGCCCTCGCCACCGGGTCTCCGGGCGACGTCTTCCTATGCCATCCGTTCCTGGTGCACGCGGCGCAACCGCACCATGGGGTGCGGCCGCGCTTCATGGCCCAGCCGCCGCTGATGCCGGCCGCGCCGTACGAACTGGAGCGGGCCGACGGCGTGTACTCACCCGTGGAGATCGCGATCCGTCGGGGCCTGGGACAGGACACCCCCGGTCCGGACGGGGAGGGCACCGACTGCAGCGCCGGGTAGACATGCGTCATCCGTCCCTGGAACCGGGCGGAGCACCCGTGCCCGGCAGCGGCACGTCCGGCAGCGCCGCGCCGGCCGTAATCGACCATCGGGCAAGTGCTGTCCACAACACACCGGCCTCACGACGACATGCCGGACAAGATCACGCGAAGAGACCGAAGACCGTCACCCGAAGGACGGGGAGATCCACAGAGCAGGTCTCACCAACTTCCTGGGCCCCTTGCCCCGACGCTGCCCGAGCCGTTCGGTGCCTGCTTGTGCGGGCAACGCGCGGCACTGTCCGGCTGTTCGCTCGTTGGTCATCGGACTGCACCAGGAGACAGGAGTGAGCGGCAGTAGCCATCAAGATCACCGAAGACTGCATCAACTGCGGTGCCTGCGAGCCCGAGTGCCCCAACGAGGCGATCAAAGAGGGTGACGAGAACTACGAGATCAACCCCAACGCCTGCTCGGAGTGCGTGGGATTCTACGACCATCTCGCGTGCCAGGCCGTGTGTCCGGTGGAGAGCTGCGTGCCGGATCCGGACAAGGTGGAGAGCGAAGAAGTCCTGATCAACCGATCCTTGAGCCTGCACCCCGACGACAACAACCTCCGGCGGAAGGCAGACGCCGACGACTACCCCAGCCGGTTCCGGAGCTGAGCTCAGACCCGTCCAAGGACGGAACCGAGGACTCACCGCCTGGCCCCGGCCGAGCAACGGTCAGCGGCTCGGTGCAGGTCACGCCTCCATCGTACGGCCGGTGCACCGGAGCGGTCGGGACCTGGGGATGCGTACCTGCGCGGTGTGTGCTGCTCAGTTGGCCGGCATGCACACCTTCTTCGCCACCGACGTCGCCGACCGCAACGCCCTTCTCTCCGAGTTCGGGACGGCCCTGAAGCCCAGCACCGTGATCGGCGGGATCACCCGGTTCTCCCCGCGCGCCATCAACCTCGGTGGCGCCTTCGCCGCGCCCTACGCACGGCCGGGGTCCCTCCCCCGTCACCCGGAACTCGCCGGAGCGCTGGGCCCGTCCCCCGACGCGTTCTCACCCGGGTGGCGGTCGACGGTTTCGTCCCCGACGGACCCGGCGGATTCCCGGCCGAACTCGAAGCACTTCTCATCCACTACTGCGCGCAGGCTCCCACGGCGGGCGGCACGACGTCAGGCCAACGAACTCGTGAACAGGGTGCGGACCGGAATCCCGCTTCGAGGCGGGCCTGCGGGTGACCACTCCGGAAGCCACGGACGTGGTGCGCATGGTGCCGAGCGTCCGGGTCCAGCGGGAGCTGGTCGGCCACATCAACGCACACGGACCCTTCGCGGTGGGCATGACGGGCGAGGACGCCCACACGATGAGGCGGTACGGCGGCCAGCCTGGGTGGACGGGCGGCCGGTGGACACAGGCCTTGTCGGCGACATCGTGGACGTGAACCCCGGCATGGTGCGCACCCTCCTGGAGCAGGGGCACATCCCGGTGGTCTCCCCCGTGGCACGCGGCCAGGACAGGCAGGTCCACAACGTCAGCGCCGACCTCGCGGCGTCGGCTGGTCGAGATCCGGGCAACGAAGTGACCCGCAGGTCCTTGGCGATCACTTCGCTCGCCTCGCCGTGAGTGAACCTCTCGGCCGCCTTGAGTCGTAACTCCTTGCGGAACCGCTGCCGTTCGGCCATCAGCCCGCCCCCTTGTGGATACCGCGTGCCCTGGTGTACCGCAGGGTCGACCAGCCGTCAGCCCCTACGATTCCACGAGTTCAACCTCAGTAACGCGACTGTGCCCAGTCGTAGAGACGGTGGGCGCTGTCACCGAGGCGCGTTGCGTAGAGCGTGGGGGTCTGCCCGCCCGCGAGTTCCTCGTCGGTGGTGGTGACGCCCACGACGGTGCCGGTGCCGGTGCGGGTATCGAAGTGGGCCAGGTGAGGGCCACCGCTCGACCCGGCCGACATGTCGCAGGACTCACCCCACAACAAGGGGACCTTGGGACCGGGACGGCTCGTGCCCGCGCAGTGGATCAGGCGGGATCCGACGTACTTGTCCCCGGGGTCGTTGAGTCCGTAGTTCGGGTACCCGAAGGCGTGGACGAACTCGTCCTCGACGGGCCGGCCGAACCCGATCTGCTGGCTTCCGGTGACGTCCGCGATCGGGTGCCCCCCGGCAGCGGGGTTCGCCACGAGGAGTCCCGTGTCGTAGCCGGCGGCAGCGACGTCCGACGATTCCGTGGTGTCCGGATCGGCGTCCCAGCGGGAAGAGGTGGCCATGGTCCTGACGCTGAAGCCGCCGAGCGGTTTCGTTCCGTTGCGATAGCCGGGCACGAAGTAGAAGTTGTGGTTCCAGGTGTCGTCGGCGGAAGGCGACCCGACGCCTCTCAGGCAGTGTGCTGCCGTGATGACGGTACTGCGGTTGGCGCTGGTGACGACCGTCGCGGTGCAACTGCCGTCGTAGCCGTCGGAGAAGGTGAAGAACAGGCGGCCTACGTTCTTCTCCACCGCCCCGCCGTGTGTCCACACGGCCCCGGAGTCCGGCGTGTTCACGGGAAGCGGCCGCGGGTCGTCCGGCGTGTTGTCGTCCTCGGGCACGGGAGTGATCTCGGGGACCAGAGCGCCTGCCAGCTTCATCCGCTCGGGGGTCCAGTAGGCGTTGATCCGGTTGCGCTCTTGTGCGGTCGTGGCGCCGGCGTGGGTGGTCGTGGTGTCCGGTCCCGCCGCGCTGCCGCTGGTGGACGACGGGTTGTGCGGTGCGGCGTTGGCGACCGCGGTCGGCGTGACCAGTGCGACGACGGCCGCCGACACCGCGACGGTGGCGCCGATCGTGTGCCGGAAGGCCCTGCGGGTGCTGTCCTGGTGACCGCATGGGCGGTATGGAGGTGTGCGCATGCGAGGGACAGTAGTCACGCGATGTCAGGAAGCGGTCAGAAGAGTGTGAAGGCGGTGTCCGCACGGCCGGTCGGCGGTTCGTGCCGGACACGGACGGTTTTCGCGGGGAGGCACCGGGTCGTCAGGAGCTCAGCGCTACGGCGTGCGCAGTTGTCCCGCCCTTGACCTGCAGCACGTGGGCCAGTCCCCGGTTCTCCAGGCCGCGGCGGAAGTCGGCGTTCGCCCCGTGACCGGCATCCGCGACCAGTACTGCGGGCCGCAGACCGAGCGTGGCGAGCCAGTCGAGCATGTCCAGCGCGAACGGCACCGCACCGACCTGCCACCGCCTCGGCGACGACCTGGTGCCGAGCGTGGACATCGCCCCGTACACCGACCGCACCATGGCACCGGACATCCGGCCGTCCTCGTCCCCGTTCGGGGCGCCGGGCAGGGCTGCTGCCCGGCCGGGGCGTGCAACGGGTTGCGCAACGGCGGTGCTGAAGTGCCTGTTCTTGAATCCGGAGGAGGTGAGGGCCTCAACAACGCCTGTCAGCAGTGGCGCGAAATCCAGCTCGTCCAGGTACCGCTCGCCAGTGTGCGAGTTGAGCATGATGCCGTTGAGCCCGAGGGCCCATGGCCCGCTCCATCTCAGCGGCCGCGGCGACCGGATCCTGCGGTGCCACCGTGGCCAGTCCGCCGAACCGGCCCGGGTGACACCGCACGATCGCGGCCGGCGCGTCGCTGAACTCCCGGGTCGGCGGCACCGCGTCGGCCACGGCGTAGGGCTGGACGCCGGGTGGATTGAGGCTGAGCAATGTCATGTCCTGCCCGTGCGCGTCCATCTCCCGCAGCCGGGCATCGAGATCGGTGAGCCGGGCGCGATAGTCGGGAGGGCCTTCCACCGTGCGCATCAAAGCCATCTCGGTCTCGTCGCCCGGCACGACGTCCAGGCCGTGCGCGACGCGCAGGAGCGCCTCGGTGGCCATGTGGTCCTCAAGCGCGATGCCCCTCATGCCCGTCGCCCGCCGTCGACCGACATCGCGATCCCGGTGACGTAGGACGCGGCGTCCGAGCAGAGCCAGACCGCCGCCGCGGCGGCCTCCTCCGGCGTGGCCAGCCGGCCGAGCGGCGTGACCGCCGCCTGCCGCGCGATCATGTCGGTGCCGACTGCCACCTCCTCGAACCCGGGGGTGCGGGTCGGGCCGGGGCACACGGCGTTGACCCGGATGCCGTCCGGTGCGTAGTCGACCGCGGTGGCCTTGGTGAGGCCGACGACGCCGTGCTTGGCGGCCACGTAGGCGGGGGCGGTCGGAATCGCGTACAGGCCGCCGTTGGACGCGATGTTGACGATCGCTCCGCCTCCACGGCCGCGCAGCGCGGGCAGTTCGTACTTCATGCACAGGAAGGTCCCGGTCAGGTTGACGCGGACCACGCGCTCGAACTCGTCCAGGGTCATCTGGTCTAGCCTGCGGTGATGCGAGGCCATGCCGGCGTTGTTCACCGCGAAATCGAGGCCCCCGAACGCCGCGACCGTGCGCGCGACGGCCGCCTGCACGGACCGTTCGTCGGCGATGTCGACGGTGACAGCCAGCGCTTCCCCGCCGTCCTTCCTGATCGTTTCGGCGGTCTCGGCCGCCGTGCCCGCGTCGATGTCGAGCACGGCCACCGCGGCGCCGCTCCGGGCGAACCGGAGCGCCGCCGCGCGGCCGATCCCACTGCCGGCCCCGGTGACCAGGCCCGCCTTTCGGGAAGCGCCGCTCATACCAGCGCCGTGTGGTTCGCCCAGGCGACCTTGTACGGGTGCCGGGACTGCCAGCGGTCGATGACCTCGTGCATGCCCGGCACGGTGAACGCCTTCGCGAGGGCGTCGGTGTCGGCGACGGCCACCTGCACGATCGCGGTCGCGATCAGGGCCGGAACGGCCTCCTCGCCGGGGACGGGAATGTGGCGCCGGGTCGCGACCGACTGCACGAAACCGGATTCGAGCATGACCAGTTCGATATCCGCGAGGTACTGGTCGAGCTCGGCGTCGGGCAGCGGCTGGTCGAAGGAAACAATCATCGTGTGGTTGATCATGCAGGCAATCTTGGCTCTGCACGGCGCCTGCGTCCAAGACCGGTTCGCCATTCGGCGATAACCTGGAGGCATGATCGGACTGGAGACCCGCGAGCTCGAGTACTTCATCGCGCTCTCCGACGAGCTGCACTTCGGTCGGGCCGCCGTCCGGCTCTCGATCGCCCAGCCGGCGCTGTCGAAGGCCATCCGACGGATCGAGACCCGGCTCGGTGTCCCGCTCTTCATCCGCTCCAGTCGGCACGTCGAGCTCACCCCGGCCGGGAAGGCGTTGCAGGAACACGGCCGGCACGCGCTCAACGCGGTCAGCGCCGCCATCCGGCACGCCCAGCGTGCCGGCGATACCCAGGCCCACTTGCGGCTCGTGCTCAAACCCGGCGGCGACGCCGGCCTGCTCTCCGGGCTCCTGGCCGAATACGCACACCGGCCCGACGCCCGCCAGGTGGACATCCTGTTCAGCGGCCCGGCCGATCGCGCCGACTTCCTGCGCGACGGCCGGGCCGACGTCGGCCTGCTCTACGCGCCGTTCGACGACCTCGACGGCCTGGCCCACGAGACACTGCACACCGAGGATCGCGTGGTCATCGTCCCGGCCGGACACCGGCTGGCCGGGCACACTTCGGTGCGCATGTCCGATCTGGAGGGTGAGACGCTGCCGCGCTGGAAAGGCATACCCGGGGGCGATGGCACCGGTCCCGAGATCGCCGACGTGGTCCAGATGCTCCAGATGATCGCAGTGGGCCGGATGATCGGGGTGCTGCCCCGCTCGCTGGTCGAACCGGTCCCGGCCGGCCTGGTCTGCGTCCCGGTGGCCGACGCGCCGCCCAGCCGCCTGGTACTCGCCTGGATCGAGCAGGACCGCCGGCCGCTGGTCGCCTCGTTCGTGGCCGCCGCACTCGGGCCGCGCCGGGATAAGGCCCGATCAGACATCGACGAACCTGACGCGCCGCTCGCTTCGGACAACGAGCGGCTCGTACCGGAAGACGTTCGGTGACTGGGACGAGCGTGCCGGCTACGAGGAGGATGCCCACGACGGACGTGTTCCGCACCGCCTGCCCCAGGGTGATTGACAAGAGCTCGGCCCGGCACCGGCTGTCCGATGCCGACCGGAACTCGGACAGGACAGACGGCTGAGGTGGACGGCCGGCTCCCATGAACAGTCCTTTGCCCGAGCAAGATCAATAATCGGCCGCCGGAACCCGCTGGACCCTCGTTCGGTCCTCAGAGGGCGCTCACTGTGGGCGAATTACCCATTATGCCCTAATAGGTTCCTCTCCAGGTTGGCGTGGTCTCGTCCGCTATGCGCTTGGCGAGGTTGTCGATCGAGGCGACGTGAGTCACGGCTGCGGAGCTGGCGGTGCCGGTGGGCCTGCCGTCGGGCCGGGCCTTTCTCCATGCCGTCGGGGTCGCCTCGATCAGGGCCCATCGGGCGTCGGACAGGTCGCTGGGGTATGGCTTGCGCCGGCTCACTCCGTAGCGTTGGTTCGGGAGGGCCGGAAGGTGCCATTCCGCTGATCATCGGGAGATTCTGTCGCGAGGAGGTGCTGTACCAGCACCCGGACGTCCTGGAGGCCTCGGCGGTCGGTGTTCCCGACCCCGCGCACGGTGAGGAGGTCGCCGCCGTGCTGGTCCTGCGGCCCGGCGCCCGCACGACGTCGGACGAGCTGCGCGACTATGTCAGACAGCGGGTGGCAGCCTGCAAGTACCCGCGGACAGTGCGGTTCGCCGACGCACTGCCCAAGGGAGCGACCGGCAAGATCCTCAAGCGGGACATCGTGGTCGCTCCACCGAAGCCCCTGGATGCCTGACCGTCACGGCCGGTGGGCCGAGGACGACTGCGACACCTGCTCGGCGCGGACGGTCCGGCCGCCCGCGCCGCTTCTTCAAGTGCTACGGCCTCCGGAGCCGGCCCAGGGGGTCGTGGGCAGTGTGCGGTGTGCGGTTCCAGAGGCGGGTGGCGCGGGAGGCCGGGGTGTAGGGGGGCCAGGCCTCACCCGGGTCGAGGTCACTGACGAAGCGGACCCAGGACGTGTGGACCGCGTCGGCCAGTTCCTGGGGCGGGGTGGCGCCGAGGGCCTCGGGGACGCCGGGTGCGCCGAGGAGGTCGAAGGCGAAGGGCAGGTCCACGCAGTGGTGGCCCTCGAAGGCCGGGGCGGTGGCCGTCCATTCGAACTGGTAGAGCCAGGTGGGGCGTTGGCGTTCGGCACGGGCCTCGGCGAGGGCCAGAGCGGGGATGCGGAAGAGCTCGTCCGTGAGGGCCTGCCCGAGTCCGGCGGGCTCGACCATGTGGAACTCGTGGGCGGTGAAGCCGAGCATGAGCGGGACCTCGGCTCCGGCGTCGCCCTCCATGAGCGCCTCCGGCACCGGCTCCGGGATCAGCTCCCCGTCGACGAAGGGGGCGAGGTCGAGCATCGGGAGCTCGTCACGGTCCGGGCCCGGCTCCCGCAGACGGTCCTGGAGGTCGAGGAGTTCGTCGTCGCTCAGGTCGCGCAGGGCGGCGGCGGTGGCTGGCAGGCCGGTACGGGAGGCGAAGAGCGCGGACACGGTCTCGGCCAGGTCCCTGCCCTGCGGCGACATGACAGCGCCCGAGGCCGAGATCGCGGCCCGGAACAGGCCCTGGGCGGAGGGGACGGCGAGCAGGGTCTGGACCGCCCCGCCGCCCGCCGACTGGCCTGCGATCGTCACCCCGGCCGGGTCGCCGCCGAAGGCCGCGATGTTGTCCCGCACCCACTCCAGGGCCATGATCCAGTCCCGTACACCCCGGTTGTCCGGGGCGCCCTCCACGTGCAGGAACCCCTCGATCCCGAGCCGGTAGCCGAGGGACACGAGGACGACCCCGTCCCGGTTGAACGCGGCCCCGTCGTACCACGGGCTCGCCGCCGAGCCTGCCACGAATCCGCCGCCGTGGATCCACACGAGGACGGGCAGCCCGGATTCCGGATCGGTGTCGGGGGTGAAGACGTTGAGGTTCAGGACGCCCTCGCCCGGGATCGACGGCTCGGGAATCGTCGTCACGTCGGCGAACGGGCGCCGCTGGGCCGTCGGCCCGTACGCCATGGCGTCCAGCGGCTCCGTCCACGGCTCGGGCGGGACGGGCGCGGCGAACCGCAGGTCACCCACCGGTGGCTGGGCGTACGGAATACCGAGGAAGCGGAGGCTGCCGTCGGCCCGGCGCTCGCCGAGCACGGGCCCGCGGTTCGTGGAGACAAGGGTGTCGGTCATGAGATGGGGCTCCTGCCGTGGGTGGTTCGGACTCGGGCGGCTTCGTGCTCGACATAGTGGCGGATCTTCCGCAAGATCCCGGGGCGCGGGGGCTTCGCTCCGTAGGTGCGGTCGGCGGTCACCGGAGCGACGGAGATGCGGTGTTCCCCGTACAGGGCCTCCGCGTCGGCGTTCCTGACGGTCTCGGTGCAGGGGTCGCCCGGCCGTTCTTCGCAGAAGCCGAGGCCGATGCCGAAGGAACTCTCGCCGGTCTCCTCGTAGGTGTGCCGGACGACCTTGCCGTGGCCGACGCTCGTCCACCGGGGCGCACCGGCCGGCTGTCCGGCGCTGACGTCCGGGTGGTCGACCTTGAGCACGAACTCGGAGGTGAGGAGGGAGCGTTCCTCCAGTCCGGCGACGAAGCGGGTGGCGAACTCGGCGGTGACACGGTAGTTCTCGCGTGGAAAGCTGACCTCGGTCTCGTCCCCGGTGGAGGAGAGGGCGAGGGCCGGGACGCCCTCGTCGACGGCGGCGATCACGGCGCCGACGGTGCCGGAGTCATTGACCTGGGCGCTCACATTGGGACCGGAGTTGATGCCGGTGAGGACGAGGTCGGGGGCATCGGTCCAGCCGGCCTTGGCCTTGAGGCCCCCGCCCAGGGCGAGCTTGACGGTGTCGGCGGGGGTGGCGCTGGGGGTGTCCTCGGCGCACGGGCCGTCGGAGAGGCGGACGCCGAAGACCGCCCCGTCCGAGGGGGCGCCCGCGCAGTCGTTCTCGTATCCGGCCGGAAGGGTGGTCCGGCGCTGGGTGGTGAGGACGCCGCCGTTGGTGACGGCGGTGCCCTTGCCGGACTGGACCTGCCAGGGGGCCATCACGACGACGTCGGCGCCCGCGGCGCACATCGCGCGGCGCAGCTCGTACAGGCCGAGGCCGTCGGAGTTGCTCGCCCTGGCGGCCTGCATGGAGTCGTCGTTGGAGATCAGGATCCGCATCCCGGCGAGCGGCGGCTCGTCGGGTCCGGGGACGGGAGCGGCGTACGCCGTGACGCCGCACCACGCGATGGTGACGAGCAGGACGGTCTTGGCCGCGCCGAGGAGAGCCAGCATGCCGGGGCGGCGAGACCGCCGCCGAGGATCCAGGGGTCGCGGCGCCCGGAACGGTCCGAGAAGAGGCCGGCGAGTGGGTTGAAGAGGGTCGCGAAGATCGCTGAGATGCCGGAGACGAGGCCGAGGTTGGCAACCTTGTCCGCCGGGTCGACCAGTTCCACCTGGATGGGAAGCAGCACCACACCGATACCCATGTAGACCATGTACATCGCGGCGTTGGACACGGTGAGCATGGGGATCAGCCGTAGCAGGGCGCGTCCGGCGGACGTGGTGGGCCCGCCGGGATCCGGCATCACGGGAGCTGCGGGCCGGATTTCGGGTGCGGTCACGTCGGGCCTCCCCGGCCGTGCCCAGTGCGGGGAAGGCAGGACGGTTGTGCGGATGATGCGGGTGGGCGGGCGGCGGACACTCAGCTGTCGAAGCCGAGACCGAAGCGGTCCAGAGACCTCAGCCAGAGGTTGCGGCGGCCTTCATTGAGGTCGGCACGGGCCATGGACCACTTGGTGAGCCCGATGCCGATCGAGCGGACCGGCTCGGGCGGGAACGGAAGGGGTTTGCGGCGGACGAGGTCGAGCGCCGTGCGCTCGGTGCGCTCGCCGGCGAGCAGGTCGAGCATGACCTCCGCGCCGAATCGGGTCGCACCGACACCGAGGCCGGTGTAGCCGGCCGCGTACGCGACCTTTCCGTGGTGACTCGTGTCGAAGAAGACACAGAAGCGCGTGCTGGTGTCGATGGCCCCGCCCCAGGCGTGGGTGAACCTCACCCCGGCCAGCTGCGGGAAGGTCGTGAAGAAGTGCCGCGCCAGGGTGGCGAAGGTCGCGTGCCGCTGGTCGTGTTCGGCGCGGACGCGACCCCGGTAGCGGTAGACGGCGTCGTAGCCACCCCACAGGATGCGGTTGTCCGCGGAGAGCCGGACGTAGTGGAACTGGTTGGCGCTGTCCGCGAAGCCCTGACGGCCGCGCCAGCCGACGGAGGCGAGCTGCCGCTCGCTCAGCGGCTCGGTCATCAGCGCGTAGTCGTAGACGGGGACGGTGTACGGGCGGTGGCGGCGGAGCAGGGAGGGGTACGCGTTCGTGGCCAGGGCGACCCGTCGGGCCGTGATCCTGCCGTAGGGGGTACGGGCGGTCATCACGGCACCCCGCTCGTCGAGCGAGAGCGCCGGTGTGTGCTCGAATACGCGGACGCCGAGCGAGAGGCAGGCGCGCTTGAGGCCCCAGGCGAGCCGGGCCGGGTTGACCATGGCGACGTCGTCCTTGTTCCACAGACCACCGAGGAAGGTCGGGGAGTCGATCTCGGCCCGGACGGCGTCGGTGTCGAGCAGGACGGGCTTGCCGCCGTAGCGGGCGGCGACCTCGGCCTCGTGCCGGAGGCCCTCGACCTGGTAGGGCTCGGTGGCGACGACGATGGAGCCGGTGCGCTCCCAGGCGCAGTCGATGTCGTGGCGTTCGACGGTGTCCTCGATGGCCTGGAGGTTCTCGCGGCCGAGGCGTTCGAGGACGCCGATCTCGTCGGGCCAGCGGCCGAGGCCGTTGTGCAGGCCGTGGGTGAGGCTGGACTCGCAGAATCCGCCGTTGCGGCCGGAGGCCGCACCGCCGGCCTCGTCGGCCTCGATGAGCACCACGTCGAGCGAGGGGTCGCGCTCCTTGGCGACGAGGGCGGTCCAGAGGCCGGTGTACCCCCCGCCGACCACGAGGAGGTCGCAGGTGGTGCCCCCGGTCAGGGCGGGGGTGGCCTGCGGCCGGTCGGGGTCGTCCAGCCAGAACGGGGTCGGTTCGGCGTCCCGGAGCGAGGTGAGGTGGTCCATGGGGCGGGCTCCTTAGGATCGCGGAGGTACGTGCCTCCGGAATGCCGTAATGAGACCCGCCAGGACTCGATAAGGTCAATGGTGTTGACGTAAGACCCCCCACACACCCGTTTCCGCAGGTCAGGCCAGTCAGATAGATCCGGACGGATCCCAGCGGTCGAGGATCTCGTGCGCGATCCGGCTCGCCCCGGGCCCGAAACGGTGCGCCAGCTCCCGGAAGAGCTCCTCGGCGCGCGCGGCCGGCCACTCCTCGGGCAAGTGCTCGGCGGGCAGGTGGGGGTCGCGCCGCACCAGGTCGAGCCAGTCGGTGTGGAGCAGGAGTTGGCGGCCGAGGTCGTCGCCGGCCTCGCCGGGCGCGGAGCCGCCGCCCCAGCGGACCAGGAAGTCACGGTAGCCCTCGGCGATCACGTCGATGTCGAAGGCGGTACGGAGCAGGGGGCCGACCTCGGTGGGCGCGGCGACCTCGCCCCGGAAGGCCCTGATGCGGTCCCCCAGCCCCAGCTCCGCGCCGGACGTTGCCCGGCGGAGCAGAGCCTGGCCACGCTCCTCCCCCACTTGATGCAGACGGCGGCGCGGATCAGCGCCGACCTCGCGGCAGTGGGCCGCTGGTCACCCGTCCCCGTGATCTGAACCGCCCGTCGGCCCGGCGCCCGCGTCGGCCGTCCCCGGCAGCCGGGCCGCCACCGCTTCCAGCATCAGTTCCAGCGCGAAGGGGTACCCGCTGTCGCGCATGTCGGCGGCGAGCAACGGGTATGCCGACGTGATGTTCGGATGGGTGTCGGGCGACAGCTTTCCGTACACCTCGTGCCAGACCTCGGCATCCGCCTGCTGAGCGTTCGCGGGGCGGGCGAGGACGGCGGCGTCCTGTGCCGCGAAGGCGAGCGCCTGGTCGACGAACGCGTGGTAGATCCGTACCGCCAGGGGGTTCGGAAAGCCCGCCCCGCGCAGGATGCCGAGGACCGTCTCGACGGCCCGGGTCTCGTGGGGACGGCCGGTCGTGCGGTGCGCGGCCAGGAGTGTGGCCTGCGGGTTGGAGCTGTACGACGCGTGGATCCTGAGCCCCATCGCCCGGAGGTCGGCACGCCAGTCACCGGTCGGCTTCAAGCCTTCCTGGGCACGCCCGATCAGCTCGTCGGCCAGGGCGAGCAGCAGGGCGTCCGTGTTGCGGAAGTAGCGGTAGAGAGCGCTGGGGTCGGCGCCGAGCGCCGCGCCCAGGCGCCGCACGGACAACGCCTCGGCACCGTGCTGCACGACCAGGCGCAGGGCGGTGTCGACGATCAGGCGTTCGGAAAGGACGGCGCCCTGCTTGGTGGGGCGGCGGCGCTTTCGCTGCCCTTCGGAAACCACGCGATCGGCCATGGCCGGACCTTATGACAACACCATTGACGTGTAAAGACCATCCGGATTGCATGGCACTCGTCACAACGATCAACCGCCCCCTCACGCACTGGAGCAGCGCATGACCGCAGCCGATCTGGTCTTCACCCGCGGCCCCGTCTTCACGGCCGATCCGGCCCGCACCCGGGCCACTTCGCTCGCCGTCGTCGGCGACCGGATCGCCGCCGTCGGCCACGACGAGGTGCTCGAACTCATCGGTCCCGGCACCGAAGTGGTCGACCTGCACGGGAAACTGCTGCTCCCCGGCTTTCAGGACGCCCACATACACGCGGTGTACGGCGGCTCGGAGCTGGCCGAGTGCGATCTGAGCGGAACGGTCGGCGTCGAGGAGTACCTGGAGCGGATCCGCTCGTACGCGGACGCGCATCCCGACCGTGCCTGGATCACCGGCGGCGGCTGGTCGATGGAGAGCTTCGCCGGCGGTCTGCCCACCCGGCAGCTGCTCGATTCCGTGGTCCCGGACCGTCCGGTGCTGCTCTCCAACCGCGACCACCACGGCGCCTGGGCCAACACCCGTGCCCTGGAGCTGGCCGGTGTCACCGCCGGGACCCCGGATCCGGCCGACGGCCGGATCGAGCGGGAGCCGGGCGGCGCCCCCAGCGGCATGCTCCAGGAGGGCGCGACGGCCCTGGTCTCCCGGCTGATACCCGCGAGCACCCCGGCCGAGCGCCTGGCCGGCCTGATGCGCGCCCAGGAGCTGCTGCACTCGCTCGGCATCACGGGGTGGCAGGACGCGCTGCTCGGGGTGTTCAACGGCAAGCCCGACCCGTCGGACGCCTATCTGACCGCCGCACGGGACGGATCGCTCACGGCCCGGGTCACCGGTGCACTGTGGTGGGACCGTGAGCGCGGGGCCGAGCAGATCGAAGAACTGGTCGCGCTGCGCGAGCAATTGAGCCACGGCCGGTTCCGCGCCGGTTCCGTCAAGGTCATGCAGGACGGCATCGCCGAGAACTTCACCGCCGCGATGACCGCCCCCTACCTGGACGGCTGCGGCTGCACCACCGCCAACAGCGGGCTCAGCTTCGTCGATCCGCTGGCCCTGCGCGGCTACGTCACCCGACTCGACGCCCTCGACTTCCAGATCCACTTCCACGCACTCGGCGACCGAGCCGTCCGCGAGGCCCTCGACGCTCTGGAAGCCGCAGTCGACGCCAACGGCCACCGCGGCAACCGCCACCACCTCGCCCATCTCCAGGTCGTTCACCCCGACGACCTCCCCCGCTTCGCCCGGCTGGGGGCCATCGCCAACATCCAGCCCCTCTGGGCCGCCCACGAGCCCCAGATGGACGAGCTGACCGTCCCCTTCCTCGGGCCCGAACGGGCTGCCTGGCAGTACCCGTTCGGCGAGCTGGTCCGCAGCGGGGCGACTCTCGCCGCGGGCAGCGACTGGCCTGTGAGCAGCCCCGACCCGATCGAGGGCATCCACGTCGCCGTCAACCGGGTCGCCCCCGAGTCCCCCGGGAACCGCGTCTTCTACCCGGAGCAGCGGATCGACCTGCCGACCGCCCTCGCCGCCTACACCGCGGGCACCGCGCACGTGAACGGTTGCGACGACTCCGGGAGCCTGCGCGCCGGACACCTCGCCGACCTCGTCGTCCTCGACCGCGACATCCTCACCGCGCCGCCCGAGGAGATCGCCCGAGCGCGCGTGGAGCGGACGTATGTGGGCGGCACGCTCGTCCACACGGTCTGAGCCGACCGAGTGAGCCGCCGGGTCCGCTCCGGCTCAGTGCCCGCCCCTGCGGAGCGAGGACTCCCGTACGTCGAGCCGCGTCTGCACCAGCACGCCGGAGGGCTCCTCGCGGCCCAGTTCCAGGGCGGCCACGAGAAGTTCGATGCCGGCCTCCGCGATCTCCCCGGGCCGCAGGCTGAGCGTCGTCACGGGCGGTTCGGTGTGGGTGGCCGTGACGTCCTCGCTCACACACACCACGAGCAGGTCGTCGGGCACCCGGTAGCCGTGGCGGCGCGCCGCCTCCAGCACCAGGGGCGGGCTCGCCTCGGCGACGACGAGCAGCGCGTCGGGCCGGTCGGGCCCGCCGAGGGCCTCCTCGACGGCCCGGACCACCGGCCCGTTGCCGGCCTCGGCGGCGAGTGCGACGTGCTCCTGCCGACCGAGCGCGACGCACCGGTCGCGGTAGGCGGCGAGCGCGCCCGTGTGGAAGCGGGTCGTACTGTCGGGCAGGACGAGCGCGGGCCGCCGCGCCCCCTGCCCGGCCAGATGGTCGAGCGCCTTGCGTACGGCCTCGCCCGCGTCGACGTCCACCCACTGGGCACCCGGCTGTCCCTCCACGGAACGGTCGCTGATGACGGGGATCCGGGCGGCTAGGAGGTCGCCCACGATCCGGTCATCGGCGACCGGGTCCGCGACGATCACCGCGTCGAGCGGGAGATCGGCCCACTCGTCCTGGAGGGAGCCCGAGGGAAGCAGCACCAGGGCGTAGCCACGGCTGAGCGCCGACTGCGCGGTCGCGCTGGTCAGCTGCGCGAAGTACGGCGACTCCAGGAACGTCCACGGGGCGCCGACGAACTCTCCGACCACGTATCCGATCAACCTGGCCCGTCCCGCGCGTAGTTGGCGTGCGGTGGCGTTGGGCCGGTAGCCCATCCTGCGCGCGGTCTCCCTGGCTCTCTCCCGGACGGCCGGGGAGAGCCGTCCGGTGCCGTTGAGCGCCGCCGAGACGGTGGTCTTGGACAGGCCCGCCTCGCGGGCCACGTCGACGAGCCGGACGCGTGGCGGGGTGGGTGGCGAGGCGTGCCCGCGGTGCCGTGAAGCTTCGGTCATGGGGCTCATGCTGCCACCCTCACGACCTCGGGAAAATCGTTCCCGCAAAGCCTTGTGCGGGAACGTTCCCGCACCAATACTCGCTCCATCCCCCAGCGCCCGTCACTACACCCGTAAAGGGCTGGTTCTCCTTGCGCATGCCCAGAGCCATCGCGTCGCTCGTCTGCACCGCCGCCCTCGCGGTCACCGCCACCGCCTGTTCCGGCGCCACGAAACCCGGTTCCGCCGGGAACGGAACCGGCCCGGGGTACCGGGTCACGCCGACCTCCGCGCCGGCGAAGGGTTCCCTGTCCTCCGTCACCTGGTCTCTCTACGCCGAGCCGTACACGCTCGACTACGCCCTCGCGTACGACTACCCGCCGAACACCGTGCTCGCCAACGTCTGCGAGCAGCTCCTCAGGGTCACCCCGGACCTGAAGATCGAACCGGGTCTCGCGGTCAAGTACGCCCAGCCCGATCCGCGCACCCTCGTCTACACCCTGCGCCCGGACGTGAAGTTCCACGACGGAACGACCATGACCGCGGACGACGTGGTCGCCTCCCTCAAGCGCCACACGGACCCGGCCACCGGCTCCCCGTGGGGTTCCTCGTTCAAGAACGTCGGCTCCATCAAAAAAACCGGCCCGCTGGAGGTGACGATCCGGCTGCGCAAGCCCGACATCCTGTTCAACGAGCTCATGGCCGCTTCCCCCGGCACCGTCGAGAGCGCCGCCACCCTGGCCGAGAACGGCAAGGACTACGGCAGCCCGAAGGGCACCGTGAACTGCACCGGCCCCTTCGCCCTCGGCAAGTGGGCCCAGGGCGACAGCATCACGCTCAAGAAGAATCCCGCCTACTGGGACCGGGCGCTGATCCCCAGGACGGACACCGTGAAGTTCACCTTCGTCGAGGACTCCGCGGCCCGCACCAACGCCCTGCGCTCCGGCACCGCCGACGGCGGCTACATGGTGCCCTCCACCTCGCTCGCGCAACTGCGCTCCAGCGGCAAGGGCCAGGTCCTCTTCGGCCCCAACACCGCCGCTGCCAACCTGGCCGTCCTCAACTACCACGGCCCGCTCGGCGACCTCAAGGTCCGTCAGGCGCTCTCCATGGCGCTCGACCGCAAGGGCATCATCAAGGCGGCGGCCGGCGGTGTCGGCGTCCCCGCCAAGGCACCTGCGGCGCAGGGCGCCTGGGCCCTCGTGCCGGAGAAGACCTCCGGCTACTTCGGCGCCCTGCCCGAACCGAAGTACGACGTCGAGGCCGCGAAGAAACTCATCACCGAGGCCGGCGCCACGGGCCGGAAGATCACCATGGTCACCAGCCCGCTCGCGCCCGAGATCAGCGTCGTCGCCAACGCCGTGCAGGCGGCCGGCCGGCAAATCGGACTCGACGTCGAGCTGAAGACGGTCTCCCCGGAGGCGTACAGCTCGATCTTCGTCGACCCCGGCGCGCGCACCGGTCTCGACCTGGTGGTCACCAACGGGTACGACAACACGCCCGACCCGCTGGAGTTCTACCAGTACCTGCGCACAGGCGACTTCGGGAACTACGGCAACTGGTCCGACGCCGGGTTCGACGCCGCCTTCGACCGGGCCAACTCCGAGCCCGATCCCGCCAAGCGCGCCGACCTGACCGCGAAGCTCCAGGAGATCGCGGTGCGCGAGCTGCCGGTGATCCCGCTCTACGAGGCGCCGTTCTCGGTCTACCTCGGCGAGCGGATCACCGGCGCCCCCACCGGCATCGCTCAGCTGTACTACCCCTGGGCCGCGACGATCGGGGCCGCTCAGCGATGACCCGCTACCTCCTCGGCCGGCTGGCCGGCCTGGTGACCGTGCTGTTCGTGACCTCGCTCGTGGTCTTCGGCACAATCCACCTCGCGCCTGGCGACCCGGTGTCCTTCCTGCTGCACGGCCGCCCCGCGACCCCGGAGACCGTGGCGTCCCTGCGCAGCCAGTACCACCTGGACGAGCCGCTGCCGGCGCAGTACGCGAAGTGGCTCGGCGGCGTCCTGCAGGGAGACTTCGGGCGCTCCGCCCAGTACCACCAGGACGTCGCGAGCCTGATCGGGTCGCGGCTCCCCGGCACGGCCCTGCTGGTCGGCTACGCGGCCCTGCTGGTCGCGGTCCTCGGGGTGACGGCCGGTGTCCTCGCCGCGCTGCGCCCCGGGATCGCGGACCGCGCGGTGCTCCTCGGCACCGGTATCGCCACGGCGACGCCCTCGTTCGTCACCGCCATCGCGCTCATCTCGCTGTTCTCCGTACAACTGGGCTGGTTCCCGGGGCCCGGCGGCACGCCGGAGGGCCTCGGCGATCGGCTGTACCACCTGACCCTGCCCTCCTTCGCGCTCGCGCTCACCTTCGCCGGACTGCTGGCCCGGGTCACCCGCTCGGCGATGCTGGACGAGTCGGTCCGGGACCATGTAGAGGTGGCGCGCGCCCGCGGTGTGCCGGGGCGGGCCGTGGTCCGCCGGCATGTCCTGCGGAACGCGCTCGGCCCCGTCGTCACCGTCGGCGGCACCATGCTCGCCGGGCTGCTCATCAGCACCTCGATCGTGGAGACCGCTTTCGACGTGTCCGGCATCGGTTCGCTGCTCGTGCAGTCGGTGACGGCCAAGGACTTCGCCGTCGTGCAGGCGATCACGCTGCTCAGTGTGGCGGCCTTCGTCGTCGTCAACCTCGTCGTGGACCTGCTGGTCCCGCTCATCGACCCCCGTCTGTCCCTCAACGGGGAAGGCACCTCATGACCCTCATCCCATCTTCCGCGGCGAACGCCCCCGAAGCCCCCGGCCCGTCGGGCGCGTCCGGTGCCCTGCGCCGCCGCCCCGGCCTGCGCGGTCTCAAGGTCCTCGGCCAGGGCCCGCTGTTCACGGCGGCCGTGGCCGTCCTGGCACTGCTCGTCCTGGTCGCCGTCCTGGCGCCGCTCCTCGCCCCGTACGACCCCGAGGCCGTCGACCTGTCGGCGAGCCTGACGGGAACCTCGGCCGACCACCTTCTCGGCACCGACCAGTCCGGGCGGGACATCCTGTCCCGGCTGCTCCACGGCGCCCGCACCGGCCTGCTCGGCCCACTGCTCGTCGTCGGCGTCTCCACCCTCCTCGGCACGTTCGTCGGGGTGGTCGCGGCCTGGGGTGGCGGCTGGGCGGACACGCTCCTCTCCCGGTCGATGGACCTGGTCTTCGCGATCCCCGGACTGCTGCTCGCGATCCTGCTCGTGTCCGTGGTCGGCTCCGGGATGACCGCCCCGGTCGTCGCGATGGCCGTGGCGTACACCCCGTACGTGGGACGCCTGGTGCGCGGGATCGCGCGGCAGGAGAAGGCCCGCCCCTACATCGAGTCGTACCGGGTGCAGGGCTGGTCGGGATGGTCGGTCTGTCTGCGGCACCTCCTGCCCAACATCGCCCCGACCGTCTTCGCCCAGTCCGCGATGAACTTCGGGTACGTGCTGATGGACCTGGCGGCGCTGTCCTTCCTCGGCTTCGGTGTGCAGCCGCCCACCGCCGACTGGGGAGCCATGATCAACGAGGGGCAGGCGGCACTCCAGCAGGGGGCGATGCTGCCCGCGCTCGCGCCGTCCGCGTGCATCGTCCTCGCGGTGGTGGCCTTCGGCATCGTCGGCGAGGGGCTCGCCGACCGCATCGCTCGGCGGGAGGAACGGTGAGCAGCATGACCGAGAACGGTATGCCGGGCCCCGACCCGGTCCTGGAGATCGACGGACTCGGCATCCGATTGCCGGGCGACAAGGCCGCCCGGCCGATCCTGGACGGGGTCGGTCTGCGGGTGCGCCCCGGGGAGACCGTCGGCCTGGTCGGCGAGTCCGGTTCGGGCAAGTCCGTTGCCTGCCGCAGCGTGCTGGGGCTGCTGCCGGCGGGCGCGCGGACCAGCGGTGAGGTACGGGTCGCCGGGCGCGACGTCCTCACGATGAGCCGCACCGAACTGGCCACGCTGCGCGCCCGGCAGGTCGCGATGGTCTTTCAGGACCCGCGTGCCTCCGTCAACCCGCTGCGACGGGTGGGCGACTTCCTCACCGAGGGGCTGCGGGCGGCGGGCGCGGCGGCCGGGGCCGCCACCGCTCGGGCCGAAGAACTGCTCGACGCCGTCGGAATCCGCGACCCGCGCGGCGCGCTGCGCCGCTACCCGCACCAGTTCTCCGGCGGCATGCTCCAGCGGGTGGTCATCGCCGCCGCCCTCGCGGGCGAGCCCGCGCTGCTCGTCGCCGACGAGCCCACCACCGCCCTCGATGTCACCACCCAGGCCGAGATCATCGCGATCCTCACCCGTCTGCGGGCCGAGCGTGGCACCGGACTGCTCTTCGTCACCCACGACCTGGAGCTGGCCTCCGCCATCTGCGACCGGGTGTACGTGATGTACGCGGGCCGCATCGTCGAGACCCGGGGCACGGACGAGCTGTTCGACCGGCCGCGCCATCCGTACACGGCGGGGCTGCTCGCCTGCACTCCGCGCATCGAGGCGGACGCGCCGGCCCCGCGGCCGATTCCGGGCCGCCCCGTCTCGCTCGCCGAGGCACCGCCCGGGTGCGCCTTCGCCGCGCGCTGCTCCGTTGCCCTGCCGCGCTGCTCCGAGGAAACCCCCGCGCTGGCGCGACATGGCGACGGCCTCGCCGCGTGCCACCGCGCCGACGAAGGGATCACACTGTGACCGGCACGGCTCAAGGAACGAAGGGCCTCGTCGTCGAGGGGCTGAGCAAGCGGTACGGGAACCACACGGCGGTCGACGACGTGTCGTTCACGCTGGCTCCCGGGTCTTGTCTGGCCCTGGTCGGCGAGTCCGGGAGCGGCAAGACGACAACGGTCCGGATGCTCGTCGGCCTGGAACGCCCGGACGGCGGCACCGTCCGTCTCGACGGCCGGGACCGCTCGGCGCGCGCCCGCGGCCGGGCCGAACGGCTGGCGCGGGCCCGGGAGATGCAGATGGTCTTCCAGGATCCGTACCTCTCGCTCGATCCACGGGTGACCGTGGCCGATTGCGTCGAGGAGGTGCTGCGCCTGCACGGCTCCCTCGGCGCGGCGGACCGCCGGGCCCGGGTCGCCGAGCTCCTGGACCAGGTCGGCCTCGGCGAACGGGAGGCGGCGGCGCTGCCCCGGCGTCTCTCGGGCGGCCAGCGCCAGCGCGTGGCCATCGCCCGCGCCCTGGCGGTCGAGCCCCGCGTCCTGGTTCTGGACGAGGCGGTCGCGGCGCTGGACGTATCGATCCAGGCGCAGATCCTCGACCTGCTGGCCGCGATCCGGCGCCAGGCGGGGATCGGCTACCTGTTCGTCACCCACGACCTCGCCGTGGTCCGCCACATCGCCGATGAAGTGCTGGTCCTCAAGGCCGGACAGGTCGTGGAATCGGGCCCGGCGGGCCAGGTCCTGGACGCCCCCGAGCATCCGTACACACGTCTGCTGCTCGGCTCCGTACCCCGTCGCGGCTGGGACCCCTCTGCCGCCGCGCCGCTCCGCCGCGCCCTCGGCTGACGGGCGTACGCCTGCGGGGCGCCCGTGGGAACGCGTACGCCGTGACGCCCATACGCGTCACGGCGGAGCGCCTTGAGAACACCTCGCCCTCGGCCCCCCGCATCGTCGCCGCCACTTGGGCGTGGCAGGCCGAGGGGGCTGTGAGCAGGCGCGACACGTGAGCGAGGGGCCGGCGGAAGCGGTGCTGGTCGAGGAAGGCGGGGTGGAGGGTGGGGGCGCCCTTTTCCGCCGGTTCAAGGATCGCAACGCGCTCAACTTGGTGGGCCATCGAGGAAGAGAGCAAAGAGGGCCGGCAACCCGCGTCCGCCTCCCGACGCGCCACGGCCTCCCCCACTCCGCGGGTCAGCCCCCCTGCGTCGGCACATCCTCAGAGGCTGCCGCCCGCCCCTGATCCTCACCAGCATCCAGGGCTCCCAGGAGTACCTGGCTGAGCGTGGCCGTGTCTGCGGCCATGTCGATGTCCGGGTCGAGGAGCCACTGGAGTTGGAGGCCGTCGACGGCCGCGAGCAGGATCCGCGCCGCCCAGTCGGCGTCGGGCGTACTGCGCTTGGATCCGAGGTCCTGCCGGTGATCGACGAAGTCGGTCATCAGACCGGCCAGGCTCTCGCGAAGGCGGGGGTAGCGCTCGGTGAAGTAGGTATGTGCCGGGTGGTCCGGTTCGGCTGCTGCGGCGGCGACGTCAAGGAAGAGCTTGACCAGGCCCGGAGTCGTGGCGTTGTGGGCCAGAAGTTCGAATGCGGCCTTCGGATCACTGCTGGCGTCTCCGAAAGCGTTTCTGTCGGCCTTCTCGCGCGCCTGCAGGACGGCAGTGAACAGTTCCTCGCGACTGCCGAAGTGGTGCATGACCCCGGCATCGGTCATGCCCACACGCTGGGCGATGTCCCGCACAGAAACACCGCGACTGCCGGCTTCCGTATAGGCGGCCAGCGCGGCGTCGATGATCTGCTCCCGCCTGGCGACGGTCTTGCGGTAGGGGCCCCGGGGGCTGCGGCTGGTCACCACGTGATTCTAGGCCGTCGGGCGGACCCGCATGTTCAAAACCTTGACACTCAAAGTTTTCAAATCCATGCTGACCCGAGCCTCCTCAGGCCCTCGTACTCCGGCTTCAGCGACAAGGGATCGACATGCGCGACAGCGAGCACACGAAGTGTCCGGACCAGCTGACGCTGGGACAGAAGGCGGCGCTGACCTCGGGCGGCGACTTCTGGCACACCCAGGCGATCCCGGAGGCCGGAATCGCGCCGGTCATGCTCGCTGACGGTCCGCACGGCCTGCGCAAGCAGCCCGAAGGAGGTGATGCGCTCGGGATGGGCACCAGCGTGCCCGCCACCTGTTTCCCCCCGCTGGTGGGCCTCGGCTCGTCCTGGAACCCCTCCCTGGTGGAACGGGTGGGCGCCGCGATCGCCCGCGAGGCGATCACCCACGGGGTCAGCGTCGTCCTCGGCCCCGGCGTCAACATCAAGCGCTCGCCGCTGGGCGGGCGGAACTTCGAGTACGTCAGCGAGGACCCACTGCTCGCCGGCTGCATCGGCGCGGCCTGGGTCGACGGTGTGCAGTCCCTCGGCGTGGGCACCTCGCTCAAGCACTTCGCGGTCAACAGCCAGGAGACCGACCGGCTGCGGGTCAGCGCCGAGGTGGACGAGCGGACCCTGCGCGAGATCTACCTGCCCGCGTTCGAGCACATCGTCACCACGGCGCGGCCGACCACCGTCATGTGCGCCTACAACGGCGTCAACGGCGTTCTGTGCAGCCAGCACAGCTGGCTGCTGACCGACGTGCTGCGCGGTGAGTGGGGGTTCGACGGCCTGGTGGTCAGCGACTGGGGAGCGGTGTCCGACCGTGCCGCCGCGCTCGAAGCCGGCCTCGACCTGGAGATGCCGCCTTCCGGCGTGGACCACACCCTGGTCGAGGCCGTGCGCGCGGGCGACCTCGACGAGCGTTACCTGGATGCCTCCGCGCGACGGGTCCTTGAGCTGATCGAACGCACCGCCGGCGCCCGGGACACCGCCACTGGCACCGACGTCAGCCTCGACGAGCACCATGCGCTGGCACGGGCCGCCGCCATCGAGTCGGCGGTGCTGCTGAAGAACGAAGGCGGACTGCTGCCGCTCGACCCGCGCGCCGACACCGCGCTCACCGTCATCGGGGCCTTCGCCGAAACGCCCCGATTCCAGGGCGGCGGAAGTTCTCATGTGGTGCCCAGCCGTGTGGACAACGCCCTGGAAGCCATCCGTGCGGCCGTCAGCGATCCGGCACGGATCCGCTTCGCCCCCGGCTTCACGCTCGACGGGGTCCCCGACGAGCAACTCGTCGAGCAGGCCGTGGAGGCTGCGCGCGGTGCCACGCAGGTGCTGCTCTTCCTGGGGCTGCCCGAGTCGGCCGAATCCGAGGGCTTCGACCGCACCGACATCTTCCTGCCCGCCGACCAGATCGCGCTGCTGAACGCCGTCGCAGAGGTCGGCGCGAGCATCGCTGTCGTACTGTCCAACGGCGCCACCGTGCAGATGAACCCCTGGCAGGACAAGACCGCTGCGGTCCTTGAGGGCTGGCTGCTCGGCCAGGCCGGTGGATCGGCCCTGGCCGACCTGCTGTTCGGCATCGCCAACCCCTCCGGACGGCTCACCGAGACCGTTCCGCTGCGCCTGGAGGACTCTCCCTCCCATCTCCACTTCCCCGGCGGCGACGGCCACGTCCACCACGGCGAGGGCCTGTTCGTCGGCTACCGCTCCTACGACACTCTCGGCACGGCGGTCGCCTATCCCTTCGGCCACGGCCTGAGCTACACCGCCTTCTCGTACGGCGATCTCGACGTGACCGAGACGGGCCCGAACCGCTTCGCAGCCTCCTTCACCGTGACCAACACCGGATCGCGGGCCGGAGCGGAGGTCGCGCAGCTCTACGTGCACCAGCCCGTGTCGCGGCTGCGCCGGCCCGTCCAGGAGCTGAAGGCGTTCGAGAAGGTGTTCCTGGAGCCGGGCGGGAGTGCCCGTGTGACGCTCGGTCTGCACGAGCGGTCCTTCTCCTACTGGTCACCGCGCGACGGCGGATGGACGGTCGATCCGGGTGAGTTCGAGCTGCGGATCGGGGCCTCCTCCCGCGATGTGCGTCTCCGGGCCCGCGTGCGCTGCGACGGCACGGCGCGACCGCGCCGGCTCACCGCCGATTCGACGATCGGCGAGTGGCTGGCCGACCCGGTCGGAGGCCCGCTGCTCACCGCGGCCATGAAAGCCGACCTGGACGACTCCCCTGTGCCCGTGTCCTTGGACGCCTCCGAGATCTCCGCCATGGCCGCCTCGTTGCCGCTGGCCCGGGTGCCGTCGTTCCTCGCCGGAGTCACGCACGACCACATCTCCGCGCTGGTCGCCATCGCCGACGGAGCTCTCCCCCAGCCCCGCTGACCTCGCCCATCGCGCCCGTACCCGCACCCGCACCCAGGAAGGCACCCGATCATGAGTACCGATCGACGCCTGCCCGACAGCTTCCTCTGGGGGGCCTCCACCTCCGCGCACCAGACCGAGGGCGGCAACACCAACAGCGACTGGTGGGCCTTCGAGCACAGCGGCATCGACTTCATCAAGGAATCCAGCGGTGACGCCTGCGACAGCTACCACCGCTGGCCCGAGGACATGGATCTCCTCGCCGCACTCGGCTTCACCGACTACCGGTTCAGCATCGAGTGGGCACGTATCGAGCCGGCACCGGGCGAGTTCTCCCGTGCCGCGGTCGCCCACTACCGGCACATGGTCGATGGTGCCATCGAGCGCGGTCTGCGCCCCATGCTGACACTGCATCACTTCACTTCCCCTCGCTGGTTCATGGAGCGTGGCGGCTGGGCCGCCACCGGTTCGGACGAGCTGTTCGCCCGCTACGTCGATGCGGCGTCAGCCGTCCTCGCCTCCGGTGTCGACCATGTCTGCACCATCAACGAGCCCAACATGGTCGCCGTCATGGCGGCCGTGCGGCACGCACTCACGTCCGGCGGTGCCCTTCCGCCGCTTGGGCTGCCGCTGCCGGACGAGGCCACCACCAATGCCCTGATCCGCGCCCACGCACGTGCCGTCGAGACCGTCAAGTCCCTTGCACCTCACGTGCGTACAGGATGGTCCGTCGCCAACCAGGTCTATCAACCGCTGCCGGGTGCCGAGGCGGTCGCGGCGGCGTTCCGCCACCCGCGAGAGGACATCTTCCTGGAGGCTGCCCGCGGCGACGACTGGCTCGGCGTGCAGTCCTACACCCGCGGACTCATCGGCCCGGACGGCCCGCTGCCCGTCCCCGACGACGCCGAACGCACCATCACCGGCTGGGAGTACTACCCCCAGTCGCTCGGACACGCAGTGCGCCACTGCGCCGCGCTCGCGCCCGGCACACCACTGATCGTCACCGAGAACGGCATCGCCACCACCGACGACGCCCGCCGTATCGACTACACCGCCGCTGCCCTGGGCTCCCTCGCCGAGGCCCTGCACGACGGCATCGACATCCGCGGCTACTTCCACTGGAGCGCCCTGGACAACTACGAATGGGGCCGCTACGAGCCGACGTTCGGCCTCATCGCCGTCGACCGCAGGACCTTCGCCCGCGCCCCCAAGCCCTCCGCCGCCTGGCTCGGTGCCGTCGGACGCAGCCGCGTCCTGCCTGCCGCGGCCCGAGATGCCCGGCGGGGCGAGCGCCGGCCACCGATCGTCCGCCCCAGTCCCGGGAGGCGGCGGACCTGACACCGCCGCCTCCCGTCAGCCCAAAGCACGTTCCCCCGCACCCGCACGAGAGGAGCCGCCCTCGTCATGAAGGCGATCATGGTGATGTTCGACAGCCTCAACCGGCACATGCTGCCGCCGTACGGAGGTGACTGGACGCATGCCCCCAACTTCGCCCGGCTCGCCGAGCGCACGGTGGCCTTCGACAACGCCTATGCGGGATCGATGCCGTGCATGCCTGCCCGCCGCGAGATCCACACCGGCCGCTACAACTTCCTGCACCGCAGCTGGGGTCCGCTGGAGCCGTTCGATGACTCCATGCCCGAACTGCTCAAGCAGAACGGTGTGTACACACACCTGGTCAGTGACCACCCGCACTACTGGGAGGACGGCGGAGCCACCTACCACGGCCGCTACAACACCTGGGAATTCTTCCGTGGCCAGGAAGGCGATCCGTGGAAGGGCCATGTGGCGGACCCTCCGATCCCGGAGAACCTGAAGCGGCTTCGCTCGGAGGGCTTCCGACAGGACTGGGTGAATCGCGCGTACATGCCGACCGAGGACCACCACCCGCAGAGCCTGACGTTCGACGCCGGACTGGAGTTCCTTCGTACCAACCGGGCGGAGGACCGCTGGTTCGTGCAGATCGAGACGTTCGACCCGCACGAGCCTTTCTTCAGCCACCAGCAGTACAAGGACCTCTATCCGCACGACTACAGCGGCCCCCACTTCGACTGGCCCGACTACGCCCGCGTGACACAGACCGACGACCAGGTCGAGCACGCCCGCTACGAGTACGCGGCGCTGCTGTCGATGTGCGACCGCTCCCTCGGGCGCGTCCTCGACGCCATGGACGAGCTCGGCCTGTGGGACGACACCCTGCTGATCGTCAACACCGATCACGGCCTGCTGCTCGGCGAGAAGGGCTGGTGGGGCAAGAGCGTCCAGCCCTGGTACAACGAGCTGGTCCGGCTGCCGCTGTTCGTGTGGGATCCCCGGGCTCAGGTGGCGGGCGAGCACCGGCAGGCACTGGTCCAGACGATCGATCTGGCGCCGACGCTCCTGGACTACTTCGATGTCGATGTACCGGCCGACATGCAGGGCGCGCCGCTGCCGGTCGCCGACGAGACCGCCGTCCGCGAGGCCGGGCTGTTCGGCATCCACGGCGGCCACGTCAATATCACCGACGGCCGGTACGTCTACATGCGTGCCCCCGCCACCCCGCAGAACACTCCCCTGGAGGAGCACACGCTGATGCCGACCCATATGCGCGGGCGCTTCTCACCCTCGGAGCTGGCGGGCGCCACCCTGGCGGAGCCCTTCACCTTCACCAAGGGCGTGCCGACCCTGCGCACCCGGGGCCGGACCTTCTTCAATCCGTACCAGCACGGCACGCTCCTCTTCGACCTGGCCGGCGACCCCGAGCAGCGGACGCCGATCGTCGATGACGCCGTCGAGCAGCGCATGGCCACCCTCATGGTGGAGTTGATGCGCGCCACGGACGCACCGCTCAGTCAGTACGAACGGCTCGGACTCCCCGTCGAGGGGCCGGTGGGCGAAGAACACCTGCTGGCCCGCGTCCAGGCAGAACAGGCGAGCAAAGCGGCCGAATCGCTGCCGCGCGCCGATGACTACCCGGCCGGCCGTCTCTCTCTGCGCACCCCCGTGAAGGCGCTGATCTCCGATCCCGTCGCGGTGGAGATCCTGCGCCGTCATATGCCCGGACTCGTCGACTCCGAGCTCCTGCAGGTCGTCGGGGCCACCCCGCTCATCGACCTGGCCGCGCTCGCGGGCGGGCTCCTGTCCTCCGCAAGCCTGCGCGAGGTCGCCGAAGAGCTTGCCTCGCTCTGACACGACGAGCCGTGCACCGGTGCCGTCGAGCCCCCGGTACACGCCCCCTCCCCGCCTCACCCGCTCCTGCGCAGAAAGAGGTGTCGCGATGACCGACCTTGCCCGCGATCCCGCCAGACTCCACGAGGCCGCCCAAGGCACCGTGGTCCAGGGCCGTTGGAGGCAGCTGTCCCTCCTCGGTGGCACCATGCTCATCGACAGTGCCGAAAGCGGCCTGATCGTCGGCCTGTTCCCCGTCATCCGACAAGCCCTGGGCCTGTCGCTCGGTGCCCTGGGTGTGCTGGCCGCCGCCGGTAAACTCGTCGGCGTCATCACCGCCCCGTTGTGGGTATGGGTGGCGCACCGCTGGTCCCGCAAAGGTGTCCTCATCGTCGCCACCGGGCTGTGGGGCGTGTGGGGCGTGGCGGCGGGATTCGCACAGAATTTCGCCCAACTCCTCATCCTCACCACCGTGCTCGCCGCCGGTTACGCCGCCGCCCAGCCCATCGTCACCGAGATCGTCGGCGACCTGTTCGACACCCCTGCGCGCGGCCGGGCCATCGGTCTCCTCTACGGAGCGGTCGCGCTGACCAGCGCCGTCCTGGCCGCACTCAAGGGACAACTGGCCGGCTTCGAGGACGGCTGGCGCTGGGGTCTCTGGGGGATCGGCGTCTTCAACGTCCTCTTCAGCCTGGCGGTGTGGCGTTGGCTGCGCGACCCCGGCCACGGCGCTGCCGAACCACAGCTCGCCGACCTCGACCCCAAGGCCCGCAAGGCAACCGCAGACGTCGCTCGGGACCAGATCGCGGCGCTGCTGAAGATCCGCACCTTTCTGTTCCTGCTGATCTCCCGTCTTCTCTCCGGCCACCTGCTGCTGACCGCCTTCGCCGTCGTCTACCTCGTCGACGTCTACGGCTTCACGACCCAGGCCGCCTCCATCGTCCTGCTCCCCCTCGGCCTCGGCTACTTCGCCGGTACCGTGCTCGGCGGTCTCGCGGCCGACTGGGCCTCCCTCCGCAGCCCCCGCTACGGGCTGCCCGCCGTACTGCAGGCAGCACAAATCGCCTTCGCCGTCGTGGCCTACTTCGGCACTCAGTTCGACTACGGTTCCCTCGGTCTGTTCGGCGTGTTCTTCGCACTCATGGGGATGGCTCAAGGCGTCAACCCCGGTATCAACCGCCCGATGGTCATGGCGGTGACACCGCCTGAGCTGCGCGGAGCCGCCTTCACCGTCTACGGCTCGATCGTCGAGGCCATAGCCTGGGCCGTCTTCAGCCTGGGCGCCGGGTATCTCGGCGAGGTCATCGGCCTGCGGGAGGTGTTCCTGTGGGGCCTGGTCATCCTGATGCTCGTCAACGGCGCCTTCCTGACCCTGCTGTACCGCCCGTACGCCAACGACGTGCGACGCGCGCAACAGGACCTGGACCAGCGGCGAGCGACCGCCCTGTCCTCACCAGCACACCAGCCGAGGTGAGAACCATGCCCACCCCCCGACCCGTTCCCAGCTGTTGCATGCCCCCGGGCGGCGGAGCCTCCCTAACGGCACCCCTTGCGCCACCGGCTCGACGCGGCAGCGGCGAGGGCATGGCCCGCATCCCCGGAGGCCCGTTCCTGATGGGCGGCCAGGACACCCACACCCTGCACGCCGATGGCGAAGGCCCGGTCCGGGAAGTGCGCCTGTCCCCTTTCCTCATCGACATCCACGCCGTCACCAACGACGCCTTCCGCGCCTTCGCCGAGGACAGCGGATATGTCACCGATGCCGAGCGGATCGGCTGGTCGTACGTCTTCGCCGGCTTCCTCCCCGACCACTTGCGCCGAGGTGCGCCAAGCCCCGGGCACACCCCTTGGTGGTGCGCCGTGCCCGGCACTGCCTGGGCACGGCCCGAAGGGCCCGGCAGCACCCTCGACGGCAGAGGCGACCACCCAGTGGTCCACGTGTCCTGGAACGACGCCGCCGCCTATGCGCACTGGGCGGGCAAGCGCCTGCCCACGGAGGCCGAGTGGGAACACGCGGCGCGCGGCGGCCTCGAACAGCGCCGCTACCCCTGGGGGGACGAACTGGACCCGGACGGCGAGTACCGCTGCAACATCTGGCGCGGCCGTTTCCCCCTTCACAGCACCGCCGCCGACGGCTACCACGGCACCGCACCCGTGGACGCGTACCGGCCCAACGGCCACGGACTGTTCAACATGGTGGGCAATGTGTGGGAGTGGTGCGCCGACTGGTGGACCACCGACCATCACATCCACGGACTCGCCGACCCGACAGGCCCCACAACCGGCGACGCCAAGGTCATCCGGGGTGGCTCCCACATGTGCCACGCCTCTTACTGCAACCGCTACCGCGTCGCCGCCCGAACCGCCAACACCCCGGACAGCTCCAGCGGCCATGCCGGATTCCGCTGCGCCCGCAACGCGTGATGAAGAATTGCGCCTCGCATGGGTAATGCAGATGAGGACGGACGAGGCACCCGAACCTCATTCCGAGACGATCGATGTCGCCGCTCACGACGAACTCCCCACCCCACAGCCCGGAAAGGGCGCTCATGATGATCACGTGGCTAAACGCGTGCGGGTGCGTCGGATCGATGACGTCGGGGGCAGCGGCTGCAGCGGTTCGTCCGCCGGGGTACTGGGTCGGTTCGGGCATGAGTGCCCTGGCAGGACGGTGTGCTCATGGGCTGGCCCCGCGGTCACTTCGCACGTTCCGCAGGGCCTTGCGTCGGGCCTTGAGCCGGGTGGGGCCGATGCGCCGGGTGGGAGCTGGGGGTCGTGTCGTCCTGGCTCAGCACTCTGCGAGCCCTTGATGGCTTCGCTGTACGCGCGCCCGGAACCGACTGCGTCCGTACGCGGCGCACGTGATGGTGCCACCCCCCATGGTGTTGCCGCCGACACCCCGAAGCCACTGCCTGGAGCCAGTGACCAAGGATCCAGCCCGGACCAGAGTGGTGCCATGCCCACTCGACGCGAAGCCCTCGCCACCTCGGCCGCCCTCACCGGCGGCGCCCTCCTGTCCGCCGCACCGCCCGCGGCAGCCGTCCCCCGCACGAATCCGGACCGTACGACGGCTGCCTCCGGTCAGCACCCCGGCCGCGCCATCGCCCTCACCCACGCCACCGTCCTGGGCGCGGGCACCGACCGCACCGTTCTCGTACGCGACGGCCGCGTCATCCTTGTGGGCCGCTCGGCCGAGGTCCCGATTCCCCGCGGGACGACGACGTACGACCTGACCGGCAAGTACATCGTCATGGGCGGCCTCGTCGAGTCCCATGTCCACAACCAAGGGCCCGAGACCGTGCTGCCGCCCCTCTTCCCGCTCAACGGTGTGACCGCGGTCCGCGAGATGTGGGGCGGACCCCTCCACCACGAGTGGCGCGACAAGGTCCGCGCGGGCCAGCTCCTCGGCCCGCGCTGGGTGATCGCCAGCTCAATCATCGACGGGCAGCCCTCGCTGTGGGCCAATGACACCGGCGATCGGGTCGTCGAGGTCGCCGACGCCCCGTCCGCGCGCCGCGCGGTGCGCGAGGCGAAAGCGAGCGGCGCCGACTTCGTCAAGGTGTACTCGCGGCTCACGCCAGAGGCGTACGAGGCGATCGCCGACGAGTCCCGCCGACAAGGTCTGCGTCACGCGGGCCACTGCCCCGACACCCTTCCCATCGCCCGCGCGAGCGACACCGGGCAGCAGTCCATCGAGCACTTGCACGCCCTCCTCCTCGCCACCTCGGCCCGGGAGGCCGAGATCAGGCGGGCCATGGCGAAGATCCGTATCGACCCCGCCCTCGGCACCAGCTTCGAGCGCTACGCGAGCTGGTTCCGGCAGGTGCACGCGGTGGAGTGGGAGGCGATGCGGACGTACGACGTCGGCCGTGCCCGCGCCCTCTTCGACCGGCTCGCCGCCAACGGCACCCGCGTCGTTCCGACCCTCACCGTCCACCATTCGCTGGAGCGCACCGATCAGCTGCCCACCGATTCACCGGAGTTCGCGTACCTGCCCGGCTGGATGACCGACTACTGGCCCACCATCTGGTCCTCCCTGACCGCGGGTCGCACCGCGCGGGACACCTCCCGCATCCACCGGATCTACGAGCACCGACTACGCCTCGTCGCAGAACTCCACCGGGCCGGTGTGCAGTTGATCGCGGGCACCGACACCGGCACCGGCTACGCGGTTCCCGGCTTCTCTCTCCACCACGAGCTGGAACTGCTCGTCGAGGCGGGACTGCCCGCACGAGACGTCCTCCACGCCGCAACCACTGCGCCCGCCCGGATGCTCGGCCTGCCGGCCGACCGCGCCGACCTGCTGGTCCTGGACGCGGACCCGCACACCGACATCCGCCATACGCAACGGATCCACTCCGTCCTGGTCGACGGCCGTTATCTGGACCGTGCGGAGCGCCTGCGCCTGCTGGCCGACGTGGCGCGCGCCGCTGCCGCGAGCGAGCCCCCGGTCACGGGCGCGGCTCCCCACATCTGCGTCCACTGACCGCTCGGCGCCATCCTCTCGGGACGGCCGCAGCCGGGGCCCCACCTGCCACCCGGCCCGGGAAAGGCACGCGGGGCCCTCACGGCGAGCGTTGCCGCCCTCGCTCCGGCGGTCGCCTCTTCACCTCACGCGGTACGGGCACGGGACAGCACACGCGCCGGAGCCGATGTCCATGCCGGGGCAGTTCTTGTCCCGGATGACCGACGGCTCGTGCGCGCCGTGGACGTTCATGTTCGTACGCATCAGCTCCTTGACCTCCCGGGCCCGCAGCCCCCAACCCGGCAGGTCCCGGGCCGGCGCCACCAGGACCCCGCCATTCCGCACCGACGAACGCATCCCGCTGGATCACGGCGAACGCGGTCGCCCCCTCGGGCACGTCCCAACTGGCGTATCCGGACACCGCGTCACCGCGCGCGAGCACATATCCCGTCAGCTCGGGCAGTACGGCCGCATAGAAAGCGAAGACGGCCGGATAGTCCCCGGCGAGTACGCGCGGATACAGAGCGAACATGAGTACCAACCCAATGGCCCAGGTCTCTCAACCGGGTCGGATGCCAGTGCCTCCTGCTCATCGGGACGGTCGGCCTTGCCGGGGGATCCGTGCTCCGCGTGGCCGGCCGCGCCGTCCGTCGGCAGCTGGGGCGAAGCAGGACGGTTCTCCATACGCTACGAATGTGCCTCAGAAAGCCTGCGGAGCAAGTCGAGGCGTACGTCTACCTCGGTGACCGTTGTTCGAACGGTGGTCGTCGTCTGGCCCAACCGCTCGGCCTGATCGGCGACTCCGTCACTTCGAGCCGTAGTACAGCCGGAGGAATTCCTCCATCGCCGCGTCAACACCGGCGCGGTCACCGGTGGCGAGCAGGTCGAGCAGCAGACCGCGGACGGTGGCGATTCCCAGCCTGGCGCGGTTCCGGGCCGCGGCAGGGTCCGTACCTGCGGCGACCTCGGCGGCCATGAGCGGCTCCAGCCAGTCGTTCACGAGCCCTTCGAGAACCGGGGCGAACTCGGGGCGGCCCCGCAGTGCTTGCCCGCAGATCTCGAAGAAGAGCCGCTCCTGACCGGCCAGTCGAGGGTCCGTCAGCTGTCGCCAGAGGAGCCGTGCAGCATCGGCGGGCGGGAGGCCGGGTTCCAGGCGGAACCGGGACAGCAGATCACGCTGGCGTTGCTCCGACGTCCGGACGATCTCGACGAGCAGTTGTTCCTTGGAGCCGAAATAGTGGATCAGCATGCGGTGACTGACGCCGATCGCGGCGCCCAGGCCGCGCAGGCTCAGGTCCGCGAAGCCGTGTGCCGCGACGTGGTCGACGGCCGCGTTCACCAGTTGGGAGCGCCGGTCCCCGTCCGTACCTGGCGCGGCCCTGCCTTCGGGATGCGAGCCGTCCGTATGCGCCACGTCGCGAGTGTACCCATTGGCACATGTCCTATGTACCGTGTGGTACATGAAGTCTGTCACCGTGTCGATCGACGTACCGCAGACGCCCGAGCAGGTCTACGACTTCCTCGATGTCATGGCTCACCACGAGCGATTCACCCATCACTACCTCACCGACTGGCGCTGCAGCGGCCCCGGCCGCGGCATCGGATCGTGCGCCACGGTCACAGCCGCGCTGGGCGGCACGAGGACCGACGTCACCATCGAGGTCGTCAAGGCCGATCCGCCGCAGCGCATCGTCGAACGGAACGTCAGCGCGGCCGGCCGACGCCTGGCCCACGGCACCTACGCCATCGAACCGCTACGGACCGGCGGGAGCCACGTGTCGTTCACGTACGCCTGGGCACGCGCCCCGCTCGCCGACCGCCTGCTGGCACCCGTCGTCCGAACCACGATGCGGCGCGCCAACCGTACGGCCATGCGACGCCTGGCCACCGAGCTGGTTCGCCACGTGTCCACTGCCGGATCCTGACGTCGGTGGAGTTTCCCCATGCTCCTGGACACGTTGTCGTTACGCCGCGAGGGCCTGGTTCTGTCGGTGACGCAGGCGTGTCTCGTGGGGCGTGAGGTAGCCCCAGTGGATGTGCTTGCGCAGACGGCGTCTGTTGTAGAAGGTCTCGACGACATCGAAGATGTCGGCGCGGGCGGTGGCCCGTTCGGGCCGGAAGCGGGCACCGATCTCCTCTTTCCATACGACCCAGAGACTCTCCGCGGCTGCGCTGTCGAAGCAGCTGCTGGTTCACCCCACGCTTTGCCGATACTCCAACTTGCCTCTGCTGGTGCAGAGTTGTCCCGAGATGCATTTCGATCCGCAGCCACTGTGGACCACGCAGCCGGGCTCCGGACGGCCCAGCGCGGCGGCCATGTCCAGGGCATCGACGACGGGTTCGGCGCGGTGGCGATCGGCCATCGAGTAGCCGATCACCTCGCGTGTGGCCAGGTCCAGCCACGAGGCGAAGTGGAGCCCACCCTCGGCGGTGGGGATGCAGGTGATGTCCCCGACGATCTTTGTTCCGGAACAGATGGCGGTGAAGTCCCGGCCGATCAGATCCGATGACGGGGCGGCCTGAGTGTCGGCCTTGGTCACGCCGCGGCGCCGGGTGCGCCGGCCGTTTCCGGCGATGCCGTGCTCCCGCATGACCCGCTCCACCGGCTTGCGGTTGACCGGCCGGCCTCACCGGCACAGTTCGGCGATGACGCGCGGGACGCCGTAGTTCCGCCGGGACGCGAGGTGGATCACCGTGATCTCGTGGGCCAGGGTCTCGTCCGCCCGTTGCCGCGTTTCGCGGACTTCCCGTCCGGCCGCCCATGCGTAGTACGTGGAGCGGGCCGTTCTCATCGCCTTGCACACCAGCGTGATGGTGCGATTCGCCTTCTCCGCGTGGATGAACCGGCATACCGTGCTCACCGGTCGCTCTCCTTCACGAAGAAGGCTGTCGCTTCTTTCAGGATCTCCCCGAGCTCCCGGGCGACCTCGGTCGCCGTCCGGCCCGGCGACCGCACGAGGTCGACCGCGTCCCGCTTGTACTCCTCCGAGTACCGCTTCGTGTACTCACCTCCCACCTGGCACAGCTTCCTCTGGACTCTCACGTCCCAGTCTCCAGGTGCCCACGATCAAGGGGAGGCTTCACCTTCAGCAGGGCACCGTTCCGGCAGCCTCGGCCGGGGCCGGGAAGGAGACGACGGAGGCGGCCGCACACGGTCGCCTCCCCTGGCCGGCCACGGCTCGTCGTGCGATTTTTGTTCAGGATGCGGTCGCGGGCAGGGGCCTGCCCGCGAGGAAGGCCCGCAGAAGCGCGGTATAGAGGCGCGGCCGGCCGCGGGAGATGGCGTGTCCGGCGTCTTTGACGGTCACGAGCTGGGAGTCCGGGAGGGTGCGCCGGTACTCGTCGGTGACCGCGGGTTTGATGAAGTCGCACTCGCCCCGCAGGATGAGCGAAGGGACGTGCGCCGTGCGCAGGTTCGGCCGGGGGTCGGGGATCCGGTCGAAGTCGTCGCGGAGGATCTGGTTGCTGTAGAAGCCCTGGGGGTTGTGGTGTGCCGCGGCGGGCGGCGCGCCCTGGCACGAGGTGCTGTCCTTGCCCGTCAGAGCCACCTCGTGCATCCAGTGATCGACCTCGCGGTCCCCGACCAGGGCGTGCGCGGCACCGGGATTGACGTCCAGCAGCAGGCTCGCGGCGAGCATCCTGGGCGTGCTGTTCAGCTTCTCCAGCCGGGCCTCCTGGGCCGGGGTGAGCCGGTTCCAGGGTTCGCCGGCCGTGGAACCGGGATACTCGCGCCCCCACAGCGCACCTGGCGAGGTGAACACCGCCTTGGCCACGTGCTGACTGTGGGCCGCCAGGTACTGGGCCGCGAGCGACCCTCCCCAGGACTGGCCGACGATGACGATCCGGTCCGTGCCGAGCGTACGGCGGATCGCGTCGAGGTCGGCGACCTGGCGGGCGACCGTGTATCCGGTGACGTCCCGCAGCCTGGTGGAGCGGCCCGCTCCGAGCTGGTCGTAGGAATAGACGTCGAAGCCGTCCTCCGCGAGTTCCCGGCCGCCGATCGGAATGCCCTCCGTAGGCGTACCGGGTCCGCCGTGCAGGAAGATCACCGGCGTCGGCCTGGCCGTGCCGACGGCGGGGGCGTGGACGTACGCGATGCGCGAGCCCGTCGGCAGCTTCCAGAAGGCGACACCGGGCGGGACGGGCGCCGTCGCGGAGGTCGGCATCGGACGGAATACCGTGACGGCGGCGAGTACTGCCACGGCGGTGGTCAGCCCGCCCACGAAGAGGACAGTTGCCCGCCGTCCCGCGCCGAGCACGGCGAACCCCGCGCGACCGAGCAGCCAACCGACCAGGGCGCCGGACGCGAGCCCGGCAAAAGTGAACACCGGAACACTCGTGGTGACAAACGCCGTGACGAGGAAACCGGCCGCCGCGGCAACGGATGCCAGCGGCAGCGAGATCAGCAGAAGAGCGCCACCGACGAGGCGGCGAGCAAGTGTGTGTGCCATACGGACGAGGCTAGGAACACGGCGCGCGCATTCCGTCCCGCTGCGGGACGATCCGAGAGCGGGAGGTCACCGCCGTGCAGTGGGGTGCTCACCCCGCCGCACGGCGGGGTCGAGAACGGCGGCATGCCGGTAGGCCCTGTCATCGAACTGCCGTCTGCCGTGCGGCGTCCGGCACGCGCGGCTGCCCTCCGGGCGACGACGGCAGTCTGACGACAGGGCCTAGGGCGCGCCGGGCCGGACCAGGCCGGTCTCGTACGCGGCGATCGTCGCCTGGACCCGATTCCGCACGCCGAGTTTGCCGAGTATCGCGGAGACGTGGTCCTTCACGGTGGGCGCGCTGATGCCCAGCGCCGCAGCTATCTCCGTGTTGGACAGCCCCCGCGCGACCTGCCGGAGCACCTCGGTCTCGCGCGGGGTGAGCCGGTCGAGCCGGACCGCGTCGAACAGGTCGGGCCCTTCGGCGAACCGGTCGATGAGCCTCCTGGTCACCGCCGGATCGAGCAGCGCGGCCCCGGCCTCGACCACCCGCACCGCGTCGATGACCCGCTCCGGTTCTGCGTCCTTCAGCAGGAAACCGGCGGCTCCGGCACGCAGGGCGGCGAACAGGTACTCGTCGAGGTCGAACGTGGTGAGCACGAGAACGCGGGTTGCCGGATTGTGCGCGGTGATCGTGGCGGTCGCCGCCAGGCCACCGGCGCCAGGCATCCGGATGTCCATCAGCACGACGTCCGGCCGCAGCGACAGCGCGAGTTCGACGGCGGCTTCGCCGTCCGCGGCCTGCCCGACGACGCACAGGTCGGGCTCCGCGTCGATGATCGCTGCGATGCCGGCGCGTACGACGGCCTGGTCGTCTGCGATGGTCACTCTGATCGTGATGAGAACACCTCCGGCAGCCACACCCGTACCGCATCGCGGCCGGACATCGAGAGGGTACCGCCGGTGGCATCGGCCGTCGCGCGCAGCCGCCGCCGCACGCCCGGGTCGGCGGGTGCGGGACCAAAGAGCTCGACCCCGTCGTCGAGGCTGCGCACCGTGAGTGTCACCCCCACGGCCATCAGCGCCGCGGCGACCCGGTACGCGGCGACCTCCACGACGGCGGGTACCGGGCGGAGAGAGCCGGTGTAGCGGACCGCGGTGCCGTACCGGGTGGCCAGCACTGCGATCCCTGCCAGGGTTGGGGGCGGGGCGTCCCCATCGTCCCGGCCCCGCAGTTCGGTGAGCAGTTCCCGCAGCGCGGTGAGGCCGGCACGGGCCTCGGTCCGTACGGTCTCCAAGTGACCGGCCTCGGCGGCAGCGACCACCGCGCACGCGTGCCGGTGCGCCGTGCGCCGCAGCCCGTCGGCGATTCGTCGGCGCTGGTCGCGAACTGCGGCGTCGGCGTCCCGGTCGAGCAGCTTCCGCTGCCGGGCGGCAGCGGCCCGCAGCCGGTCCCGGCGCCGGGCCGTGAACCGTCCGAGTGACCAGGCCGCGAACGTGGGGAAAGCCAGCACGCCGGTCAGTACCGCCCAAGCTGCCGCCCGGTTGCCGGTGATGCCGCTGCCGCTGGCGAGCGTGACACCGCCCACGGCGGCCACTGCGAGGGGCGCGAGACAGCTGTGACGGCTGGTCAGATACGCTCCGCAGCCATAGGCGAGCGTCAACTCGACCCACCAATACACCAGGAAGATGTCACTGACCGGCGGCTGCGTCCAGCCGGCCAGATCGCAGGCCAGCCAGAGCACCAAGGCCAGCAGCACCACCGCCAGTCCGCGCCCGGGTGCGCGCGAACGCCATCCCAACGGCACGGCGTGCAGCCCCGACAGCAGGACCATCGGCACTGCGGGCAGGAAGCCGCGGAAGGGGTCCGGTACGTCGGCCGACAGCAGGCTCGCACCGAGCGAGAGGGCGACTGCGAGGACCACCAATGCCCAGTCGAGAGCGATCGGCCCGCGCCAGCAGGGCCCCCGGCGTACGGCAGGTAATGCGGCCGGAGGCAGCTGTGCCCGTACGGTCCAGCCGGAGCCTTCCGGGCCCGCGGACAGCGTTCCGCCTGCGGTATGGACCACGGCTCGCAATCCCGCGATGCCGTGGCCCGTACCGAGGCCGGGCACGGCGACCGTGCCGCCGTCGTCGGTGATGGTGACGGTCAGCGCGGGACCACCGCCGGACAGGTCGGGACCGCCGGACATGGCGATCCCCTCCGCCCCGCCGCTCTGTCCGCCCCGCTCTACGTGTACGCGCACCGCCGCCCCGTGCGCGTACCGGGCCGCGTTGGTCAGCGCCTCGCGGACCACGCGGTACGCGGCCTCCGTGCTGTTCCCGGGGACCGCGTCCACCGTGCGTCGATAGTCCACCCCGTGTTCGGCGGCCAGCGCGTCGATGTCGGCGAGGGCGGACACCGCGACGCGCTCGCCCAGTCCCGTGAGACGGTCGAGTTCGCGCACCGCCTGCCGGCCCGCGTCGATCGCGTGACCGAGCGCCTCGGCAGTCCGCGCCTGGTCGGCGAGCCGGAGCGCGGCACCGGCGGACACCACGATCCCGGTCAGCCGGTGCGCGGCCACGTCGTGGAGCTCCGCCGCCAGCCGGTCCCGCTCGGCGAGCGCCGCGAACCGGGGCACCGCGGAGGCGCCGGCCCGGTACGCGACCAGTGCGGACCGGTGGGCTCGCCTGCGCCGACGCGACCGTCCCGTCGCGAAGGCGACCGCCACCCCACCACCCGTCACCAGCGCCACGCCCGCCACGTAGTGGGGCGGCTCGCCGAGCGCTGCGGCGGTACCGGAGGCGAGCATGGTGGCCGTGGCCGCCCCCGCAAGTGCCGGTCCCGCGGTGCGGTGCACGGCCAGCTCGTGGAGCGCGATGAGCACGGCGACGGGCGCGGCAACCGCGCCCGCAACCGCAGCTGCGCCGGACGGCAGGACCACCAGCGCAGGGGCCAGGACGAGCACGGGAAGAAGCAGAACGCGCCACCCGCGCGGACCGTCCGTCATCGACCACGTAATCCGGCTCATCGCCGGAACGTACCTTCCGCACGCTGACTCCCGGTAGTGGTGACGAGTCCCGGAGTTCGAGCTTGTGAATGGTCGGGAATGGCGTGTGAAGGGGTGCCGGTCCTGTCGGTGCTCACTTTCGCCGACCGATTCGGTGACACCCTCCGGGTGCGGCCGACCGCATGGCCGACCACGGCACCGCTGTGGTGGAGGAACTCGTAGCCGAGACCGGGCCGACGCCAGGGCGAATGACGTGGCACGCGGCCACTGATCGCGAGCTGCTCAGTCTGCACGCACGCCACCGGGCGGACTTGACCCGGACGTGGCGGGCGCCTTGGACTCGGCCCTGACAGTTGCGACGGAGCGAGGCTCGTCGGACAGCGTCGGCCTCTGTGCGCTGTTCGTGGGCCGTGGCCAGGGCACGTCGGGCGTGTTCCAGGGCCGGCTCCGACTCGTCAGAAACACACACCTTCACACCAACAACCGGCCATTTGTTGCTTGACCACTGCTGGTCGAGGTCGGTGGTTCTGCTTTCGTCTCCGTGGGCAGGATGCGGCCGCATCTGCCCGGCTGAGTCGCGGCCCGTGGCCGCCGGTCGGCCATGGCCTTCGGCGTGATGTCGATGAACAGATCCGGCTCGTGCTGCGGGACGAGTGCAACTCCTTCGAACCTGCGGTCACCGACGAGTACCGGCGCACCCTTCCGGACTCCCTGCTCGTGACCGTCAAAGACGCCGGTCACGCCATCTCCCGGGACCGAAGGCCTCCCCTGCGGCGAACCGGTCAGACATGGCCGCCCAGCCCCGCGTCGCGGGCCAGCAGGGCGGCCTGGACGCGGTTGCCGGCGCCGAGCGTACCGAGGATCCGGCTGACGTGTGCCTTGACGGTACTCTCGCGCATGCCCAGCGCCGTCGCGATCTCCGCGTTGGAATCACCCAGCGCCAGCCGTGCCAGGACATCCGTCTCACGGGGTGTCAGGCCCTCGACCCGGGTGCGGGCTTCCAGCGCTTCGGGGCGGGCGGCACGGTGGAAGCGGTCGATCAGGCGACGGGCGGCAGCCGGGTGCAGCATGCCCTGGCCGTCCGCCACCACATGGACTGCGCGGATGATCTCGCGCGGTTCGGTGTCCTTGAGCAGGAAGCCGTCCGCGCCGGCGGCGAGCGCATCGTAGACGTACTCGTCCAGGTCGAAGGTGGTCAGGGTGATCACCCGTGGCGGGTCCGGGAGCGCGCGCAGCCGGCGGGTCGCGGCGATGCCGTCCATCCGCGGCATCCGCACATCGACCATGGCAATGTCGACCCGGTGCCGGCTCGCCTGTTCGAGGGCGGCAAGACCGTCCGCCGCCTCGGCGACGACGGTCAGTTCCGGGTCGGTGGACAGCAGGTCGACGAGACCGAGCCGCACCAGGGCGTCGTCGTCGACCACCAGAATATTGATCACGATGCGGACACCGGCCGAAGGACGGGCGAGGAGGCGGGCAGCCGGGCGAACAGCCGCCAACCGCCCCCACAGGCGCCGGTGTGCAGGTGACCGCCCAGCGCCGCGACTCGCTCCGCCAGACCGATCAGGCCGTAGCCACCGGGCACTGCGGAACCTCCGGGGACCGCGGAGTCACCGACGTGTCCGGCCGGTCCGTTGACGACTTCCACCGTGGTGGCCGACGGTCCGTAGTGCACGCTCACCGTCACGGGCGCGTCATGGGCATGTCTGCGGGCATTGGTCAGGGCCTCCCGTACGAGCCGGTGTACCGCCAGACGATGGCTGGTAGAGGTGCTCTCCACATCACCGGACACCACCGACTCGATCACCTGACCGGCGGTCCGCGCCTCGGCGAGCAGCTCCGCCAGCTCCGGCAGGGCCGGCGCCGTGCCGGCGGGCGCCCCATCGGCCCCGGCGGGCCGGTCGGAGCGCAGCGCCCCCAGCACCTCGCGCAGATCGTCCAACGCCTGTCCGGCCGTGCTGCGCAGCAGGGTCAACCGCTCCAGGACGGCAGGTGACATCCCCTCAGCACGTAGCTGAAGTGCTCCGGCGTGCAGCATCAGCAGGCTCAGCCGGTGTGCGAGCACATCGTGCATCTCGCGGGCGATCCGCGCCCGCTCCGCCAACCGCGCTTTTTCGGCGCGGAGTTCACGCTCAACCCGTAGCTGTTCCACCTGGTCCGTCAGTGCACCCAGCAGTCTGCGCCGACTTCCCGCCCACATGCCGAGGGCCAAGGCGAGAGCCACCAGCACGGCATTGCCAACACCGGCGCCGGTCCAGGTGTTGAGCCTTCCCCCGGACAAGGGGCGTCCCAGCGCCAGCGCAGCCGCCAGCCACGGCAACCCGGCGGCCAGAGCGATACCCAGGCTCACCCACACCGCTCGCAACCGGCCGCGCGAGGCGAAGTGGTAGAGCGTCACCAACACGGGGAACACGGCTCCCAGTCCGACCGAGACCAGCGCCAGGCCCGCCACCGCCCGCGGAAACCTATAGCGGGCGAGCACCGCGAGCGAGGCGGCCGCCGCCACCCACGGTGCCGGATCGGCCAGGGTGTCACCGGCCGACCGAAAGCCCTCCAGCGTGGACAGCAGGGCGAACAGCACCGCTGACGGCACCTCCACCCACAACGGCATGTTGCGCTCCGGCTCGGATTTCACCTCGTCATCCTAGGGACGTTCCTGCCTTGTCGACCCCGGCGAACGGCCATCGGGACCCCCTGCTTTCGTCGGGGGTCTTCGTCACACATCGGAAGATTCCGGTGCGCCCCCGGCTGCCTAGCGTCCATGCCATGGTCTTCTCCCCGACACGCACATCCCCCGCCCGGCGGACCCCGGCACGACGCCTCGCCGACCGCCGGCTGTTCTTTGCCGAGACGTTCCGGACCTTCCGTACGACCGGGGCGGTGACCCCGAGCGGCCGTCACCTCGCCGCGGCGCTCGCCGCGCCGCTGGCGCACCGCACCGGGCAGCCACGCGCCGTACTGGAGGTCGGTGCCGGAACCGGCGCGGTCTCCCGAGTACTGGCGGACCTGCTCGGCCCCGAGGACACCCTGGACCTCGTCGAGGCCAACCCCCGCTTCGCCCGCCTGCTCGCCGCGGACCTGCGCACCGACCCCCGGCTGGCGGTCCACCGGGAACGCATCGCACTGATCGCCGGACCGGTGGCAGAGCTCGACCCCCAGGCGCGCTACGACGTGATCGTCTCCGGGCTGCCGTTCGCCAACTTCCACCCCCGCGAGGTGTCCGATCTGCTCGCCGCCTATCTCACCGCACTCAAGCCCGGCGGCCACCTGACGTACTTCGGCTACCGCGGCACGGCCCGCCTCCGCGCACTGGTGGGTACTTCCCGGAGCCTGGCCCGGCACAGTGGAGTCACCCACGTGCTCGACATGTTCCAACAGACCCACACCGTCGACTGCCGCACCGTATGGGGCAACCTCCCCCCGGCGCGCATCTGGCACCTGCGCGCCCCCACAGGGCCGCCTCATCCGCTTCCCTGAGGGACTCCGTTGCCTGGCACTCCAGCCGGACTTCTTCATTCGTGCTGGTCAACGGCTTGGGCGTGGGGGGTGTAGCGGGCTGGGACCGAGGGCGGGTCGGTCTTTGCCGGGTGGTCCCACGAGGGTGTGACCGCGCCGTGTGCAGTGGCAACGGCGGGCGCGTGTTTCGTGGCGGCGGTGCCACAGTCACCGGACTGGACGGCGCCGGCGTGGCGAGGGCATCCGGCCGAGCGCTCATCCGATCCGGGCCCGGTCGGGACAGTGGGGTCGTCGGCCATGTCGCACAGGAGCGGCAGGCTCGCGGCGGCCCCGCTCAGAGTCCTGGGCTGTCGTCGGCGGGAGGCCGGGGGTGAGGGACAGGGATCTCCCGGCGTGTGTTCGTGCCCTCCGTGGTCACACTCACACGGATTGTTCCCGGGACGGTGAGGGACTGCTGGATGGTGAGGCCGTACCGGCTGACACCTGCCGTCCGGCAGAGCGGATCGAGGAGGTCGGCGACGACGCGCTGGGCTTCGGCTATCTGCTCAGGAGGGCAGTGCCGCAGCCGGAGCTCCGCGGCGACGACGCGCTGGGTGTGGCGAATCGAGTCGAGGTCCGCCGGCATGCAGATGTACATGTATGCCTCCACTCCTACAAGGACGGCCGGAGGAGGGTTTTCGGCCGTTTGGCCTAATCCACTATCGAAGGTACCCGACACTCTGCAACCCTGCAGAGTGCGAGTAAGCGGTCGCTGCTGGATCGTGGAGCAGCGCGGCACCCGTCGATCGAGGAAGGGACTCCTGCCTGTGTCACGGCCCCGTTCCGGCCCCACCGTGGCCCTGCGCCTGTTCGCCTCCGAGCTGCGCGCCCGGCGCGAAGCCGCAGGTTTCACCCTGGAGGCCGCCGCGGTCGCCCTCGGCGTGCACGAGATGACGCTCAGCCGTCTGGAACTTGCCAGGACCGCCCCGCGCCGCGCGACGGTGAGCCACCTGCTGCGCCTTTACGGGACGCCGGACGCCGAGGCGGAGATGGTCCTGGCGTCACTGGAGGAGGCACGGCAGCCGGGATGGTGGCACCCGTACCGCGACATCCTCCCCGACCACCTGGCCGGGGTGATCGATCTGGAATCAGAAGCCTGCCTGATCCGCACCTACGCCCCCGGTGTGGTCCCCGAACTGCTCCAGACCCCCGGCTACGCGCGTGCGCTCCTGAAGCTGCGGCACCCCCGCGCCGGTGCGGAGGAGATCGGCCGACGGCTGCGGCTCCTGGAAGAACGGCAGCAGCACACCGTCTGCCGCATGGACCGGCCCGTACTGTTGTGGGCCCTGATCGAGAGCGTTGTACTGGAGCGGATGATCGGGGACCGGGACGTGATGGCCGAGCAGCTCGCCCACCTGGACCACTTCGCCGTACACCGGAGGGCGGTCACCCTGCAGGTGATCCCCGTAACAGCCGGACAGCACCCGCTGCTGCTGAGCGGGTCCGCGGACATCTTGCGCTACACCCACCCGCAGCTCGCCGACCGGCTGATCGTGCGCGGGCTTCACCCGGAGGCCACGACGGTCACGGAGGACAAGGGAGCGGTCCTCGCCTACCTCGCCGCGATGGACGCGACCGCGGCTCTCGCTCCGCCCCCGACGAACCGCATCCGGACCGGAAAGGACTCTCTCTCATGAGCAACGGCACGCAGGATCTGGACCTCCAGCCCGAGAAACCGCACTCCGCACGGTTCTGGAACTACCTGTTGGGCGGCAAGGACAACTTCGCCGCAGACCAGGAACTCGGCGAGCAGATCAAGCGCGAGTACCCCGGTGCGGTCGACCTGGCCATCGCGACCCGCGCCTTCCTCGGACGGACGGTACGGCACCTGGCCGGCGAGAAGGGGTTCCGGCAGTTCCTCGACATCGGTACCGGACTCCCGACCGCCGACAACACCCACGAGGTCGCGCAGCGCGTCGCACCCGACGCCCGCATCGTCTACGTCGACCACGACCCGATCGTCCTCGCACACGCCCGCGCCCTGCTCACCAGCACGCGTGAGGGCGCCACCGACTACGTGGACGCCGACCTGACGGACCCGGACACGGTGCTCGCCCACGCCACGCGGACGCTGGACCTGGACCGGCCGGTCGCGCTGATGCTGATGGCCGTCATCGGCCATGTCACCGACCCCGCCGAGGCCGCCGCCCTGGTGCAGAGGTACATGGCCCGCCTCGCGCCGGGCAGCTGCCTGGTCCTGTGCACGACCCTGGCTTCGCCAGAGGTCGACGCCGCAAACGAGTCCTACGCGGCCTCCGGGACCATTCCCTACGTGGCGAGCTCCGCCGAGGCGATGGCCGCAATGGCGGAAGGTCTCACCATCCCCCTGCCCGGCCTCGGACCGGTCAACCGCTGGTTCCCCGACCAGCGCACCGGGCCTGGTCCCGATACTGAGCAGTGGGGGTACGTCGCCTACAAGGCGGCCTGATCCTGCTGCCCGCGCCGAAGACGCCTCTCGGCGCGGGCCCCCCTACTCGTTCCCGGAACTGCCCGGCTCGTGCCGCCGCACGGTGAGCAGTGCAGTGGGAGCAAGCGAGGTCATGGTCGTCCTTCCCGTCCGTGGAGCCATCACTGGGATACCGGGCGCAGGCGAACGGGCAGGGCCACGTGCCCGTTGCTGATCAGGGTCGGCAGAGGCTGCAGTTCCCCAGGGGGTACCGCGAGTCGGGCGTCGGGAAAGCGCGCAAACAGCTGACGCAGGGCGGCGGCGACTTCGAGGCGGGCGAGGGGGGCGCCGAGGCAGTAGTGGACGCCGTGCCCGAAAGCCAGGTGGTCCTTGGTGGTTCGGGTGGCGTCGAAGAGATCGGCGTTGTCACCGTGCCAGTCCGGATGGCGGTTGGCGGCTGCGTAGGAGGCGAGAATCGCCTCCCCGGCCCGGATCGTCTGCCCGTCGGGCAGTGGGATGTCCTCGAGTGCGTAGCGCAGAGGCAGGTGCTTGATGGCCGGCTCGTGGCGCAGCGTCTCCTCGACGACGTCATTCCAGTCGCACCGGCCGGCGCGGACATGGGCCGTCTGCTCCGGGTCGGTCAGCAGGGAGGTGATGGCCTGGTCGATGACGTTGACGCTCGTCTCGTAGCCGGCGCTGATCATCAGCACCAGGGTACCGCGCAATTCGGCGTCGGTCAGAGCGCTGCCGTCGCCCTCCTCGTCGCGGGTGGCGATCAGGAGAGAGGTCATGTCGTCGCCGGGCTCGGCCCTTTTCGCGGCGATCAACTCGTCGAGGAGCCGGTAGAGGGTGGCCGCATTCGCCGCGGCTTCGTCTGCGGAGAGGGTTGTGGCGAACACCCGGTCCACCACCGTGCGGAGCCCTTTCAGCTGGGTGGAGGAAAGGCCCATCATCCGGCCGATGACCGCGATCGGCAGTGGATAGGCCAAGTGCTCGCGCAGGTCGACGAGTTCGCCGGCCGGAAGGGCGTCCAGGTCGTCGAGGACGACGGTGACGAGGTCCTCGACGACGGGCGTCAGGGCGGCGATACGGCGAGCGGAGAAGGCCGGGGCGATGAGACGACGCAGGCGGCGGTGGTCGCTGCCGTAGGCGGTGAACATGTTGTCGACCGTTACCCAGAGAGCGAGTGGCCAGGTGGGGACCGTGTCGGCAAAGGCCGGCCAGTGCGCTCGAGCGTCCTTGGAGACGTATGTGCGCGTCAGGAGCTGCTTCAGGAGGCCTGGATCGGAGACGGACCACGCGGTCACCCCGAGGATGTCCACGAGTGTGGCCGCCCCGCGGGCGCGCAGGGCCCGGTCCTCGGCGTGGTGGTCGGCAGCGGTGGGATCGAGGACGAATGGCTGCTCATCGGACATGTCCAGGGTTCCTTTCTGGCATGGGCATTCGAATTCCTGACGGAGTGGGTGGCACGTGCTGCGTGTCGGGATTACGTCGGCGGCGGTCCGACGAAGGAGGCCTCGTCCTCGGTCTGACGCTATGTCATGGTGGCTCCATTCACTGAGGAAACGCCTCTTCGTCCAGGGACCACCGAAACCCGGGTCATGGCGATTCCGTCACACCATTGACCGAGCATCCGACGAACAATCGGTGTCTGGTTACGCCACCCCCATGCGCAGGCGGGAGCACCCAACCGTGGCGAGCTGCTACGCACCATTCTGAACGCCCCGGCCTGACGGCACTGACGTGGGACCAGGCCAGGGCCCGCGCCTGCGTCTGGTGCAAGAAGCCCCTCACCACAGGTGCCGTGAGCGCCGGCACCATCCGCAACCGGGGTCAAGGTGATCGAGCCCTTCTCGTAACACTTCGAGATGAACTGGAAGACCGGGTTGGCTTCAGCGGATCACGCCATATGCACTGTCACCCGTTCGTGAACCCTGGTGTCCATTTCCGGGGATCGCCCTCGTCCGGCACTTGACCCCATACGGACCGCTCCCCTTGTGTGGCCCACACACATCCCCTCCCCGGTCGCCCCTTCCCTAGCGTGTGCGTCGCATCGGCATCATGGCCAAGGAGGCAGGAACATGCGGTACAAAGGTAACGCCGGGCGCCGGTGGTGGCTGCTGCCCGCCCTGCTCCTCGCAGTGGTGGCCGGGCTGCCGGCCACCGGCGGAAGCGCCGCGGCCGCCGAACCACCCGCGTATCTCACCCTTGAGGCGAGCTACGGAGTCGGCACCGTCACCAACGGCTGGGAGCGCGTCGACCGCTATCTCGACACCACCAGCGGCTTCCGCGCCGAGGGCTACCCCTCGGACGGACGAGGCGACCAGGACGGCAAGCGAGTCACCTACTTCGGTGGCGCCTCCCGCCCGTCCTCGGACCGCTTCCTCCTCTACTCCGCGCCCGGCTGGAACACTGGATCCCGCACCACACCCGTCCTCCTCGTCCACGGCGCGAACGACACCGCGGACCGCGCCTGGGCCAACCCGGGCGAGTCGGGCGGCTACGGCTGCGGAGCCCTGACCTGCCCATCCACCGGGATGATGCAGTCTCTGTCCGCGCGCGGCCACCGCGTCTTCGCCGTCGGCTTCGCGCACAAGCAGGGCGACAACCTGATGCAGGCGCAGATCGTCGGCGACGCCATCGCCGTCATCAAGGCGAAGCTGGGCGTGAGCAAGGTCGATCTGGTCGGCTGGAGCAAGGGCGAGATGTCGACCCGCGCGTATGTGTCGTCCCTGAAGCCGAGCTGGGGGCGGGCGTACGCCGGCGACGTACGGAAGCTGATCACGCTCGGCGGTCCGAACGGCGGCTACGACTACCCGTACGCCCACGGCTGGGCCCATGACTTCTCCATCTGGCCCGAGTGCGGAGGAAAGATCAACGCCCCCTCCCCGCACTCCCACATGACCTGCTACGGCCAGTACACCGCGCACCCCGAGTTCTCGATGACGCCCTCCGGCGGATACGACAACTATCCCGGCCAGCGCCAGATGCTGGCACGCTGGGACGGTACGTACGGAGTCGACGGCGCCGCACAGGACTGGTACACGACCTACTACGGCGGCCAGGGCTTCTACACCGCGGGCAGCGGCATCCAGGCCGCCATCGACGCCGGATCGCTGATCGCACCGCTGCACAGCGCCGGAGTACCCGCCTCCGTCACCACCTATCTGCTGGCCGGCGGATCCCCCGACATCGTCGGTATCTTCAACGAGAACCGCGGCCCCAGCGACGGCGTCGTCTTCATCTCCAGTGCGCTCGACACCACCGGCATCCCCACGGTCGGCGGCAAAGCCACCATCGCGACCGCCAACCACCTCGAACTGGGCTGGCACAGTGCGGCCACCTCCCAGGTCGCCACCTGGCTCTCCTGAAGGACCCGACATGGCCTCACTCCGCACCCGCCGCGTCTCCACCGGCCGGCTGACCGTCCAGATCCTCGACGTCCGGGACGAGGGCGAACCGGTCGTCTTCGTCCACGGCAACGTCTCCTCCTCCGCCTTCTGGCGCACCGCCCTGCTCGCCCTCCCGCAGCGCTACCGCCCCATCGCCGTGGACCTGCGCGGCTTCGGCGGCACGGACCCGCTGCCGGTCGACGCGACACGCGGACTGCTCGACTACACCGACGATCTCGCCGTGCTGCTCGCCGCCCTCGAAATCGACCGGGCCCACCTGGTGGGCTGGTCCATGGGCGGAGGGGTGGTCATGCAGTACCTGCGGGACCACCCGGCCGCGGTGCGTTCACTGACCCTGGTCAGCCCCGTCTCCCCGTACGGCTTCGGCGGTACGCACGGGCCGGACGGCACCCTCAACTCCCCCGACGGGGCCGGATCGGGCGGCGGCACGGCCAACCCCGAGTTCGTCCAGCTGCTCGCCAAGGGCGACCGCGGCGAGGACTCACCGCTCTCGCCCCGCAGCGTCCTGGCGACCTGCTATGTCAAGCCGCCGATGCGCCCCGAGCACGAGGACGAGTACGTCGAGTCCATGCTCAGCACACGGACCGGCGACGACCACTACCCGGGCGACAGCGCGCCGTCCTCCGCCTGGCCGGGTATCGCGCCAGGCACCCGCGGGGTGCTCAACTGCCTTGCGCCGACGTACTTCCGCATCGGCGACCTGCACCTGATCGACCCCAAGCCGCCGGTGCTGTGGGTACGCGGCGAGGATGACGTCATCGTCTCCGACACCTCGATGTTCGATCTGGCACACCTGGGCTCGATCGGCGCGGTGCCGGGCTGGGACGGGACCCCCGCCCAGCCGATGGTGGAGCAGACCCGCCATGTCCTGGACCAGTACGCGGCAGCCGGCGGCTCGGTACGGGAGGTCGCCGTGTCCGGAGCGGGACATTCGGTACACCTGGAACGCCCCGAGGAGTTCGGCGCAGCACTGTTGGGGATCCTGTCGGCATAACAGTGTGCACCCCGCGTCCGGGCGCCGTCCGAAGCCGACGGGCCCCGGACGCGCCGGCGTCCCCTCCAGGGTCCTGGGGCCGGTCGGGGTCAGCCGTCGCAGCTGGTGGCCGTCGGTGCGCGGGTGGTCGGCGAGCTTGTGACTGTCCCCTGCGTCGGTCTTGGCCGTGGAGGCTCCCCAGCGCGGACGCATGGCGTGGAAGGCGTTCGGGTGCACAGGCACCACCGGGTGGCCGGCGGCCGGCAGCCGGTCCACGACCAGCCCGCGGGTCGTCTCGATCGCCACCGGTGAGTCGGCCGAACTCCTGTGCCGGGCAAGGCGTTTGAGGGTCGTCCCGATGCCTTGCCCGGTGTGTGCCGGCTCCCAGCGGTCCACGCGGGTGCCGGAGTTGTCCATGACGCCGACGTCGTGGGTCTCGGTCGCCCGGTCCCATCCGATGAACACGAAAGAAGTACTCCTGTGACGTCGACGGAGCACCTGCCCGGTGGTGAGGTCGTCTGCCGGGAGCTCATTGATCGGCCCTCCGCGGGGCGTGTCCCTGAAGCCGATCAGACGGCCTCGGCCCGGCGGGGCCGGCGTAACTCATGCCGGCCGTCGAACGGCTCGCGCACATGGCCGTGCACCCACCGGGACCGAGAGGTCACAACCCTACCGAAGAGGGCTGCAGAAGGAATGGTCCTCCAATGAGCGCACCGGGCATCGGCAGCGCCGCCGTCTTCAGTCCGGAGGTCCTGCCAGGGCCTTGAACGCCGGGCGCAGTAGAGCGGCGATGCGGTCGGCTGAGGCGCCACGAAGAGCGGTCAGGCGGAGGAACTGATGGCCGATGGTGACGCCCAGCAAGGCGGTGACGAAAAGTGCGGCGCGCAGCTCGGGGTCCTCGGCTGCGGGCAGGGCAGCGCTGACGCTGTCGATCTGCCGATCGAGGGTGACGCGGACGTGATCGGCTGCTGCCGGGTCGGTGAGCATGGAGCGCAACATCGCCAGCGTGCCCTCGGGAAGGCCGCCGAGCTTGAGGTCGAGCGTGGCCAGCAGCTGCTCGACGAGCGCGTCGGTGTCAGTGGTTGCCGGCAGTACGGGAAACGCCTGCACGGCTTGGGTGAAAAGCTCGCGCTTCGAGCCGAAGTACTGCATGACCAGCGCCGGGTCGACGCTCGCCGCAGTCGCCACGGCACGGATGGTGGTGCGATCGAACCCCTTCTCGGCGAACAGCTCCCGGGCACTGTCGAGGATGCGCGCCTCGGTCGCTCGGCGGCGGTCGGCGCGGGACTGGCGAGGAGTGGACACCGATTCACTCTACAGCCGTTGACCGAACTTCCAGCCGACCCTACGGTAGGTGGGTCAACAAGTGTTGAGCGGATGGAGGCGTCAGTGCCGCATATGGATACACCTGCTGTTCGCACCCCTCGCGAGGTGCTGAACCGCTATTACCAGGCCATGCTCGACAAGTCCCCGGACGATCTCGCCGATCTCTATGCCATGGACGCGGTGCACGAGTTCCCGTTCACCTCTCCCGGTTTCCCTCCGCGCTACGAGGGACGCGAGGCAGTGCGCGCGGGATACCGGGCGGCCTGGGGCACAAGCCCCATCCAGGTGCAGGAGGTCAGGAAGATCGCGGCCTACGAAACCGCCGATCCGGAAGTGATCATCGCCGAGCACGTCGTGGTAGGAACGCTGCCGACCAGACGCACCAACTTCACCGTCCCCGGTCTTTTGATACTCCACATTCACAGCGGACTGATCACGCGCGCCCGCGACTACATGGACAGCTCGGCAGTCGCCGGCGCCAGAGGATGAAAGCCAGACCGATACGGGACACCCGGGCGCAAACGGAGCGTGATCAGCCGGTGTCCTGTGACAGCCAACCCTGACCGATTGCCACTGAACTTGACGACTGCGCGGTTCGCGCCATCGAACGTGGACAGGGCCGTCCCATAACCTGGCGGCGCATGTTGACACCGTGGCCCCTGAGGGACGCATGGACTCGTCGTCCTTGGTCTCGGCGATCGTCGCCGTCTGCAATGCGGCGGCTGCCGCGCTCTTCAGCTGACCGAGCAGCTCACCCGCCGCCTCGGCGTCACGCCCGACGAGGTGACCGCCGCGTACACGCCGGAGCTGCGGGCCGCCACCATCGACGAACCCAACCAGGCCCTCCACCTGTGACTGAGCGCTGTGGTCGGCCATGCCGAGCAGCCCAGCCGACCGCCCGAAGCACGGGCCGAGGGGTTCATCGGCCACTGGGAGTGGGCCCGTGCCTCATCCGTTACGGACCGTCGTCACCGTCTCCTCGACCAGGCGAGGCTCGTGTACTTGCCGGTCCGGCTCGATGGGGAACTGGCTGTGGGTGTGCTGGAGGGCGATCACGGCGGCGTCGTCGGCCAGGTGCCCGCCGACGTGGGCGAGCAGGTCGGTGCGCAGGCGGCGGATCAGTGCCGGGGGACTCTCGTCCGTCCAGGCGGCGGCGCGCTCGGCCAGCGGGTAGAAGACGCCCCGGGCGTCGCGGGCCTCGATCAGGCCGTCTGTGTGCAGCAGCAGCACATCGTTCGGTTCCAGGGTGAAGGTGTCGACGTGGTAGTCGGGGCGGCTCAGCTCGCCCAGGCCCAGCGGTGGCGCGGGCCGGAGAACAGGCAGCGCGGTGACGTGCCCGTCGTGCAGCAGCAAGGGTGGCGGGTGCCCGCACGTGACCATCTGCGCCCGCGAGGTCTTGTCGGGGATGTCGAGGACGGCGGCGGTGATGAAGCATTCCCCGGCTGTCTCCGCTTCGGCGGGCTCGGCCAGGTTCCAGCAGACGCTGTGCTCCAGGTAGGCCATGAGGGCGGGCAACGCGGCCTGGCGGTGCGCGGCCTCACGGAAGGCTCCCAGCAGCAGGGCGGCGTCGCTGATCGCGGTCAGGCCCTTGCCCCGGGCATCGCCGATGATCAGCCGGGTGCCGGTGGGGGTGCGGACGGCGGCGTAGAGGTCGCCGCCGATCAGGGCGTGCTCCTGCGCCGCCAGGTACATCGACGCCACCCGCAGTGGGCCGATCCGGCGTGGCAGCGGCCGCATGACCACGTTCTGCGTGGCTTCCGACACCGTCCGTACTTGCGTCAGCTCACGGGCGTGGCGCACCTGCAGATAGCGGAACACGGTCACGATCACCGAGACCACCAGCAGGGCGATGATCTGCGAATCGAAGTAGAGCGTCCCCAGGAGGTTCTCGTGTGCCAGGCCGATGCCCAGCAGGGCGGCCACCGCGGCACCACCCATCACCCCGGTCAGCACGGGACCGGCGAATGACGCCGTGATCGCAGGCGCCACGATCAGCAGCGGCCCCAGCGGGACACCGCGCGGGCTCAGCCCATCGGCCAACACGATGGTCACGATCAGCCCGAGCGGGACCGCCAGCAGAGCATCGGACGCTTGCCGAGAGCGCTGCCGGCGCGGAAGCCGCTGCCGCAAGCCCATAAGCCCGGTCTACACCCACGGGGTCAGTCGCGCAGGTCCTCGCTGGAGAAGCACACGAAGGCGGCCTGCGGTACGTGGGCACCGCACCAGAGGAACGTGGCGCGGCCGTGCCGGGCGGTGCGGCGGCGTACGACTTCGGCGTAGGACTGGGAGGCGAAGCCGCGGACGACCAGGACGGGGATGCCGTACTCGGCCGGCCAGGAGGTGGTGAACATCTACCGGAGGGTGTCCCTTTCCGCCGCGACGTACACCGGCCGCCGGCTCTCGGTGCGTCGAGGGCGGACCAGTTGGCGGCCTCGTGCAGGAACGTGGCCGCGTCCGGCCAGGCCGGCGGCTCACCCCTCCCCATACCCCATGGCAACCGCCCTTCTCACCACCTCATCGACCGAACGCCAACTACATTTGAACGCGCTCAAAATAATGTAGGGATCCGCCGTCAAGGCAGCAGGCAGAGCGCAAGGGCCCGGCGAGAGTTTGCCGGCGCATCAACTTCCATCCATCACTCAACGTGTCCTCATCAAGGAAGTTGAGCCAGAACCACTGCCCGATACCCCAGGCTCACCGGTCTTGGACGTCCGGCAAGGTGGTATCCGCGGCGGCATAGAGGAACTCCAGGAGCTTGCCGTATGCCTCGCTGTGCGCCCTGTCGTTCTCTGCCCCGTGCTGCGACGTTTCTGTGTCATTGTCAACCGCGTGCAGCCAGTCGATGACTGTGCCGAAGTACGGCACCAAAGCGCCTGTTGCCGCTTGCGCGGCAGTGCCCATCTCGCTGGGGCCTTCGATGAAGACGATGTGCTGAAGGCGGTCGAGCCGACGGTGCAGAGTTCGTGCTTCGTTCCAGAGGCGGCGGGCGGCTTGGCGGCGCTCTTCACGTTCCTCAGGAGGGTCGCTTGCTTCGATGCCTCCAAGTTTGATGCCCGCATCGCTCAGCGCTCCGTGTACCAGATGACAGCTTTCGGCGAAGGCCAGGTAGGCACTCTTGCGCGATTCGCGAAGAGCACGAGTCCGTTCAGCATCCATCTGAAGGTGGGCGTGCCTCAACTGCGTCTCGGACTGGATCTCGGCCTGTTGCGCTGCCTTCCTTCCAGTGATCCAGGCGGATGCCGTAGCTCCGAATGCGCCGACCGCAGCGCCGATGACGCCACCGAGGAGTCCTGCAAGTCCTGCGTCCATGGCGTGATTCTGGTGGCCACGCGGTGTGCGTTGCCAGTGGGGCGCGATCATTGTGCCTGACCACTCAACCAGTCACTGTGGGCCTTTGCTGCCGACATCGGCAGCGCAGGCGGCCCATTCTCCGGCGGCGGCTCGCTGCCACTTGACGGCGACGGCGATGTGGATGCCGAGGATGCGGGAAAGGACAGCTGCGGGCAGCTCGGTGGCACGCTGGAGCAGGGCGGTTGAGCGGGCTTCTGCTGGCGCCAGGCCCGTCCTGGTCGTCCCCCGCTGGTGCGAAAGTACCGCCGGCAGGCCCGCCGCCGTCGCCCCCGAGGATCGTTGGAACCGTGGTTGGTGGCGGAGCGGGCCGCGGACCGGGACTGGCCGGCCGCGAGGCCCCGGCCGGCGAAGTCGTCGCGCACGGTTCAGGTGGCGTTCCGGCTGTGGAGCGGTCAGCTGGCCCTGGTCTACGTGGCCGACGCCGACCTGGACGCGGCGGCTATGCGGCGGGCGCTGGAGGCAGAGGTGGGCCCGCATGCGGAGGTCAAGGCCGCCGCGCTGCTGCTGGACGAGCTGCTGCCGCCCGGCGCACCGGCCCCACGGGGCACGGCGCGCGGAGAATGGACACTCGCCACATACGTCATACACCGCCCCAACGAAGTCCAACTCGGAGTAAGTCTGGGGACTTGCAAAGTCGGGAGAATGAGGAACCCGCGTGGAGGCTGTCGTCCTGGCGTTGTGCGCCCTGGCCGCATACGGACTTTTCCTGAAGACCCGGACCGTGCTCCACACCTGGCGGCTCCCCGCCCCGTCCATCAGTATGGATCGGCTGGACGTCTACCAGAAGCAGGCGTTCCAGGAGATCTGGCGCCAGGACATCACCCCGGCTCCGCGACGTCCTCGACCCTCCGATCCCGCCACAAGAGGAAACCCTCTTCGAGATCTGACTGGTGACACACGGTAACGAACCACAGAACCTGAGCCAGAACCGGGATTCGTGAATAGAACCATCCTCCACTGACACAAATCCGCGGGCAGTCATCCCTCACTGGCACAGAAGCTCGTTGATCGCCCATCACCGGCAATCGATCAACGTTCACTGACACAGGTCACAACTGACCCGACCACCCGCACGGATCGTGATGGCCGGGATAGGGACTGTCACGCTTGCCGTGCTGTCACGAAAGCGGCCCTGGACGGGGGTTCCGGGGGTGTCCTGGCCTCAAAGAACGTTCAATTCGGGCATTCGGACGGCTGCTGTCACGCGGTCCGCGGTCCGCGGTGAGCGGTGAGCGTGACAGACAGCGTGACGTGACGCTCAGTAAGCATGAGCGACCACCTCGCTGCCTTCAGCGGCGGCTCCGGTTCGACGGGCCCGAACTGCTGAGAGCCTTGGCCTGAAAGACCGGTGGGCGGCCCGGCCCCGCACCCCGCACCCCGGCCCGGCTCACCGGTGACTTTGTCCGGAAGGGCTGTTCTTTGACATTTCGTGACATTGTCGCGAAGAGCATCGGGCAGGAATCCCGCTGACCCGTGGTTCCGTGGGGGAAGGTCCGCGGGACCAGTCGGCAAGGCAGGGAGAGAGCTGAGCATGCGCACCAACCGCACGTCCGTCATCGTCGTCGCCATCGCTTTGGCGGCCATCGCGAGCGCTGGCACCGCGCGGGCCGCGACGTCTTCCGATGTCGCCGCCCCGTCGGCCTGTCGGCCCGCCAACCACCTCGCGAAGATCAGGCAGGACCAGGCCAGTTCCGGGCACGTCCACTTCCGTGTCACCCTGACCGCGCCGAAGGGATACGCGGCGTGCCGACTGGCCGGCTCCCCGACCGACGTGGCCTTCGCGCACCACGGCACACCGCTCGGCATCACGGCCGGACAGTACGGTGATCAGAAAGCCGTGGTCACCTTCGGGCCGGGCCGACCCGTCCACTTCGACATCCAGGTCCCCAACAACGGCCACGCCACCCCGGCGGACGAGGCGTCGTTCACCCTCAGGGCCCCGGATGGAGAGATCCCGGGCACCTCCGCCGCCGAAGGCCGGTTCGTAGTGACCGCCGGGACCGTCATCGGCCCGATCCAGTCCGGAGCCTGACCCTTCGGACCGCTCGCCGCGCGGGGCACCGACATGCAGCGCGGCGGTGGTCCGACCGGTCGGCGAAGCGGCCGCGGAGCGTGCTGCCGGGTGGCATGCCGGGGGATGCCGGGCCCGGCCGCCCGCTCCGCGGGTCCAGCGGCCCGATAGGCCAGGACTTCGGACACGGGCGGGCGGCTCTCGCGCCCGTACGAGCACGCACTGCCGTCCGCCCCGTACGTCACCACACACTCAGGCCACATCGGCGCGCGGGGAAGAAAACGCTGCGGGCCTTCGACTTCGACGCCAACCCGAACATCGACCCTGCGGTCATCCACACCCTGGCCACCTGCGAGTGGATCAGGAAAGGGCTGCCGCTCTGCCTGATCGGCGACTCAGGAACCGGGTAGTCCCACCTGCTGATCGCGCTCGGCGCCGAGGCCTCCGTAGCCGGCTTCCGGGTCCCCTGCGCACTCGCCACCAAGCTGGTCAACGTGCTGGTTGAGGCCGCGGACGAGAAGATCCTGACCAAGACCATCGCCCGCTACGGACGCGTCGATCTCCTCTGCATGGATGAACTCGGCTACATGGAGCTTGACCGCAGGGGCGCTGAGCTGCTGTTCCAGGTGCTGACCGAACGCGAGGAGAGGTCGCAGCCGCCCCCCGGTTTGGGTCACCTGCCGCGATCCTGTCACCGGTCGAAGGAGAGCCAGGTACCGGCGAGGCCCTGCTGACCCGCCCCAGGCTTGGACCAGTCGCAGACACCGTCCCGGAAGATCGCCTTCAGATCCTCGAACTGGCCATCGGTCACCGGCACTCGGTAGTCGGAGCGGACCACGGGACGCTTGCGGCACTTGACGATGTCGTTGGCCACATCGGCTCCGGCGACCATCCGCGGCGATGTCCACACCGGGTAGAGGGTGTTGCACTCGGTGTTGTCGATGCCCTCGACCTGGGGCTCCGCGATCTTCTTCGCACCGATGCCACGGGTCCAGCAGGCGTCCGTCAGACCCTGCGGCTGGTGGCGGACGATCTTGTCGATGGGGGCATCCTTGCTGGAGTCTCCCTTGATGCCGGTGAGCCACTGGTCCATGTCGGACAGCATCCCGGCGAGAGTGAATCCGTGCCCGTTGGAGCGGGTGAGCATGACCTGGTTGGCGTGGGTGCCGTTGGCCTTGTCCAAGCGCGCCCGGGTGGAGAAGGAGTGGAAGCGCATGTGCATGTCGCCGGTCGCCGCGTCGTCCGTGTAGTCGCGGTAGTCGATGATCGGAACGTCGGCGAGGCCGCCGCCGCCGTTCAGCATGCGGCCCGTGCGGTAGGCGAGCCGTACCGCCTTGAGATCGGCGACGGTGCGCTCCGCGGCGGGCTTGGCGTCGTCGTCGAGGCCGCCGATGCGCCGGTTCAGGTCGATGAACTGGCCCATGTCGATGGTCCCCTTGTTCAGGGCATCGAGTCCGTACTGGATACCGGTGTTGTCGAGCGGCCTGCGCGCCTTCCCGGTCTCCGGTACCTCGCCGTAGACGTTCACGGTGTGGCTGTAGACGTCACAGCGGGCACCGTCCGGGTTGGTGACGGGGTCGTAGCGCTGTCCCTCGGGCAACTGGGGCGGACAGAACATCGTGGGGTCGATACGGCCGGCGGCCCTGGCCAGGCTGCCGATGCTCTCCCACTTCCCGAACCCGGAGACCGCCCTCTGCTGCTCCTGGGTGAATGCGTCCGGCGCGACGTCCTTGAAGTAGTGGTTCAGGAGCTGGGCGTCGCTGAGCGTCTGAATCGTCCCGAAGCCGACGTCGGGGAAGCTGCAGCCGGAGAGGATGCCGTCCAGCAGACCCGGGTAGTTGTCGGCGATCTGGTGGGTCTGGTACGAGCCGCCGGAGCAGCCGTTTCCGATGGTGAAGGCCGGGTCGCCGTACGTCTCCACGAAGCGTTCCTTGACCATGCTCATGGTCTCGGCGGCCAGCAGGTCGTTGCAGTTGTTTCCGAAGACGTTCAGCGTGGACGATGCGACGCCGTAGCCCTTGCTCAGATACGTGTCGTTCATGATGCCGACGGTGTTGCGGCCCTGGACGTACCAGCCACCGTTGCAGCCCCCGCCGAAGCCGTACACGAGGCGCCCGTTCCAGCCCGGCCCACGCTGCAGCGGGTCGGGGGTACCGGCGTTCGGGTCGTGCAGCACGGCCGTCTCGTAGATGCCGCGGTTGATGGTGCCGGTCTCCACGCGGACGATGTACGGCACCTTCTTGCCCGCGCTCGTCGTGACGGTCGCCAGGTCGGCGGGACGGACGTTCTCGTCGGGCAACGGAACGAACTTGCCGGCCGTGGTGCGATACATGTAATCGACGCGGGTCTTGACCGAGCAGTCCTTGTCGATCGGCTGCCCGAGAGTGTCGCCGGTGACCGTCTTGAACTCGGCGGTGTCACAGACGAACGGCTGCTCGTGCGGCCCGGCGAACACCGGCCCCGTGATGGGGTGGTTCTTCAGAGTCAGTTGTCCGGAGTCCGCGCCCTGGGCCCTGGCCGTGAGCCTGTTGTCGCCCTTGGACAGCTCCTTCACCACGCCCATCAGCGCATTGTCACCGGAGGGCCGGAAGCTCGGGGTCACGTCCCGGCCCTCCACCTCGACCCGGACTTTGTCGACCGCTATGGAGGCGGGCACCTCGACACGTATCAGGGCGTCGTCTCCCGACACCGTGCCGGGCCGCGACGACACGGCCGTCACCTGCAGCTTCACGCGTTCCTGGCTGCCGGCCGGCGTCGCCGACGCGCCTACCAGCACGCCCATGAACGCTATGCCGACAAGGCCCAGTTCGACCGGCCTCGCGGCTCCTCTGAACAACACGACGGAACTCGCCTCACTTTCTGGAGTCGGAGATCATGCTCAGTGTGTGGATGCGGGCCATGGGCCCGCCGGGACGGTGATGCGAATGTCCCGTTGTCATGGCGTGCAACTTTCCAGTCAATGACATGCACATGTAACATCCGGCTCGGCGTACGGCTGCGCCCGCCGATGAAGACGCCGAAGGACTTCGGGCAGGCCGGTATCGGCTGCTTGTTGCCCCGTCCGGCGGTGCCGGGCAGGACGACCGGAACAACTACGTCGCAGACGAGGCAGCGCCGTCCCCACCCCGGTGTTCCGACAGGGACACCGGCGGCTGATACAGCGGGGCGAAGGAGTCAGGGCCGGCCCCGCGCCGGTGGCCACGCCAAACGCCTGTACGTTCCGGCCCTGCGCGACTACCAGTTCGTGAACGCCCCGTCCGCCGTGCGCAAGTGCGGGCGCTCGGCCGCCGCGGCCTGATAACGCCGCGCCCCCTCCCGGTCGATGTCGACGCCGATGCCCGGCAGTTCACTCAGCTCCACCCGCCCCGGCAGGATCGTCGGCCGCGCGGTGAAGAGGGCGGCGATGGCCGGATCCAGGTCGGTCTGGTGCTCCTGGATCGCCACATTGGGGCAGGCCAGGTTGAGTTGGAGCGAGGACGCGGCGGTGACCGGGCCGAGCGGGTTGTGGGTGGCGAGCTTGATGTGGTGGGTCTCCGCCATCGCCGCGATCTTCTTCGCCTCGGTCAGGCCCGCGGCCACCCCGACATCCACGCGCGCGTAGTCGATGAGGTCGTCCTCGATGAGTGTCCTGAACTCCCATTTGGAGCCGTACTGCTCACCTGCGGCCAGTGGTACGCCGGTGCGGGCCCGCAGCATGCGGTAGCTGTCCGGGTTCTCACAGCGCAGTGGGTCCTCGACGAAGTACGGGCGGGCCGCCTCGATCTCCCGGCACAGGGTCAGCGCCTCCGGCGGATCCAGGCGCGTATGGACGTCGAGGATCAGCTCCACCTCGTCACCGACCGCGTCCCGCACCTGGTGGAAGAGGTCCACCGAGTCGCGCAGGCAGCGGCGGGCGTCAAGCGTGCCGTCGGCGTCGTGCGGCGAGGCGAACCGGAGATGACGCCAGCCCTCGGCGACCAGGTCGCGGCAGCGGTCCAGGAACCACGCGCGGTCGTGGTAGCCGTCGCCGACATGCACATAGGCGGGTACGTGATCACGCACCCGGCCGCCGAGGAGCTCATGCACCGGTACGCCGAGCGCCTTGCCGCGGATGTCCCAAAGGGCCACGTCCACCGCTGCGATGGCAGCGCCGAGTATGCGGTCGGCGGGAAAGAACCCGCGCCGGAACATCACCTGCCAGAGGTGCTCGATCCGTCGCGGGTCCTCGCCGACGATCAGCTCCGCCAGGTGCCCGAGCCCCCCCGCGACCGCCCGTTGGCGCGACCTGATGCCGACCTCGCCCAGTCCGTGGATGCCCTCGTCGGTGTCGACCACGACCAGCATCATGCTGTCGCCGTGGTCGGGGAGAGTCAGCACTTCCAGGCCGGTGATCTTCATTCCACTCCTCTATGAAAACGTTCCCGCAACTTCAGTGCCGTTCTTGAGAACACATCATCAACAGCAGTCGAGTCGAAGCACAAGACCCATGCACCCAGAAGGTTTTTCTCGATGAAATAGTCCTGACACACGTCTTGACACGTCATGGGAACGTTCGCAAACATCAACCGCATTCGCAGGATCCAGATGCGAGACGACCGGGGTCCCCCGGCTCAAGACGACGAGGAGGCCGTCCGTGGCAGTCACGATCCGGGAGGTGGCGAGCGCCGCGGGTGTCTCGGTGTCGACGGTGTCCCGTGCGTTCACCGCACCCGACCAGGTGCAGCCGACGACGCGGCAGCGCATCCTCGACGCCGCGGCCAAGCTCGGCTACTCCCCCAACCCGGCGGCCCGTTCACTGCGCGGCAGCGGCACCGGAACGCTCGGCCTGATCGTCCCGGACATCGCCAACCCGTTCTTCCCGCCGATCATCAAGGCGATGCAGGCCCGCGCCCGGCACCTGGGCTACACGGTCCTGGTCGCCGACAGCGACGAGCGCGAGGCGGACGAACTGGCCGCCATCGCGGCCGTGTCGAAGCGGGTCGACGGCCTGATCCTGTGGGCCTCCACCCTCACCGAGGACCGGCTCCATGAACTCGCGGGCCGGATGCCTCTGGTGGTGGTGAACCGTCACGTGCCGGGCATCCCCGAGGTCCGGATCTCACTGTCCGCCGGCATCGCGCAGGCCGCCGAGCAGTTGAAGGCGTACGGTCATCGGCGCTGCGTCTTCATCAACGCATCCCGCGCCGAGCTGAGCCGCGGAAAGTCCATCCAGGAGTCCTTCGAAGCGCTCGACCTCTCCCTGTCCGAGCTCGGCCCGTACGAGCCGCGGTTCGAGACGGGCGTGCACGCCGCCACCCTCGTCGCTGCCCACGATGCGACGGCCGTGATCGCCCACAACGACCTGGTCGCCCTCGGCGTGCTGCACCAGATGGCCAACCTCGGCGTAAGCGTGCCGCGCGACGTCAGCGTCATCGGCATCGACGACACACTGCTCGCCTCCGTCTCCACCCCCAGTCTCACCACGATCAGGATCGACCCCGAAGAGATCGCCACGCGGGCGGGGGACCTCCTGATCGAGACGATCGCGAGCACAACAGGACGTACTGGACAAGGACTTGACGTCACTTCCCCCTTCGTGGAGATCGGCTCCCGCCTGATCCCCCGCGCCTCGACGGGCCCCGCACCCGCCCACTGATCCACGGCGCACACCACCACAACGAGCAAAGCACCGCACTACACCGCACCGAGCCCACTCCTGCCCTTCTTGGAGCCGTTATGCCCAGAAATTCCCGCTGTGCGGCCATACTTGGCTGCATAGCGCTGACCGCGACCCTCGCGGGCTGTTCCTCCCTCACCCCGAGCAGCGCCGGCGGGGACGGCGATCTCGTGCTGCGGGTGCAGGGCATGCCGCCGGCCACCGACAAGCCGGGGGTCGCCCTGTTCAAGAAGCAGGTGGCCGACTTCGAGAAGGCCAACCCGGGCATCAAGGTCAAGGGGTCGACCACGGTCTTCGACCCGCTGACGTTCTCCGCGAAGCTGTCCGGCGGCAATGTCGAGGATGTCATCAAGGTGCCGCTGACCGAGCCGCAGCGGCTCATCCAGCAGAAGCAGGTACAGCCGATCACCGGGCAGCTCAAGGAGTGGAAGCACTTCAAGGAGTTCAACCCTCAGGTCCTCCAGCCGCTCACCGACAGCGCCGGCGACGTGTACGGCGTACCGCAGAATCCGTACGCCCAGGGCCTGGTCTACAACCGCGAACTCTTCGAGAAGGCCGGCCTCGACCCCGACAGACCGCCGACCACCTGGGCGGAAGTCCGTACCGCCGCCAAGAGGATCAGCGACAGTACCGGCAAGGCGGGCTTCGTCCACGAGTCCAAGGACAACCAGGGCGGCTGGCAGCTGACGATGCTGTCGTACGCCTTCGGTGGCGAGCTGGAGAAGGAGCAGGGTGGCACGTACACCGCCACGCTCACCGGGGAGCCGACGAAGAAGGGGTTGCGGCTGCTCAAGGACATGCGCTGGAAGGACGATTCGCTCGGCAAAACCCTCCTCAACAATCAGAACGACGTGATCAAGCAGTTCGCGGCCGGGCAGGTCGGCATGTTCATGGGCAGCCCGGGGACGTACCGACTGGCGAAGATGCAGTTCGGCATGGAGAACACCGACGCCTTCGGAGTGGCCCCGATGCCGCAGTCCGGCGGCGACGCGACACTCACCGGCGGCGACATCTACATGGTCCCGAAGTCCGCCGACAAGAAGCATGCGGCAGCCGCCGTCGAGTGGCTGACCTTCGCCTACGCCAAGCCGCAGTACAGCACCGACATCGCCGCCGAGCAGGCCAAGGCGCTCTCTGCCGACCCGAAGTCCGCGGTGGGCGTGCCGACGCTGCCGGTCTTCGACAAGAAACGGCAGACCGAGATCGACGCCGCGGTCAAGCCGTACGTCAATGTGAAGCTGCAGAACTTCAAGCCGTACATCGACGGCCTCTCCACGCTGAAGCTGAAGCCGGAGCCGCCGTACCAGGCGCAGAAGCTGTACACCGTGCTCGACCCGGTGGTCCAGGCTGTGCTCACCAAGCGCGACGCCGACATCGACTCCCTGCTGGCCTCGGCCGAGAAGGACGTCAATGCCAAGCTCGCCGCGGACCAGAAGTAGCCGGCCCATGGCCCTGCTCACTCCGTCCCGGCGCCCGGCCGCTGTGTCCAAGGAGCCTGTGCCGCCGACCCTGCCGCAGCGGCGGCGTGGCACCGGCGCCCGCAAACAGCTCACGGCCTGGCTGTTCCTCGTTCCCGCGCTGCTGGTCTTCGGGCTCTTCGCCTGGTGGCCGATCGTACGCAGCCTGCTGATCAGCTTCCAGAAGACCAACCTGGTCGAGCCCGCGGTCTGGGTCGGCCTGGACAACTTCCGTACACTGTTCGACGATCCGCTGCTCGGCACCGCCGTCGGGAACACGCTGTTCTTCGTGGGCCTCGGCCTGCTGATCGGCTTCCCGGCGCCGCTGATCCTGGCCGCGATCATGTCGACGGTGCGGCGCGGCGCTGGCGTCTACCGCTTCCTGGTGTATCTGCCGGTGGTCATCCCGCCGGTGGTGGCGATCCTGCTCTGGAAGTGGTTCTACGATCCCGGGAGCGGGCTCTTCAACAACGTCCTCGGCAAGGTCGGGCTCGGCCCGTACTCGTGGCTGGAGTCCTCCGGCAGCGCCATGCTCTCGCTGGTCCTGGAGGCCACCTGGGCGGGAATGGGCGGTGCCGTCCTGATCTACCTCGCGGCGATGGTCGGCATCCCCGGCGAACTCTACGAGGCCGCCGAGGTGGACGGCGCCGGGATCTGGCGGCGGATCTGGCATGTGATGCTGCCCCAGCTGCGGTCCGTCATCGGACTGTTGCTGCTCGTCCAGCTGATCAACACGGTGCAGGTCTTCACCGAGCCGTACATCTTCACCGGCGGCGGACCCGAGAACTCCACCCTCACGGTCCTGCTGCTGATCTTCCGGTACGCCTTCCAGGACGGCGAGTACGGCCAGGCCGCCGCGCTCTCCTTCCTGATGGTGCTCACCCTCGCCCTGCTCTCCGCGGTGTATCTGCGGGCCACCCGCAGCTGGAGCACGTCATGACCACGCTCACCACCTTCGTCTCCACCAGCGACCGCCAGCGCCCCGGTGTGCGCGCCGCAGTGCGCTCCATCCAGGTGTTCACCCTGATCCTGCTGCTGCTCATCGGCATCGGACCGCTGTACTGGATGATCAAGGGCGCGGTCTCACCGCCCACCGAGCTCACCACTCAGCCCCTGGCCCTCTGGCCGGACCGGCCGGCCCTGGGCAACTTCTCGGCGGCGTACACCGACCTGAGTGTCGGCCGCTATCTGATGAACACCTTCCTGGTGGTCGGCGGATCGTGGTTCGTGCAGCTCTTCGTCTCGGCCACGGCGGGCTTCGCCCTCTCGGTACTCAGGCCGAAGTTCGGCAAGGTCGTCTACGGGGCGATCCTCGCCACGATGTTCGTGCCGTACACGGTGAACATGGTCAGCCTCTTCATGACCGTGATCGATGTGCCGTTCCTGCACCTCAACCTGGGCGACACCTACTGGGCGATCTGGCTGCCGGCCGGCACGAACGCCTTCACGGTGCTACTCGCCAAGCAGTTCTTCGACGCCCTGCCGAAGGAGCTGTTCGACGCGGCGCGGGTCGACGGGGCGAGCACCTGGCAACTCCTCACCAAGATCGTGCTGCCCATGAGCAGGCCGGTGCTCGCCGTGATCAGTCTGCTCGCGGTGATGCACTCCTGGAAGGACTTCATCTGGCCGCTGGTGGCCATCACCGACCCCGAGAAGCAGCCGATCAGCGTCGCTCTCGCCCAGCTCGCCACGCAGGCTCCGCAGGACCAGCTGATCGCCGCGATGGTGCTCGCCGTCGCCCCGCCGGTGCTCGTCTTCGTCGTCTGCCAGAAGTACATCGTCGCCGGGCTCGGCTTCACCGGAGTCAAGGGCTGAGTCCCACCGGAGCCGACGGCCGAGCCCCGGCTCCCCCACCGCACGTTCCGCTTCGGAACATGCGCAGCATCCGGAACACCCCGAACAAGAGAAGGGCACCTCCATGTCAGTCGCCCGCCGCAGATTCATCCAGGGCACGGCCGTCGCCTCCGGCGCCGCGCTGCTGCCGACCGTTCCCGCGTACGCCGCGGACCCGGTCACCATCGAGGCCGACGGCATCACCCTGGTCGGCCGGAGCGACGGCAGCGTCCTCGTGCAGGACGGTGCGGGCGCCGACCGCATCCTGCTCAGCCACTTCATGATCAAGGACACCGCTCTCGGCCAACAGCGCACCTTCGGCGGTACGCCCGCCCGGATCACGCTCCCCGACGGGCGGCCCGCGATTCAGGTCACGTACACGATGGCGAGCGGCACGGCCGGAGTCACAGTGCGCGGCACCTTCGACGTCACCCCTCGCAAGGCACACATGAAGTGGGAGGTCGGCGGCTCCAGCACGCTCACACCGGCCGGCTTCATGTTCTCCCGCACGGTCTACGAAGCGAGCGCGGCGGAGTCGTACGAAGCACTGACCGTCTGGGAGCGGGACGCCCGAGGCGGCATTCCGTACGAGGTGAACGCGGGCGGCGCGTACGTGGAGACGTGGGCGGGATCGAAGGGCTTCTTCTGCCTCTCGTCGACCAACCCCGCGAACACGAACGCCACGTGGGTCCATTCCCCCGGTACGTCGACCGGCGCGAGCACCGCGGTCACCGAGGCCGATCTGGTCCTCGGCGATCTGCGGCCGCGCGGGGCAGGAGCGCTCGCCGCCAAGAGGCCCCTCGGCGTGGAGGTGTGGACCGACCAGCCGTTCAACCTCTACAAGGCGGCCGGGCAGACGATGACGCTCAAGGCGCAGGTCGTCAACGGCTCCGCCACGGCCAGGAAGGTGACCCTGAAGTGGTGGGCGCGGGACTTCGGTGGCAAGAAGATCGCCGGTGGAACGCTCTGCAGGAGCCTCGCGGCGGGCGCCGCCTGGAATGCCTCCTTTCCCCTGACCTCGCCGTCGCAGAACATCGTGTTCACCGAGGTGGAGGCGGTCAGCGGCAGTGACAAGGCGCTGGCCCGCACGAATCTGAGCGTGCTCCCGGAGTTCGCGTACAAGGCGGGCAAGGAGTCGATGTTCGGCCTCGCCAACTACCCCTGGCTGCTCAAGCCCGGCAAGGAGGCAGTACTCGGGCTGGTCAGGACGCTCGGCATCAAGTGGATCCGCATCGCCTACGCAGGCGCCCCGGGCATCGACACCGAGACCCTGGACGCGAACGGCATCGGGCACAACGTGGAGCTGAGCGGCATCCCCGTGGGCGGCAGCGCGGAGCAGATCGCGGCCTGGGCCGACACGAATGTCGCCAAGGCCCTGGACGCCGAGGCCGCGTACTTCGAGGTGAGCAACGAGGTCAACCAGCCCTGGATGTCGGGCCGCGGCGCCGACGCCTACGTCCGGGACGGTCTGCGCCAGGTCACCACGCGCCTCGACGCGGCGGGCTCGCGGATGAAGGTCATGAACGCCGGCCTCGGCGGCATGGACTACATATGGACCAAGAACTTCCATGACGCGGGCGGCTGGGACCTCATCGACGCCTTCGCCTTCCACCCCGGCCGCGGCAACTTCACCCCCGACTTCGCGCCGCCGCCCGAGGAGTGGACGCAGGGGCCGTCCGGCTCGTACTGGAACTTCCTCGGCGCACTGCGCAAGGCGAACCAGGTCCTTCAGGAGTACGGCGGCGACAAGGAGCTGTGGCTCACCGAGGCGTACGCACCGACCCGGCCCAACGCGTGGTGGAGCGACACCTACCGGCACGCCGCCGAGAACACGCTGCTCACCCTCGCTCTCGCCAAGTCCGAGAAGGTGCGCGCCGTCAACTGGTACCAGCTGCACGACTCGGTGCTCTACCACCCGCAGGAGGCCGACCCGGCCAACCCCGAATACCACTACGGCCTGATGAACCGCGACACCAGCGCCAAGCCCTCGCTCCTCGCCTTCGCGACCGCCGCCCGAGTCCTGGACGAGGCCGAGTTCGTCCGGCATCTCGCCTTCGCGGACCAGGACATCAAGGGGCTCCTCTTCACCACTCCTGGCGGACCGGTGTCGATCATCTGGAGCCGCAAGGACGGGTACATCCTCAACTCCGAGCACGGCGAGGATCCTTGGTACGCATCGCCGGAGCCCTGGATCGACACCTGGACGACCAGGACCGCGGTCGTCGCCCACTCGGGGACGGCCGACGGCACGGTGCGGGAGCTGAACTGCATCGGCCAGGAACGCTCTCTGAAAGCCTCCGGCGGCAAGGTCGCCCTCACCCTCGACGGCGCCCCGCGCATCTACTACGGTCTCGCCGCCAATCCCGACTGGAAGTAAGTGACGTACGACATGAGGAATGAAACCGCACGGCACGACATCACCGTCGTCGGCGGCGGCCTGGCCGGGGTCTGCGCGGCAATCGCCGCGGCCCGGCTCGGCCGGAGCGTCGCGCTGATCAACAACAGGCCGGTGCTCGGCGGCAACGCGAGCAGCGAGGTCCGGGTCTGGGTGTGCGGCGCGACCGGCCACGGCAAGAATCACCATGCCCGTGAGGGCGGCATCATGGGCGAGTTGCTCGTGGAGAACCAGTTCCGCAACCCGGACGGGAACCCCTACTACTGGGACGCCGTGGTTCTGGACGCCGTACGCGCCGAACCCGGCATCACGCTCTACCTCAACACCGACGTGCGCGAGGTCGACGCCGAAGGCCCGGACGAGGCCCGGCGGATCACCTCGGTCACCGGCTGGATGATGGGCTCGGAGCGGCGGATACGTTTCGAGAGCTCCCTCTTCCTCGACTGCACAGGAGACGGCCTGATCGGCCACCTGGCGGGCGCCCACCACCGCATCGGCCGGGAATCGCGCACCGAGTACGACGAGCCATGGGCTCCCGAGACGGCCGACGACATCACCCTGGGCTCCACTCTCCTCTTCTACACGAAGGATGCCGGTCACCCGGTCAAGTTCGTGCCCCCGAACTTCGCCAAGGACATCACCCGGACCTCCATCCCGCAGCGCCGCATCATCAAGGCGGGCGACAACGGCTGCGCGTACTGGTGGATCGAGTTCGGCGGCGAGCTCGACACCGTCCACGACAACGAACGCATCCGCGACGAGCTGTGGTCGGTGATCCACGGCGTCTGGGACCACATCAAGAACTCCGGCGAGTTCGACGCGGCGAACATGACCCTGGAGTGGGTGGGATCGGTCCCCGGCAAACGGGAGTACCGGCGCTTCCTCGGCGACTACGTCCTGCACCAGGGCGACATCCTCGGCCAGACCGAGTTCGCCGACCGGGTCGCTTTCGGCGGCTGGTCGATCGACCTGCATCCGCCGCAGGGCATGTACGCCACCGAGGCAGGTGCCAGACAGCTCTACGCGGACGGCATCTACCACATTCCGTACCGCAGCCTCTACTCGGTGAACACCGAGAACCTGCTCTTCGCCGGGCGCAACATCTCCGCCAGCCATGTCGCCTTCGGCTCGACCCGCGTCATGGCGACCTGCGCCACGATCGGCCAGGCGGCCGGCACGGCGGCGGCGCTCTGCGCCGCCGGGGATGTCACCCCGCGCGAACTCCCCGTACCCGAGCTGCACCGGGCGCTGCTGTGCCAGGACGCCTCGCTCATCGGCCTCGCCTCGACGGACCCGGAGGACCTGGCCCTGCGGGCGACGGCCACGGCATCGTCCACCTTGAGCAGCCTGGCAGTCGAGGACTCCGACGCGCTATGGCCGCTCGCGGCGGACGCCGGACTCGTCCTCCCCGCGGACCCGGACCTCTCCGGGGTGGAGCTGCTCGTCGACGCCGATCGCGACACCGAGATCGTGATCGATCTGTACGACCCCGAACTCGGCCAGAACTACGTCCCGCGCCGCCTCGTCACCTCTATCACCCTGCCCGTCGCCGCCGGCGCCCGGCAATGGCTCAAAACGGGCCTGGACTGGTCTCCCGAATCTCCGCGCAACGCCTTCCTGGTCGTCCGCGCCAACGACGCCCTCGCCCTGCACCGCTCCGACCGCCCGACCCCCGGCGTCCTGTGCTTCACGCGGGTTCCGCTACGCCCGTCGGACGAATCGCCGCAGCCGCTGCGCGAGTGGACGGACACGGGTCTGCTGCGCCGCACCTTCTGCTTCCGTACGGGAGAGACCGCGGCCTATTCCCCCGCCAAGGCCACCGACGGCTACGCCCGCCCGTACGCGGGACCGCACATGTGGGTCTCCGCGCCACTGGCAAACGCCCCTTCCCCCTGGCTCCAGTTGGCCTGGCCCGAACCGGTCGCTCTGGGCCGGATCGAGGTCATCGCCGACGACGACGTCAACGAGGACCTGATCAACCTGCACCACCACCGCACGCCCTTCGACACCCTGCCCACCCTCCTTCGCGACTACCGCGTCGAGGCACTGGATACTGACGGCACCTGGCGCGTCATCGCCCGTGCGGCGCAGAATCGGCGGCGACGCGAGATGCACACGCCGGCGGAGCCGGTCACCACATCGGCGATCCGGGTCGTCGTCGAAGCCACCAACGGGGCGGCGTCGGCGCACGTCGTCGCCGTGCGCGCCTACGAGTAGAAGCACGAGCAGGAGAGTGACTGGATGGTCGGAAGAGCGATGGTCACCGGGGCCGCCGGGCGGATCGGGCGGGCGGTCCTCACGCTGCTGGCCGAGCGCGGGATCGAGGCGAACGCCTTGGTCCTCGATGATCCCGGTGATCTCGCGGCACGCCTGGTCGTGACCGGTGACGCCGCCGATGCGAAGACCGTGCGGGCGGCTCTGGAGGGCGCCGACGCGGTCATCCACCTGGCGGCGATCCCGACTCCCGCGCGCAACACCGCATTCGAGGTCTTCGCGGGCAACAGCCTCTCGACCTTCACCGTCCTGGAGGAGGCCGGCCGGGCCGGGATCCGGCATGCGGCGGTGGCGAGCTCCTGGGGTGTCACGGGCCTGCCCTGGACGGACGCCGAGGATCCGCATCCACCGTACGCACCGGTCGATGAGGCGATGGCCTCCCAGGTGGCCGACCCCTACGGCCTGTCCAAACAGGTCGACGAGCTGACAGCGCAGATGATGGCGCGGCGGCACGGGATGAGCGTGGTGTGCCTGCGCTATCCGTACGTGGGCGGATTCGAGGAACGGCTGCACGCGCACGCCGCCCGGCTCACGGCCGACCCGGCCGCGGGGGCAAGGGATTTGTGGACGTACCTCGAGGTCCATGACGCGGCGAGGGCCGCGTTGCTGGCCTTGGACGTACCCGGCCGTGCGGCGCACACGGTACACCTCTGCGCCCCCGAAATCATCGTGCCGTACCCGACGGAGGAACTGCTGCGCCGCTACCACCCCAGCACCGTGCTGCGGCGCCCGCTGCCGGGTCGCACGGCGCCGGTCGACACCTCGGCCGCGCGCAGGCTGCTCGGGTTCACGGCACGGAATCTCCTCGGTCGCGGGGCGGTTGCCCCGCATCGATGAACCCCAGCTTCGCCGCGAGGCGCATCGAGCGAACGTTGGCGGTCTGGGTGGCGAGTACCACTGGTTCGCCGGGAAGTGCACCGGCGAACCAGTCGAGTGGCGCGGCGCACGCCTCGGCGGCGTATCCGCGTCCTCACGCCTCCGGCAGGAACAGGTAGCCGAGCTCGGCCTCCCGGCAGCCTGACGAAGGTGTCCCGCTATATCCGCACAATCCCGATCCTCTCGTTCCGGATCGCGATGGGGCGCAACACACGGTCCGCGCCGCCGAACGGGGCCCGGATGAGGCACTGCAGAAACCAGGTTGGGACAGTCTCGATAGCATCCTGGCCATGAAGTGGATCCTGCTCAGTGAACATCCGGAGGAGATTGCACGCGGATCCGTCTTCCAACTCCCGGCCCGGTGGCCGTACGAGGAGACTGTCGAGTTCATGCTCGCGGAGCTGCCACCGGGTGTCGGCGATCGGATGGGTCTCATCGTGACCACCGGCTACAAGGCCGGGCTGTGGGTGGTGTCCCTGCCGGACGAGGCGTATGCGGCGGGGCGGCCATGGGCGCTGTCCGCCTCGTGGCTGCGCGACAACTGGACGGCAAAGGTATACGTGGAGACCGACCTCGAGAAGATTCTGGTCTGCACCAACTACTCGCCGTCGCAGCAGCACGGATAGTCATGAGCGGCCGACAGGTCTCCCCGGTGATCACAGAACGTGGCAACTCCGTGATCACGGAACCTGTGCCTGCCCCATCTGCCCACCAGCCCACCCCCGGCACCCATCTGCGCGACCTCTTGCATCTGCTGTTGGGATTCGTGAATATAACCATCCCCCACTGACACAAATCCGCGGGCAGAGGGTCGTCGCGATGTCGTCGGTGTCCATGCCCTTGGCGCGGCGGCACACCACGCGCTGACCGACGCGGGAGGGGGCGGCCGACTCGCGGGGCACAGCGACGCGAGGGGCGAGCGGTCGGCGGGTACTGCCGCCGGGTAGCCACATCCTGGTCATCTTCGGCCTCGTATTCGTAGTGCGGAATCGGGAGCGGGCCGCCGCCGGACCGCAGTCCGGCGGACCGCCTAATACGTGTGACTGAGCGCTGTAAGTTGGCCGCGCGAGGCACAGGCCCAGGGGTTCATCGGCCGCTGGGAGTAGGTCCCGCGCCCCATCCGCTCTTCAAGTTTCACGGCTAGGGTCTGCACTCATGCAAACCACGGAGATGGCTCATCGTCACATGCTGGAGCGTAGGCGGGACACGCTGGAACGGCTTGTTACGGAGCGGGATATTTGGGTGTCGACAGCTCACCCTGATCACGGTCCGCATCTGGTGCCGCTGTGGTTCTTGTGGGATGGGCGGGCGGTATGGATGTGCACCAGTGCGACATCCGTGACTGCGCGGAACGTCCGCACGGAGCCGCGCGTGCGGCTGGCACTGCCGGACACCCTTGATGTGGTGCTTCTCCAGGGCGAGGCGGAGTGCTTCCCCAGCCAGGAGGTGCCCGGTGGCGCGGCAGAGGCCTTCGCCGACAAGTTCGGGTGGGACCCGCGCACGGAGGAGAGCCCCTTCCTGTATGTGCGCGTGGTGCCAAAAACCGTGCGCGCTTGGCGCGGCGAGCGGGAACTACGCGGCAGAGTCATCATGCGGGACGGGACGTGGCTGGGACAGCAACCGTCCAATTCCCTGCCCCGGTCACCGGAACGCTGATGGAGCACCATGGTGGCCACATGGAAAACACGGTGGCCAACTGCAGCGTTCAGTCACAGATACGTGTGACTGAACGCTTCAGCCGGCGAGTTGAGCACCTCGCCCGGAAGCCATGGCCGGGAGTGGCCGCCAACTGGCGGGAATGTCACGCATGACCAGAGCGCAGTCCAGGGTCGCACTCCCCGGCGGGAAGCGGTCCGAGTCGTCGAAGAAGGACGACCCGGCGGAGCGGACCCGGCCGGCTTCCACGTGCCAGACGTTGGTCCGCAGTTCCATACCGTCCAGGTGACGGCCAGAGCTGGTGGCCGAGAAGCCCTTTGACCCGTTCCGGAAGAAGCGGGAAGCCTCGGCAAGATCGGCGAAGAGCTCGCTGCCTCGCAGCTCGTCGGACTGCTCGACGGTGATATCCACTCGGGTATCGCCATCCCATGTCGCCAGTGCGACGCGCATCTGACCGGGCCCCTCGTGTACCTCGAAGTCGGCGCGACCGTGTTCACCGGGGAAAAGGCGGCCTCCGGCCCAGGCGTTCAGCCGCGAGGCAGTGTCGCGCCGCGGGATGTAGACCCCGGTCTCGACGCCGAACGGCCCGTCCCATTCGACGGCGATCCGATGTGCCACGTTCTCGCTCCGCAGTCCGAACACCTTGGGCGTCCAGGCGGGCCGGACCCTTCCCAGGCGCAGCAGGCAGATGCCCGCGACCGCGTAGCCGTGCACCAGTTGCGGGCGCAGCGGCCCGGGGAGCAGGCGTGCCGCGACATCCGGGGCGACTCGATAGTTCACCAGCAGCCGTCGTTCAATGACGCTGGACAGTCGCGGCTGCATCATGATCCCTCGCTCTGCGCCCCGGGGCGCCATTTGGTGTGGCGAAGCACGATCTGCTCGGGGCAGACGGCGCTGAGGAACCGGCCGATGCAGGTGGCCAGGCGATCCTCGGCCAGCGTGTAGAGGATCCGGTTGCCTTCGCGCCGTTCGGTGACCAGCCCAGCTCCCTTGAGCACGCCGAGATGTCGTGAGATGGAGGGCGCGCTGATCGCGAACCTGGCTGCGATCTCCCCGGCCGCGAGCTCGCCGTCTCTGAGGTCCTCGAGGATTTGGCGCCTCGTCGGATCGGCGAGAGCACGGAAGGCTCCCGCCTCGTCCTGAGCTTCTGTCATACCTAATATTTAGCACCTTGGCTAAATATCTAACAACTGGTCCTGCGACCTCTGTCGGCAGGTGCTGCTGACCACTTCGACTCAGCCCGCCAACTGGACCGCTCTCTCGGCAGTCGAGCACGATGGCGGCCACCTCCGTCTCCTCTCGGGGCGCTGCCCATGCTGCGGTCATGGCTGATCCGAAGACCGCGGAGACCGCCTACGACTGCCTGGTCCAGCGGTTGGCACCGCTGGGGCACCAACGAGGGCCTGGCAGCCGCGCGGGCCCGCGGCCGCGTCGGCGGCCGGCCCACCGTCGTCAACGAGCAGCTGCTGCGCGCCGCCCGCGACATGCTGCCCAATCCTGACGACAACATCGAGACGATCGCCAAGCTCCTCGGCGTCTCCGTCGGCACCCTCTACAACCACGTCCCCGACCTCAGAGAGCTGTCGGTCCCCCGCATCCCCGTCCAACTCGACCGGGGCGCCGGGTGAGCCCTCCCCCACGCCGCATGAAGGCCACCTGTTGCTTGTGGCCCGCCGCGCGGGAGAAGCCGATTGTGGCCCCTTCGGACTGGACGGTGCGGACACCGGCGACGGCGGCGGAGGTGTCGGGCATACACTCCGCCGCCGAGGAGGGTGGGGATCCCATCGGCGCCAGTGGGTAGAGGAAGGCCGCGGTCCCGGCCGGGGTGTCCGCGTCGGTCAGGGCGTGGACCGTCCCCGGGCGGGCGTCGACCCGACGCAGGTCTCTGTCCGTCAGCGCGCGGCATCCCAGTTCATGCTGATCACGGCGTACGTCTCCCCGTTTCCCGGCGGCCGTGTCCATGAGCGGGTGGTGAACGTGTGCAGCCGTCCGTCCGTGATCGCGTAGCGCGGCAGTTGGACACCGAACTCGGCGGTCATGGCTTCCAGTAGCGACCGTTCCGCCTCGGTGCTCTCCTCCTGGGAGCCGAAGAACCGGTCCGGGTCCAGTGCCCGTGGTATCTCCCCGGTTCGGCGTATCTCTCCGTCCGCGTACGTGAAGGCGTACTGCTCGGCACCGTCCTGCGCTACGGAGAGGTGGAAGAACGGTTCCCCGCGCCAGGTCCTCAGACCGCTCCACACGACCACCGCGCGGGTGCCCGCGCTGGCGGCCGCAGCCGGGGAGACGAACCGCTGCGGGTCGAAATGCGCAGGGTCGCTGTCGAAGGCGAAGCTCCAACGAGTGCCGGCCCGGCCGACCGCCATGAGGGCCTTGTCCTCGTAGGACGAGAACTCCCTCTGTCCGCGGAGCAATCGGTGGCGCGCTTCGTCGCAAGTCATGGGATCGTCCAGCGCTGCCTCGTTCCCGTCCGCGAGTCGTCCGGGCAAGTCCTTTGGCTTCACGCCTTCGACCAGGACGAACCGGTAGGACGTGAGGTTGTCGTGGGAGTCCGGGTCCGCGAGCCACGCCAGGTTGTCCGGGTCGAGGCCGGCCGTCGGGCTCGGTGCCTCACCCACCTGCCCGCCCCTGGGGGTGGACAGCAGCTCGCGGCCCCGTTCCGGGGTCAGCAGGGGTCCGAGCAGGGGGTCGGCCACCCACCCCAGCGGCGCCAGGTGGTCGGGTCCCAGCGGCTGCCATACCGGCAGAGCGTCCATCAGCGTCCGCCATGCCCCGTCGGTGTTGCCCCACCGCGCCAGCTCCCGTGCCCGTTCCACCGCTTCCCCGAACGGTCCGGCCGCCGTGTACCGGTACGTGCCGTTGCGTACCTGCTCCAGCGTCGCGCAGGCCGGCGACACCACGTCGTCACCGGCTCCCCGCAGGTGGAACATCAGCGTGGAGTCGTCCCCGTACGAGCGCGCCGCGTGCCCGGCGACCAGCACTGGCAGCAGCTCGGGCGCGTACTGCGGGTCGGTCACCACATCCTCGAAGTACACCATGCAGGTCTGTCCGAGCAGACGGCGTATCTGGTCACCCAGCCCGGCGGCCCGCGGTCTGCCGTACTCCTTTGCCTCGTCCAGCGCGTGCCCGGCCCGTTCCCAGTCGCCGCGCAGCGCCTCCAGCCGGGCCTGCTCCATCCGGGCGTCCAGCTCTCGCGTCGTGTCGTTGGCGAACTCCGGCTCCCCGTCGGCCGGGCGTGCCCGCAGGCTGTGGAACTCCTGGTACATGCCCCGCATGAACTCGACGAAGTTCGCGTACCGCTCGGGTGGCGCGGCCCGCCAGCTCGCCCACGTGTACACGGCCCACTCGCCATCCTCGTCCACGTCCTCGGGATCCAGGAGGACGTGGGTGATGTCGGACTCGACGTCGAGCTGAAGCCCGCGCCGCCAGATGTCCGCTTCCCGCCGCTCGTCGGGTCCGGCGTCGTCGTCCAGGTACTCCTCGAACACGTCCGCGAGCCCGGACTCGTTGTTGTGCCAGCGCGCGTCCGTGGTCCCCGCCAGCAGCCAGATGAACCCGCCGGCGTGCTGCCACCCGTCGCTGACCTTGAGGAATTCCCGGTACGACGGGGGCATCCGTCGGCCGAGGCGCTCCTCCATGGCTGCGATCCGCTCCTCGGACGCAGGCGGGAACCCCAACCACCGAACCCGCCGGGCGGCTTCGTCCCTCTCACTCCGCGTCTCATCATCGGGCAGGGAATCCGACCACTCCTCGCTCCATCCGAGCAGGAACGGCCGCCAGTCGGACGGTGTCGTATTCGTCATGCGCCCGATGCTGCCATCCACCACTGACACAGCTCTGCGATGTCAGGCGGCATCGGGCGGCTACTGACACTTCTCATGGCCAACCCGATGACGTTCCCGCGTCCAACGACACCCCGATTGCTCGTGAGGGGCCGGCACCTCACGCCTGGACACACATTTGTGCGCGGAGCTGACGGGGTTCAGTCTGCGGACATCGGGCTCATGCCGCCCGTCCACGAGGCGACTTCTGTCCCCTGCTGAAACGACACCAAGGCCGACGGCCGCTGCCCCTACGTCCGTGTGTACTTCACCGACGGCTGGTGGGACTCTCCGTGGGCCGGCGGGAGTGGCAAGGCCGTCAACTTCAGCGGATTCCATGCCGGTGAACCGACGTCGGCAGTGCTCGACTACATCTCCTGCTAGTAGCACAGCCTGCAGTCCTGTTCCGCTTGTCCAGATCGACTCGGGCCGAGCCTCCGCAGCCTCCTCGTAAGGACGACATAAGCGGGCGCCATGGTCATACCGGTTCGACGAGCGCCGCCCGGCCGGGCCGTACCTCCGGCGCCCGGCGTCGGCGGCGAGCTGCCACCAGAACACGGCGCCTTCCGGGTGGTCGGCGAGGTGGAGCATGCAGGCGAACGTCCGGGCGCCGTCGACGTCTCGAACAGTCAGGAAGGGCAGGGCGCACGAGGGCGCCGGCGCGCGGCTTCAGGAGAGCGAGGTCGGCTTGCGGGGCGGTGGGACGGCCCGGAGCAGTTCCCACAAGGGTCGTGAGCCGGCCGCCCACACACCGAGTGTGTGGCGGTCGACGACATGGAGACGCTGCTGCTTGGCGAAGGCGACGGCCGGCGCCGTGACGCGGCCGTTGGTGACGATCACCGCGACGTCGGCGCCGTGGACCTGGCGGGCGGTGCCGTTGAGTACCTGAAGATCCGGGCTGCCCACGGCGGACCCGGCGAGGCCGTTGCGGCGGTGTTTGCACTGGATGACCCAGCGCCGTCCGTAGGGGTCGGTGGCCTTCACGTCGGCGCCCAGGTCGCCGCCGCCTCCGACGCGGACCGCGTCCTGGCAGCCGTCACGGTGCATCAGCTCCCGCACCGCGTCCTCGAACCGGGCGTGGTGCAGGCCGTCCAGCTGCGTCAGCCCGTAGCGCAGGCCTTGCGTACGGACCGCTTCCCACCGGGCTCGCTGCTGCTTCTGGTGGAACCAGACGCCACCGGCCAGCACCGCAAGGACACCGATGGCAACCAGGACCCACCAGTGGACCAGCAGCCAGTTGACCACGGCCACCACCAGGGCGACGGCCAGAACCGCGGCCACGAGGGGCCCGACCAGCCGGTCATTTGCACGCTGCCGTCGGCCGCGCCCGCGGGTACGCCGCCGCGCCGCTGTGCGCCTGGTGGCCGCGGGCCGACGCCTACGGGGGCTCACCGGCTGGCCTGTGTCACGCCGCTCGCGACCTGTCCCAGGAAGGTCAGGACGCCCTGGCCCACCGGGGTGGGAGCCAGGAGGATCCCGAGTGCCAGGACGATGACCACCGTCATCTTCTCGTCGAAGCGGCTGCGGGCCTCCGTACGCCGACGCAGCCGGAAGAAGACGACGACGGCAAGCAGCACAGCTACGTTGATAGTCAGCAACCGCCAGACCTCCCGCACGACCGGCCTACACACAGATGAGGCCGCTACGTGCCACCCCGCCTTCTTGTGTAGCCGGACCTCAGCCATGTTGGTGGCGGGTTGCCGACGAATGGCACAAAGCCATCGGACCTGGCCGAATACCACGCGATGGATCAGTCATCGACATGCACGTCGCAGGCGCCCCTACTGGCTCGGTGAGCCGCATACGCTGGGCCCGCCGCGCGCCATCTGCCATGGCAGGCAGCGGGTGGCAGTCGGGGACACGGAAACGAGGAGGAAGATCGGGATGACACAGGCCGCGGGGAGCGAGCTGGACGAGCGGGTGCCGGGGCGCCGGTGGACAGTGCGTCTGGACGCCGCCGGCCGGGGCAGTGCGGCGGTGCGCATCTCGTGCAGCCGCCCCGCATGTGCCGAGCAGCGTCTGCCGTCCGCGACCGCCGGCCGTGCTGCCGCGGTCGCCCACCTCAAGGCCCACCTGCGCGCCGCCAACGCCCCCAGGACCGGGGCGCACTGCGCGTGCAGGGCCGAGGGCTGCCACACCCATCTGCCCGACACCGGTCGGCATGCGCGTGCCGAACCCTGGCGGTGCGGCGGACCGGTCGTCCTGGCCGTGGTCACCGACCGGGGAGGACGCTGGTGGCAGGCCATGGAGTGTTGCTCGCGGTGTGCGGCCGCCACACCCGGAGCGAAGACCGCGGCCACCTCCCAGGCCCCCGGGTCCCGGCTCTCCGAACGCCCGGCCCCCGCAGCCCCGGGCGCGGGCACGCCGCAGTTCTCCGACCACCAGGTCGCAGCCGGGGTGCCGACTCCTCGCTCCGCGCCCGTGCGGCGCCGCCCACCGCAGGTGAAGATCGCCCAGCGCGTCATCCCGCACAGTCTGCGCCCCATCTCCCTGCGGGACGAACTGATCGAACTCGGTGACCTCTTCCGCGCCTACCAAGAGCGCGACCAACCCGACCTGGCGCTCCTGGCCGACCTCCACACCCGCAAGGCGAGCGCCTTCGCGGCCTGGGCCGAGGCCACCGGTGACACCCGCCTGGGACTGGACGCCCAGCGTGCCGAGCAGGCTGCCACCGCCGCCCGCCTCCAGCACCAGCAGCGCACCGGCCTGGCCACGAGCAGCACCGACCCGGACAGCAACACCCCGGCCGTGGCCCGCCTGTTGTCCGGCCCCGCCCAGTGGGCCCACGCCCGGTCCGTCCTGGCCCACGTCACCGACACCTCCCCGCTGCCCGGGCCGGAGGCGCGGCTGCTGGTGGTGATGCTGACTCTGCGCACCGCGCGCACCGGCACGGGCAACCTCGTCGGCCAGGACCTCACCGGCCTGGGCCTGAGCGAGCCGGAGGACCTGGTCGCACAGCTGGCCGACTCCGGCTGGCTACGCCTTCCCGGCACCCCCGGTGACCTGCTTGCTTCCCGACCTGAGAGCCCCACCCTCATCACCGTCTCCTCCATGGTTCCCGGCGATGGCGGTTCGGAACTGTTCACGTTCGGCAAGAAGCTGCGGCCCAAGCTCTCCGGGTGGGCCCAGAAAGTCGTCTCGGACAAGAAACTCCGCAAGACCAAAGCAGGCGCCGGCCCCCGGCTGCTCGCCCTGGTCCTGGCCACCCACAGCTCCCCTGACGGACGGCTGGGCCCCGGCGGCCAGGGCATCGACCTGGACCACCTCGCCTCCTGGTGCGCCGTCGACCCCGGCGAACTGACTCCTCTGGCCGACCAGCTGGCCGCAGCAGACTGGCTCACCGAACCCGCCTTCACCACCACCCGTCTCACTGGCCGGCTGACCGAGCGGGTCCTCCCACTCACCTGCCCCCTCACCTAGCCGGGGCAGGCCGAGGCTCGAGGTACAACACTCGTCCGAGTGAATCCGCGACAGTGTCGTCCGCCCTGGCCCCCGGGTCCGCTGAATGATGGACGGGCACGGCCCGAGGCGGGCCACGTTCCGACCGCCACCCGATCCGGCGTATGGAACGCAAGGAGCGTGGCCTTGCACCGGCCTGCACCACCGAGATCACACAGCTGCTCGTCAGTGCTCATCGGCGTGCGGGATCGGGACGGGCACGTCAGGAAGGCACTGTCGTGAGCAGCCACTCCTCGTGGGAGTCCCGCAAACTCCGCTACTGGGCCGAGTGCAGCGGGCAGTCCCGCCGCGCCGGCCTTCGAACCCGCCACCCGGCACCCGCGGCCTTGCTGGCGCAGATGCGGCTGGACAGTCGGGTCCTCGAGCAACTGGGCACCACTCCGGATCTGTGCGCGCACCCCTTCGGCATCGCCTCACTGACCGGCTCCGGCACGTCCCTCACCCTGCATCTCGACGCCTGCATGGGCCAGGAACAGTTGATGAATGCCGACGGCGGCTTGGAGGTGCATCCGGCTGGAGTGAGTAGCCCGACGCCCCTGCTCCTGTAGATGAAGCGCACCTGCTCGCCCCAGGCATCTGCCTCCGATAGAGGCAGTTCAGTTTTGTGCTCGGGCCTCGGTGCTCGGTGTTCTTCCAACCCGGCAGGGGGCGAGAGAGCATCGGATCGCTCTCGACCTTCTTCTGAGTGAGCTTCATGCCCTCATTGATGAGGGCATCCCACTTCTCCGTGGCGAACTCCACCCGGCACGGCAGCTCTTTGATGACGCGGTGGTCCACGGTCAGGTGCAGGACCGCGTGGCGTCCCTGCTGCTTACCATCGGCCTGCTCGGGATACAGAGTCATCAACACCGCATCCCCGGTCTTCAGCGATCTGGCGAGCGGCTTTCCGCGCAGCGCTCACCTCTCCCTCTGCAGGAGTCCGCCCCAGGGACGCCGACAAGACTTCCCGCATGTCGCTCGTTTCTCGTTCGCCCAGAGCCGCCAGCAGGCACTGTCGGGACGAATCAACCATGGAACCCGTGGGAAGAGTCCGCTGCTTGGGTGTGGCCACGCTTCGTGACGGCCGTCTTAGGGAAGGACCCCGCCTGCGGAGCGTGCGGTCATCGTCGCGAAAGCCTCTTGAAGTGCTGCCGTACGTTGGAGAAGGTCATGGGCATGGAGTTCTTCTGCTACCACCGCGACCGGCCCGACTCCCTCACCCTCCGCAACGAGCTGCTGCAAGAGCACTGGTCGTACATGGACCAGTACGCCAAGGAGATGATCGCTCGCGGCCCGGTCTTCGCCGCCGACGGCGAAACGCCCACCGGCAGCGTACACATCGTCGACCTGCCGGATCCCGCTGCTGCCCGCGCGTTCGCCTTCAACGAGCCCAACTACCAGGCCGGTGCGTACCGTGATGTGCTGCTGCGCCGGTGGCACAACATGCTGGGACGCACCATGTGGGACTTCCCGGGTGGCCCGGCCGGCGACAACCGGTACCTGGTACTCGGCCTCGGCTCGGGTCAGCCTGCCGACCTCGTCCCACCGCCCGACCGGGACGAACTGATCGCGTTCGGGCCACTGCTGGCCGACGACGGCGACACCTGGCTGGGTACAGCCGTGCTGCTCAGTGCTCCGAACCCGGACACGGCACGCGCCGTCCTTACTCCGGACAGGTACGCCGACATCGAGGTGCACCACTGGGAGTTCGGCGGGCGGCGCTCATGAAGCAGGGAAGCACCGCGCCGCCGACGCCTGCCGGTTGGCTCAGGAAGCACGATTTCAGCCGGTTCTTGAGGTTGCCACGTGCCTCGTCGATTGCTTTCCTGGCTGTCTCCAGGTTGCGTGCCGGCGCGGCCGCCGGGCCGGTCCGCGGGTACGCGCTGGCCAACTGAACCTGCGGGGGGCGAGCTCATCCCGCATCGCGGCGAGGCACTGACCAAGTGTGGTGTGCTCTTCCACGGTGAGCTTCTTTTTCGTCATCAACCGATCTCCCATTCGCGCTCGGGACTCTCGACGATGCCTACTGCGTCGTCGAGAAGATTTCCGAGGAGGTCGTTGATCACGCTGGGCTTGTCGGAAGCTGCCTGATCCGTGGTGGTGTCGGTCCTGATCCCCCTTGGGCGTTGCGATGGCGTACTGAGCATGAGCTACACGATCAGGCCTGATGCGGCACGACCTTCGAGGTGTTCTGGTAGTAGGTGCGCGGCAGCACCTCCCAGGCGACGGTTGTGGTCTCGGTCGGCCCGAGCCTGCTCTTGGCAACCTTCAGCGTGGCGGTTGCTGTTTGACGGTCGGGGTCGACCATCGCGAAGACGTCGCAGTCGTACTCAAGGGCTCCGTCGGAGCGCAGGTCTGCGATATTCAGGCTGGCGTTCTTCGTCCTGCGGAGCACCACCAGGACGGGCAGGGACGCCCGCAGGGCGAGGGAAAGGAGATCGCGACCGGCATTCTCAACGGCTTCTTCGCGGGCTGCGTGGGTGGTGGCCCGCCCCCAGTGGAGCCGGGAGAACTGGTCGATGATGACCATCCCCGTCTTGCTGCCCTTGGAGGCAAGGTCGTAGTCGACCTCGTCAGGGAGCTCGGCGGGGCGCCGTACGTCCAGGGTGCCGTCCCAGTGCGGTGACCAGCTGGGGAACAAGCAAAGGGGGTTCGCGCCGCTCTTCGCTGCACGCTGTGCAATGTGGAACGGTGTCTCGCCGCCCGGCTCCCAAGGCAGGGCCAGAACCGCGAAGCGTTTGCGGCCGAGCTCCATGTCGAGGACTTCGTTCAGGGCCGGCCAGGGGGTTAGCGGATGTTTCGCACGTTCGCTCGCACGCTGTCTCTTCTCCGCCATCCACTCGTCGCTGCCGAGCCTACTGTCCACGAACTCTCCAAGGGGGGTTGCTGTTCGGAGCCGGTCCAAACAATCCGACCGGCTCCGAACAGCGTGTCAAAGCACAGAGCGTCACGAAGGCTTTTCGGCCGCTCTGGGAGAGCAGAGGGGGCAGGACGTGTAGGGCCAGCCAGGCCAGCTGCGATGACTGGCCCGGCGATCAGTCAGAACGGAGGGAAAGCGCCCGCGTTCTCAAGGTCACGCCGCTCTGCGGCATCCTCAGTACAGTCTGGACAGAGGGTCTGGCCGTGGGCAAGTTTCCGACCGTACATATTGCCGCGGCCGCTCCGCTCGTCGTTCGCTCTCCTGCCGGAGCGCGGTAACCCACAGCGGGGGTGACCGTTCCGTGCACGCGCGGGCTGGACCCTCGCTGAGGGCCGACCGCCACATCACCGATGCAAACGAGGACGCCCTGCCGTTCAGCGCTACGACCTCGGCCGGCCCGAAGGCCGACCGTCACGTGAGAGCCCATCCAGGTCCTTTCCCGCGGCCACTACCGGGCTCTCGTCTCCGGCGACCTCTGTGTCACGTCCAGCGTTTTGAGCAAGAGCCGACTGGACCCTCTGATCCGGCGAGGGCACTGTGGGTGATCACGACTGACGGTGATCTGACCTCACCGCTCGGATTCGGTTTCGGGTTGCCTGCTCACGGACGTGGCAGCGGGCATTCCGGAGAGTGAGTGTCCGCTCCGCCTGTCTCACGTACTGTTTCAACATCCAGGAGTGGAAGCCCGCGCTTACGGCCGCTGGCCCACATCCCCGACGCCGGGCCCGACAGCAAGCGCGCATCGGCACGCGAGCACGGCATGCACACGCTGAGGTACTTCTACGCGTCCGTTCTGCTGGACGCCGGGGAGAGCATCAAGGCCGTCAGCCAGTACCTGGGGCACACCGACCCGGCGCTGACGCTTCGGGTGTACGCGCACCTCATGCCGTTCAGTCAGGAACATACGAGGAAGGCCGTCGATCATATGTTCCGTTGGAGCGTCAAGTCGCCTTCAGATACGGAAGACTGACGCCATGCAAGAGACACTGTCGCAGTCGCCTTGATCACGGCGCTCTCCACACTCTTCGCGGCTGGCTTGACCAGGGCCATCACCCTCCGGTTGCAGCGTCGGCAGGCTGCAGTTGAACGACTGCGTGCCCGTGAGGAGGCACGTCGTACGGCGTATGCCGGCTCGCTCTCCGCATCGACAGAAGCGTGGTTTGCGATCGACGCGATGTGGAGGCTTGTACCGCCGCAAAACGTGGCCGACCCGATGGGCCCCGGAGGTCGGCGAAGGCCTATCGGCTCTCAAGCGACTCGACCAGGCCCTCCACGTTGCCGGCCTGCACGGCCCGCCGTCCATCGATACGGAGGCAGCTGAGCTCTACTTCCGCGCAAATGCGGAGTTCGAGGTCATCCTGCGGGTACTGGGAGACAACGTCGGCGACAGTCGGAAGGCTGTGGAACTGTGCGATCCCGAGCAGGGCCCAAATTTCACGATGCGCTTGTTCAGACGTACCGCCTTCACAGCCGCAGCCCGACAAGCGATCGAGAATGCGAACTGACGGCCCCAAGACCGCCCAGTCGCTCGAAGCGGGCCCCCTATCAGCGCCAAACGCGCAGGTGGGGCCCGTTAATGCCTGATGGCTGCCAGTTCTCCGGGATTTCAGACGTCGACCAGTTCCAGGGCCTGTTTCAGGTTGTGCTCGGCGAGGCCCGCCATGAACGCCTGGTCGGGGAGTCCCCGTCGAGCACCCGCAGCTGCCCCACCGCCAGCGCGAGCCTCGGTGCGAGCCACCGACGCACTGACCGGCCCAGACGGTGACCAGCCCTCGCTTCTGGCCTGGGCGCGCACCCACCTGCGCGACGGCATTGCGACGGTCTGCTGATACCTGCCTGAGTTGAGCGCACTGTGCCGCCCCGGACTCGCACCCGCACTCGCACCCGCCGGCTCGGGGCGGTCGCAGTGGACCCTCAACTCAACGGAGCAGGAGAGGAGATGGGCCGTGGTGTCGAACGGCAAGTTCTACGAGGCAGACGTCCCGATACACAACACCGCCGACCCGGCCCGCCGGGCGCTGCACGTCTTCACCGGTGAGGCGGACTCCCCCACCACGGCCCCGCGCCGCGCGCACGAGGTGTACGACGCCGCGCTCGCCGCGCACACGGCCGGACAGTACGACGCCGCCCACCGCACGGCGAACCTGGCGGAGACGAGCTGATGGAAACCAAGCCCTTCAGGGTCGAAGGCTTCCTCGTGGTCACCGACACCACCACCCGGTAGCACCACCCCGAGCACCGTACCCCGCCCTTCCCGGCCCGGCGCTCCGCACGTTCCCACCCTTCATCCCGAGCAGGAGACCTCCTTGCACCCGATCCGCCTGATCTCGTTCGGCTACCGGCACCGGCCCGCACGGCTCCTCCGTCCCGCCCGCCGCCGACCACATCGAGGATGTCCGTGACCGGCTCCGCGACGCGGCCGCCGTCCGGGACATCGTTGACCTGGACGGCTTCCGCCCCCGCGGCCAGGGCGTCGTCCTCAACACCCCCGGCGCCCACGAACTGCTCGCCAACCTCGCTGACCGCGCGACTCTGCCCGCCGGACCCCGCAGCATCGCCATCGGATGCGCAGGCGGTCGCCACAGGCCTGTTGACCGGACCACGGGAGGACACGCCGGGCGGGAGCGCATCCCCGCACGGGCGTCGACGGCTTCTCGACTGGGCGGTGAAGTCGGACCGCCGCTTCGCCAGGATGCGTCGGTTCCCGCCCGGAGTCGGCCGGGTGGTCACCCCAGTGCGGGGCGTGTGCGGCGTGCGGTGTGTGCGGGCCCCTCCGCTGTGGTGAACCAGAACAGGGTCGCGCACAGGAAGGCCGCTGCTGCAAAGACCAGCGATTGTGTGACGGAGTCGTCCCGCGCGCCGGCGAGGAGCGCGCCGGCCGCTGACAGTGCCAGGGCGACCGCCGGCAGCGCGCGAGGGCGGCGCGTGACGTCTGGTGCGGCGACGGGTGGCAGCAGCCGGGCCGCGAGGCAGTAGCAGGCGCAGGCCAGCAGTGTGGAGCCCAGTACGTCGCTGGGCCGGTGGTGGTAGGTGGCCTGGACGGCGCCGGCGGTGACGGCGAGCCACAGCATGCCGGCCGCGGTGGCGTAGGGGCGGATGCGGGGGGAAGCGATGAGGGTGGCGCCGAGGGCCAGCCCGGCGGGGATGGCCACGTGTCCGCTGGGGAAGCTCGGCTCGATGAGCGAGACGTGCGCGTCCACCAGATCGGGGCGGGGCAGGATCATCCTGGTGAGTTCCTTGCTCCCGAGCGTGACCACGACGATCCCGGTCGCCGCGCAGCCTTGCCACCAACACCTCCGCACCAGAGTGACGGCCGCGATGACCGCGATGCCCACGAGCAGCGTGGGCATGGCGGTCTGTTCCAGCGGCGGCATGGCCGATGAACCGTAGACCGCCCCCGACCAGTCGTAGATCCATGCCGGTTTGGCGTCGTATCCGCTGAGCAGGGCGTTCTCCGCCCGTTGCCCGAACGGGGTGCAGACAGCGATCAGGTAGACCACCAGGAACAACCCCACGAGGCACAGCGGAGCCGGGACTCGTAGCCGTACCGCCCGCGCAGGGCTGGGTTCGGCCGTGGTGCCCGGGTCCTGGCCGGGGTCCGGGTGCGTGGGCAGGGTCGAGGGATCTTGCTGAGTCATCGTTTTCTCTGTCTTCGTGCGGGAGCAGTGCGGTCACGCGCCGCTTCGGGCGCGAGGTGGGACGGCAGGTCCGGTCGGCCCGCCGGTGGTCTGCTCCTAATCGAGGAGCGCCCGGCTCTGCCGGCGCTGGGCGGCGATCACCAGGACCGGGAGGGGAGCGATGAGGAGGAGAAGGACAACCAGGTCCGGCAGGGACTGCATGAACCAGTTCGGCTGGATGACGATCGCCTGTGTGCGGATGAACGCGAACGTCACGACGGGGATCAGCCACCGGTAGTCACCGGTTGCGGCCGTCGCCACCCACGCGGCGATCAGCGCAGCGACTTCGAGTGCGAACATGCCGCGTTGGAAGGCCGGACTGATGGAGATGATGTGCAGTCCCCCGGCCACGGACATGGCGAGCACGACGGGGACCAGCCAGCGGTACGAGCGGCGCCGCAGCCGGGTGGGACGGCAGGCCGCCAACACGGCGCATGCGGTGCACAGTGCCCCGGACAGCACCAGGTCATGGGCCGTTATCGGGGCGCCCAGCCCGTAGTAGCCCAGGCCCACCTTGCCCTCGTCGCCGAAGAGCGTATTGCTGTTGAACGTGGCACCGGCGCAGACCATCGCGGCTGCGGCCGGCAGGGCGATCCACGGCTTGCCACGCAGCAGGGCGATCAGGCAGGCCAGCGGAAGCAGCCCGTAGGGCAGGAGCCGGGTCCGCGTGCCGGGACCTTGCGCCCACGGGAACCAGCCGGAGAAGTGGAAGGCGATGGCATGCCCGCCGGGATCGATGCGCAGTCCCCAGTGCCACACATCCTGCAGGTACGGCACCAGCGCCAGCGCGGCAAGGACGAGAGCGGTCAGATGGATGCCGTCCAGCCACCACGGCCGGGCCGTGTCGTCGACGACGGCACGGGCGCGGGCCTGCGCCCCGGCACGCGCCAAGGCGACGACCTCCCGCGGCGGGGGCCAGGAACGGCCGGGATACGCCTCGGCCAGGCAGGCCAGCAACTCCTCACCCTGCCGGGAACGGTAGGGCTCGGGATAGGCCCAGAGCAGCAAACGGTTCATGCCGGGGCCGCCCCGACATCGCGCGAGCGTCCGATGACGATGGCCGCCGCCTGCTGCATCCGCAGCGCCTCCCGGCCGAGCGCCTCGGTGCCGTCCTCCGTGAGCCGGTAGTAACGCCGCGCCCGCCCGTCCACGATCTCCTCATGGCCGGCGGCCACCAGCCCGGCCCGCTCCAACCGCTCCAGCGCGCCATAGAGGGTGCCGACAGCGATCCGGAGCCGCCCGTCGGTGGCCTGCTCGGCAGCCTTGATGATGCCGTAACCGTGCAACGGTCCGTCCATGAGTGCAGCAAGGATGAAGTACTGCGGTTCCGTCAAGGACGGGTTCTGCCTTGTCATACGTCGAGCATATATCGAGCTACGAAATATACTTGCCAGACCTGGGTGATCACGGCAGCGCCTCCACGCCCGCAGCGAGCGTCCCCCTCTCCCGACCGGCGGGCGCGACGGCGGTCTCCTCGACGCACCCGCGCGGCGTCGGCAGATGCTCACCGCGACCCGGTCCGGGCCGAGCGGAACGTCATTCCCACCGTGTCCGCCGGCCCCGTCTTGTTGAACGACACTGAAAGTGCCGACAGGTGCGGCACTGAGGATGCCGGCGAACGAGGACGAAATGTCCCGCCGGGAGTGATCCCAACGGGGCGGTCGTCGGCGAGGTGTCGTCTTGGTCGGCAAGGTGTCGGGGCGGCTCACGCGGGCTTTGTGCGTCACCTGGCAGCCCGGTGTCCGGACATCACCTTCGCGTGAGGGCAGTGCTGGCGTCGATGACCCAGTGATTGGTTCGTAGAACTCGGTCCGCGAATGTCACATTTCGTTCGTCGACGAGCTGGAAGCCGAGAGAGCGGCAGATGCCGTTCGAAGGGCCGTTGCTCGTTGCCGGAAATGCGTGCACGAGCCCCCAGCGGTCCTCGTCCCGTGCCTGTTCGAGCAAGGTGCGGACTGCGAGTTTGCCCAGTCCGCGTCCCTGGAATTCCGGCAGGACCATCCATCCGATCTCCGACATGGGCCCGTCCTCGGCGTCGTGGGACCATATGGTCACTGTTCCTGCCACGACTTCAGGCGCGGCGGGGTCAGGGATGATCATCTTGGTCCAGTCATGATCTGCCACTGCCTTGTGGACGTCTCGTCGGACTTTGTCCTCCATGCCTTCGCGTGGCAGCGGTCCGCCGAGGTCGGCCATCATGGCGGGATCGCACCGCATCCTGACGTATGCATCGACATCGTCAAGTTGGACGTTGCGCAACTGCACTGGCTTCTCCTTGGTTACCTTGGCTCCTCAAATGATCCGACATGACAACCATCGGCGGTCTCGTGTCTCCTTTGCGCGGTCTGAAGCGGCCCTTCGCCGGCTCGGCAGCCAATCCGCCTACGGAACCCGCGGATCAGTCGAGGATCTCGGTGACGGCGGACTGAACCGCTTTGTCGTCGACGATGAAATTCCCGGTGGCGAATGTGGTGACCGGGGCTTGCGGGCAGAGGTTGTCGACCGCGCGGGAAAAGCCGCGGGCGGTGGTGTGGACGAGCGTGATGGCGTCCTCGGTGAACAGCTGGTCGGCCCGGCCGGCCAGTCCGAGGTGGCGCTTGATGCAGCTGGCGTGGGTCCAGGCGGTGGCGGTATCACGGCTGATCCCGAGGAGTTCTGTGAGGACCGCGGCGGGCAGTTGAGTGGCGGGTCCCATCAGGGCGGAGGTCCGGCCCGGACGGGAGTAGGTGCCCTGCCGCCTGAGACGGGACCCCAGGTGGTAGCTGTGGTAGCTGCTGAGAGGCTGGCCGGGGAAGAGCCGGGGCGGGTCGGAGGAGGTGCCGATCGTGGTGTGTCCGTGGCGCCGCGCGAGGAGCTTCCGGGTGAGGTTGTCCAGAGGATCAAGTTCCTCGTGGTCACCAACACCACCGCCCTGTAGCCCCACCCCGCAGCTCCGCGCCCGCCCCTCCCGACCGGGCGCGGAGCTCCGCGCGTGCCCGCCATTCACCACCGAGCAGGAGGCTCCTTGCCCCCGATCCGTCTGATCTCCTTCGGCTACCTCCACTTGTCCACCGGCCCGGACGGCTCCCTGTCCCGCCTGCCGCCGATCGGATCGAGGACGTCCGCGACCGGCTCCGTGACCCAGCCGCCGCCCGCGACATCCTCGGCCCCAGGAACTGCTCGACAACCTGTTGGCCAACGCGCGCGTGCCTGAGCTATCCGGAGATGGCGCAGGGGTCGGCGCCGGTCAGATCACAGCTTGCGTCCCACAACCGTGCCGCGACGGAGGGGGCGGCGAGGTGGTTCCACACCGGTTCACGTCGGGGCTCGCCGCGCAGGCCGAAGACGCGCGGTCCCCACAGTTGGCCTCCACGCACGGCCGGGTCGAGCACCGCCCGGACCGCGGGCCATGCGCCGGCGTGCTTGCCCTGGACGAGGAGAGCCGCAGGTGCCGCGCTCAGCCGTGCGCCGGTGGTTCGCACATGGACCGGTGGCCGTGACGGGGTGAGAGAGTCCAGCGCGCCGCCGGGATGGACCACCACGCTCGCCACCGTGCTGCCGACAGCGCGCAGACGGCGGTCGAGTTCGACGCCGAAGTACATCTGGGCCAACTTGGAGCGTCCGTAAGTACGCTTGGGCTGGTAGTCCCTCCGGGACTGCAGGTCGTCGAGGTCGAGCCGCTCGGACTTTGCCGCGAAGCTGCCCATGGTCACGACGCGGGCCGCCGGCGCAGCCGACAGCAGCGGCATCAGCCACTGGGTCAAGACGAAGTGCCCGAGGTGGTTCGTGCCGAACATGAGCTCGTGACCGTCCCCGGTCTCCTTGCGCGGCGGATCGTCAAGTGCGACGCCGGCATTGTGGACTACCGCGTCGAGGCGTTCCACCTTCAGTGATTCCACCGCTGTTTCGAGGGACGAGAGGTCGGCAAGGTCCAGCCGTACGGCCCGCACCCGTGCCCCGGGGACACGCGCACGTATCGAGGCCGTGGCGGCTTCGGCCTTGGCGGGATTCCGGCTGCCGAGTACGACGGTGGCTCCGGTTGCCGACAACTGCTCCGCGACGAAGTACCCGATGCCGGCGTTGCCGCCGGTGACCAGGAAGACGCGGCCATCGGCACCGGGCAGTCGTTGGACATTCCAGCGCGGGGTTGAGGATGTGGACGACATGGCGACAAGGGGTCCCTTGCTGTTGAAGGCGGCTGTGGCTGCTCCCTTGGGCAACTCGACACCCACGGTTCCAGCGGCCGCCGATACATCGCCTATGGATCACCGACAGTCTCGCCTGACGGCCGACACCCCGGGGACACGGTGCTGGACCCTCGCCGCCCCGTACCGCTCGACGGACACCCGTACGTGCGCTGCGGCCAGGAGGGCGATGACCAGTGGCTGCCCGAGATCAGCCGAGGGCGCTGACGGGCTGCTCGGCAGCGCCCCCTACCGTCCCGAGTTCCGCATGCTCTCGCTCGACGGGAACGTCCTGTGCTTCGCGACGCCAGGGGAGCACGACGTCAGCGCCTCCGTGCCGACAGCGCCGCATCGTTCGCAAGTCCTGCCGAATGGGTGGCGAGCCGGTGGAAGCGGGGGATCAGTTCTCCTCGTCGTCGAGTAGGGCGAGTCGGGTCGTCACATCGTCGGCGAAGCGGGCCAGGAGGCGGACGAGGTCGTCGCGGTCCTGGTGGGGCCAGTCGGCGAGGGCGTCGGTGAACCAGCCGAACAGGAAGGTGAGATAGCGGTTGACGGCCTCGGTGCCGGCGTCGGTGGGTTCAATGAGTCGGGCCCGGCCGTCGTGCGGGTCGGGGATACGGCGGACGAGTTCGCGCTTCTCCAGGATCTGGACCTGGCGGGTGATGTGCGGGCCCACGACCTGCATGCGGTCGGCGATCTCGCCGATCCCGCGGTGCGTACGTGATCCCCCGCTGCTCTGCGGCTGGTGTCCGAGCCAGGGCACCGGGGCCATGATGGGCACCTCTGTGCCCCGCTGGTCGGGAAGACCCAGACAGACTGGATCCTCGTCTACATGAGGTCAAAGGGGGCCGGGTCGTGTCGCTCCCAGATCTGGCGAGAGGCCACTTCTGGGTACGGCAAGGTCTTCGACTCGATATCCAGGACGCGAGTCAGCTGTCGCTCGGGCCGGTGGGCGGGCCACCCGGGGTCGCCGGCCGTGGCGAAGCGGACCCATCCCCGCTGCATCTCCCGGGATACTGCCGAGACCTCCGGCGTCGGCCGGTCGCCGAAGAAGTGCCGGCCGGCGGGGCTGTCCAACGTGCCGAACGCCAGGGGAACGTCGAGGCTGTGGCAGGCGCCCAGGACTCCGCCGGACGCCGGAGCCGCCAGTTGCAGCTCGAAGAGAAACGACGTGCCTCCAGCCGCTTGGTTCGCCTGGGCCAGCCGCAGTGAGGGCATCCGGAAGAGGGCATCGGAGTACACCAGTTCAAGCAGTTCTTCAGGGGTGGCCTGCGGGTAGGCGGCACGATAGGCGTCGGCGCCGTCTGGTGCCGGGGCGAACAGATCCAGGGCCGTATGGACCTCGTCCTCAGTGAAGGTGCCCAGCCGCCCCATCATGACGCTGAACAGCCGGAATTCATCGCGGGTGTGGCCGACGAGGAGCTCGATTCCGCCTGTGCGGCCGCCGGCCAGCGCCCTCCAGGGCGTTTCGGTGAGCACCACGCCGTCGAGGACCGGGCACACGGCGACACCGATCTGCGAGAGCCGGCCCCAACTCTTGTGGTGGCCGGGAAGGTCGACACCAAGGGCGGTGAGCTCGCCGGCCAGGCGCAAGGGGTCGATGCCGGACAGGGCTTCGACGTCAGGTGTCGCACCGACCCGGCCCGCGAGCGCGGCGGCAACTTCTTCCGCCAGTGCGCGGGTGCACAGCGATCCCGGCACCGAGTGCACGATGGCCCTGCGGAACAACCCGTGCGCCCGCTTCATCGTCAGCAGAGCCGCGATCGACCCCGCCCCGGCGGACTGTCCCGCTACCGTGACCTGGTCAGGGTCTCCGCCGAAAGCGGCGATGTTGCGATGTACCCATTCCAAGGCCGCGATCTGGTCGAGAAACCCGCGGTTGGCCGGGGCGCCCTCGACAAGAGCGAAACCCTCGGCTGCCACCCGGTAGTTGATGCTTACCACGACCAGGCCCGCACTGGACAGGGCCGCAGGGTCGTACATCGGATCGCTGGAGGCCCCTGCGATGTAGGCACCACCGTGGATCCACACCAGCACAGGCAGCGCGGCCGTCCCCAGGGCCGGGGTGCTGACGTTGAGCGTGAGCCAGTCGTTCCCGACTGAGCTCTCGGCCGTCGGTCCCGCCTGCGGAACCACGGGGCCGAACTCGGTCGCCTGCCTCGCCCCGTCCCACCCCTTGGCCGGGGCAGGCGCCTGGAAGCGCAGCAACCCGATCGGCGGCTGAGCATAGGGGATGCCACGGAACACCGCATGCTCTCCCCGCCAGCGCCCTTCGACGAGGCCCGCCGCAGTCCGTGCTCTTGGTCGTTCGGACATGCCACATCCTTCCTCCACGAACGGACTCCCAGCTTTTACCGGTCAGCTGTAATATGTCAACTGTATTGAAACAAGGAAGGCCAACGATGCCCAAGCAAGTGGATCACCGCGAACGCCGCGAGACGATCGCCCGAGCACTGTGGCGCGTAGTGGAACAACGCGGCTTCGCGCACGCGAGCGTGCGCGAAGTAGCCCAGGAAGCGGGCATCTCCCACGGCGCGGTGCAGCACTACTTCGCCACCCGAGAAGAGATGTTGGTCTTCGCCATGGACTTCGCGTCCGAACAGACATCACTACGCGTCGCCGAAGGCGTCAGAGAACTCGGCAACCCACCACACCCCCGTGACATGCTCCGAGTGATGCTTACGGAGATGCTCCCGCTACATCCCGACGCACGCGCGACGAGCCGGATGAGCGCCGCCTACGTCCTGGAGGCACTGCACAACGCGAACATCCATACACGGGCACGCGACGGGCTGACTCATGGCCGCGACCTCATCGAGCAGATCGTCCGCCAGGCAATCACCGATGGCCACATCAGCCCCGACCGCGACCCGGCGACAGAGACCAACCTGCTCCTGACACTCACGGGCTTGACCCCACTCATCGAACTGAGCGTGATCGAGCCCCAAGAGGCCCTAACCGCCGTCGACCAGCACCTCGACCGACTGTTCACCAACAAGACCTGACCGCACCAATCGCCGGCGGTCACGTTCCGGGACGGAGGCTCGAAGCGCGCGGGTTCGCAGAATCTGGCAACGGCCTGACGGAGAACCCGTCCACCAATCTGGTGTCTCCGACGTAGAACGGCTGGTTTCGGCCCGGCTGGCTGTATGGGCCTGGGGATGGGTGCCGGTGTTCAGAGGGCCGAACGAATCTTGAGCGGGAGCCCGGTTCCCTTCGCCGAAGATGGGGCTGTGTCATAGCGGGCCGGAACCGCTACCGGCGAGGATGCCCGTCGTGACCACGGACCAGAAGCTCGCTCCACCCCGCTCGACGCACCCAACACCGGTGGCGTTCGGGGCAGGCGCGGCCATCGGTGTGCTGGGCGGGATGATCGGGCTGGGCGGTGCGGAGTACCGCCTGCCGCTGCTGAGCAGCCTTTTCGGATTCGCCGCGTTCTCAGCTGCTGCTGTGCGCTCAGATGCCCTGCGAAGTCGTGGCCGGCTTCGGCATCGGCGCGGTCGCGGCGATCACGGGCGTGGCCGGCGGCGAGCTCCTGATCCCGACGCTCGTGCTGCTCTTCGGGGAGGGCATCAAGGCCGCCGGAAGCCTCTCACTGCTTGTGTCGCTGCTGACGATGCTGGCGGCCTTCGCTCTCTACAGCCGCGACGGCAGCCTTGCCGTTCTCGGCATTAACCTCCGCTTCACCTTGATCACGGCGGCAGGCTCGATCGTCGGCGCCGTGCTGGGCGGCCTGCTCGTCGGCGTATTCCAGGACGTGGTGCTCATCCCCGTGCCGGCTGTGATCCTGCTGGTTTCCGCGGTCAGTCTCGCTCGTCACGACTGAGTCTGCCAAGACGCCCGGACAGCGCCCCGGCGCTGGTTCCGGGGCCCGCACCAGCTGCCACGCTGCGAACGAGCAGGCCGTGCCCTCAGCCTGGTCTTCAGCCTCCGGTACTGCTGGTCAGGTGGGGGTTTCGAGTCCGGCCAGGAGGTAGGCGACATCGAGTCCAGTGGTGAGGTACTGCTCGAAGGTCCGGTTGTTCAGGACCCAGGGTGATCGTCGCTGTCGGATGAGGTCGATGGCCGTGGTTGCGTCCTGGCCAAGCTCGATCAGGGTCTGTGCAACGACAAGGGCCGAGCGGTTGTAGCCGGAGTGGCAGCGCACGAGAACGGTGCGGTCATTCTGTACGGCCCCTGCGGCGGTGACGGCCAGCCGTTGGGCCGAGTGGAGCTGCTCGGCTGTGAGCGGGGCATCGGGGATCCTGCTGATCAGATGCTCGACTCCGGGGGTCGGTCCGTGGCCTGTTCGAGTGAACAGGCTGATGACCAGGTCGAATTGATCTTCGACAACGGCAGTCTGCACAGTGCCGTCGGGGCTGGCCCAGAAGTGTCCGCCAATCCATAACCGCGGCCTGACTTCGTTCCACGGTGCTTGTGGTTCGGGGGCATCGCGGTCCTTCTGACGTGTCCTCACCGGCGCTCCTCTCCCAGAGGACCAACGACACGGTCAGGCGCTCGTGTTCCCTGTTCGATGCGTTGCCGTCTTTCCCTGAGCGTCAGGTCACGGAGTTCGGTCTTGCCGACATCGAGGCGTGGCGCCCGTTGTCGGTCGGTGGAGCCGGGCGGTCTGCCGGGGCCGGATCGTCCGGTTTTCGTGGCCTTGGCCGGGAGGAGGGACTTCGCACGGATGTTCCTGAACCCTCGCCGGACTCGCGCCGGGGTGAGACGTCCCGGCGCAGCGGCCTTTCCCCAGGAGCGGCGGAGGTCGGTGGCGAGCGGTCGGGCGAGGCGGATCTGGGTGTGGGCCGCGATCACGAGCCGTGCCCAGCGGTCGGCCGCTTCGGGGATGCGGAGGGCGGGTCCAGCCGAGGGTCTGCTTGAACAACCGGAAGGTGTGCTCTAGGTGTTCTGTCCACGGAGGTTGGTGACAGGGTTCACGGCTGATTGATCTTGAAATGGGTGAGGGCCTTCTGGCCTGGTGTGGATTGCGACATCTGCACCGGCGACCAGAAAGGCCCTCGTGCCCCACCGTAATGCACCCCTGACCGAGACCGGACGGCTACGTCTGGCCCGCTGCGTGGTCGAGGACGGCCGGCCCCTGCGGAGGGCCGCCGAACGCTTCCAGGTCTCCCCGACCACGGCCAGGCGGTGGGCCGACCGCTACCGCGAGCTGGGCCAGGCGGGCATGAGTGACCGCTCCAGCCGCCCGCACCACAGCCCGCGCCGGACCCCGACCCGCACCGAGCGCAGGATCATCAAGGTCCGCGTCCTGCGCCGCTGGGGACCGGCCCGCATCGCCTACCTCCTGGGCCTGAACCCGGCCACCGTCCACCGGGCCCTGACCCGCTACCACCTGGCCCGCCTGACCCACCTGGACCGTGCCACCGGCCGCGTCATACGCCGCTACGAACGCAACCGGCCCGGCGAACTCGTACACGTCGACATCAAAAAGCCCGGCAACATCCCCGACGGCGGCGGACACAAAGCCCCCGGGCGCCAGGCGGGCCGCAAGACCCGCTCCGGCACCGGCTACAGCCACCTCCACAACGCCGTCGACGACCACTCCCGCCTCGCTCACAGCGAGATCCTCGCCGACGAGAAGAAAGAGACCGCCGTCGCCTTCTGGCAACGGGCCCACGCCTTCCTCACCCAGGCCGGGATAACCGTCGAACGCGTCCTGACCGACAACGGCTCCTGCTACAAGAGTCACCTGTGGCGCAACTCCCTCACCGCTCAGGGCATTTCACACAAGCGAACTCACCCCTACCGGCCCCAGACCAACGGGAAGGTCGAGAGGTTCAATCGCACCCTCCTGGACGAATGGGCCTACGCACAGCCCTACCGGACCGAGGCCGACAGACGCGCCGCCCACCCGGCCTGGCTGCACACCTACAATCACCACCGCGGACACACCGCGCTCAAGGGCCAACCACCCCCCAGCCGCGTCCCCAACCTCACGGGTCAGTACACCTAGGGATCCGGCCAATGGCTTCGGGTCAGGTCCGCTTGCGGCTCGCGATCTCGTCAGAGAGCTGCTGCACGTGGGCGGGGTCCGCGTCCCGGGCAAGGGCGACGTAGTGGTCCATGACGGCCGGCCGGTAGCGCACGGGCAACGTCTGTCCTGGGGCGAGTCGGGTGAGCTCGGTGATCGTGAGGTCTTCGTCTGCGATACCGCGGAACGAGACGCCGTCGGCGGTCTCCACGTCGAACATCAGGACCACGCGTGGATTGTTGTTGACCTCCCGCCAGTCGACGAGAACGCCGAGCGCAAGCGCCCCCGTACGCAGTTCCGCATTGCGCTTCCGTGCATCACTGCTCAGGAACGGGTTCGGGGCGACGCCCGGGAAGTCGGGCCCGACGCCGAGCGATTCCCGACTCAGGTCGGGCCTGAGCTGCGCCATCAGATCGTTGAGCTTCTTCTTCGAACCGAACATCCTGACCCCTCCCTCACATCGGTGCCGGAATCTCGGCCCGGCGCTTCGCCTTCACTGCGATTGTACGTCGCGGCCATTCCCGACCTCCGTCGCATCGCCCCGTCCCGATGGGGTCGCCGTCTGCGGTCGCGGACGGGCTCGGTCGGTGCACCTGTCTGTCGGACGAGCCACGTCCGCACGCCGACAGGAGGACCAAGCCGTGATCGATATTGACCCCAGCAGTAGCGGGCTTCCGGGGATCGCGCAGTTGCGCGACATCGTGGGCGCGGTGATGACCGTCGGCCTGTTCCTGAGCGTGCTCGCGCTCATCATCTCGGCGATCGTCTGGGGTTTCGGAGCCAACAGCAGCAACCCTCATCTCGCGTCCCGTGGCAAGACCGGGGTGCTGGTCTCGTGCGGTGCCGCGATCCTGTGCGGAGCGGCGGTCACGCTGATCAACTTCTTCTGGACCGTCGGCCAGGCCGTGAACTCAGGCGGACATCCCGCCGTGCCGGCGTTCGCATCTGTCGTACTGCAAGTGCAGCCGGCGGAGGTCTTGCAGCGCAGCAACAGGGAATGGGTGCTGAACCCACTTCGCCCTATAGCCGTCCTCCCCGTGGAGCCGGACCACCGATTGAGCAGCCTCCAAGACGACGTGCCCAAGGAGGCTAAGGGGCTGAGTGGAGGTCCACGAGAGTGTGCCTGCCTGGTCCGGCGCGTCGAAGCTCGTGGAGATGTCGGGAAACCGGTAGATCGCGACTTGAACGTCTGAGCCTCTGCGGCGGAGAACCCACCTCACTTCGGCTGGCTCAAGATCGAAAGAGAAACGCTGGACGGAGGTGCGACCGTAGAGCCCTACGACACCGTGGAGCGCGTCTGCAAGGGCGTCCGTGCAGTAGCTCACGATGTCTTTCCGCTCCGATACGTCGTCCGCGATGCGGCAGGTTGCCCAACCACTACCACTGAGTTCCCAACTGAACTCAAGCTGACTCATCCCGCCCCCTGCCAGTGATCTCCTACCCAACGACGGTACAGCGGCGTTGAGGGCAGCCCTCACCCTCCCTTCGCGCTGGCCGTTGTACGCGTAGTTCAGAGAAGAGGACCGTCATGTCGTGTGGCGCCGTATCGGCACCCACTCCGTCCTCACCGGCCCCTGACCCGCACGTGCGAAGGGCCGGTTTCCCAGATTCGGGAAAACGGCCCTCACAACCACCCGGCGGGAGAACGCGTCGCGGATCACGGACAGCCACAACGGCCCCTCCCCGGTGGAGATCATGGTCAGGTCGGTAACCCACAGCCGGTTCGGCCCATTCGCGGTGCACCAGGTCAGGGGCCAGATCGGCGTCCGGGGCACGGCGAGTGAATCCCGTGCCCCGGCTGGGGCTGATCCCGGCCGGGCCGGCCTCCCGCATGAGCCGCCCGACGCGCTTCCTCCCGACGTGGACGCCCTCACGCTTGAGGACGGCGTGCACGCGAGGTGAGCCGTAGATCCCGCCGGACTCGTCGTGGACCTGCCGGATCCTCTCGGCCTGGCGCCACCGGCAGTAGGTGGAGGAGGGTATGTTCAGTTCCCGGAGTGCGGGCTCGACCCCCAGATGCGGGTGCTCGTCGACGAGCGCCGTCACCTGGGCCGGGTCAAGTCGAGCTGGGCCGCGAAAACAGCCGAGGCTGTCCGCAGGACCTCATTCGCACGCTTGAGCCGGGCATTCTCCTTGCGCAGGGCGGCAAGCTCCTCACGCTCGGCGGTGGTGAGCAGGTCGTCGCGTTCACCGGCGTCGTCCTCGGCCTGGCGGATCCGGTCGCGCAGGGCCTCGTGGTGCACGCCGAGTTCCTCGGTCATGCGGCGGATCACGGGCTTCGGCTCGGCGGTCCGGTACATCCGTACCGCACGCTCACGCAACTCCAGCGGGTACTTCGGCGCGGGCATCGTCCGGGCTCCTCTCATGAGACCCATCTGACCTTCTGTCACCCATCCCCGCATCTCGGGGGAACCTCACTGACTTGACAGACATCCCATGAGCTGGCATGTCAAACAGCGAGTGCGTGGGGCTGGCGGGACCAGGCGGTTGGCTCGTCGCGCGGCTGCCGGTCGCTCGGACCGAACGGATGCCCTAGCCTCGGCAGGTGACGCTCTACAGGCGCGACCACATGTACCGCCGGAAAGCCAGATACCGTTTCAGCCGGCCTGCGCTGCCGTCGGCAGGGCGTTCCTCGTCGGGCATCGTGGCGTCGCACAGCCCGGCGGTGGCACCGGACTTCCAGGATCTCCAGCCGTAGTGGGGGCGGTTCACGGTCGGTCCTCTGCGGCATGACGCTCAGCAGGGTGCCGCGTACCGCGGGGTCCCGCCGGGACTCGAAACCCTGCCGGTGAGTGCACGGTTGTCACCGGACCGGATTCCGGATCGCTGTGCCGGAATTCCTTATCGGCCATCTGCGGCTGCTCCATGGGTGATGTGCCTGGCAGTTCGGTGAGTGAATCGGGAGATGGGCGCCCAGGCCGACGGACGAGCTCGCCCAGCGTGCCTCAGCGCCCCTCGGAAGCTGCGTCGGCGCGGAAGACTGGCAGGCCCTCGCGCAGCCGTGCGAAGAGCAGGCCGGCCTCGAACATCTCCTCGTCCTCGTCGGCGTCCTCGTCGGCGGCGAAGACCTCGTCCACCAGGAACGCGCGCAGCTGCCCCTGCACGCCGTCCCCGTATCCCTGCTGGTAGTCGTCCAGGTCGAAGTAGAGGTCCGCCTCCACGGTCGCGATCGTCTGGTGGTCGTCCTCGATGACCAGGCGGGCGCGGATGGTGCCCGCGTGAAGCGTGCTGTCGTTGTAGTCGCCGTAGACGACGCCGGCCTCGATGTCGCCCATGACCAGCATCTCGCCGCTGGTGAGGACCCCCCGAGCCTTCACCGTGCCGCCGATCGCCACCACCGAGTAGGGGGCGCAGTCCGCCACTACACCTTCGACCGTCACCGATCCGGTGACCACGAAGGGCGCGCCCACGCCCAGGTCGCCCTTGACCACCAGGTCGCCGTGGTGGAAGAACGGGGTGTCCACTTGCTGGTCGCCGATCAGGGTGCGGGTCGTTCCGGTGTCGCCGAGAGTTTTGGCGCACATCTCTGGGACGTACCCGAGCAGATCGGGGTCGAGGGTGACACGCAGCTGGGCGACGAACTCCTGGTAGCTGTCGAGGTCCCACTCCACGAGATCGGCAAGCCAGCCGCTGTCGTCGGCCTCGAACGTGGCGGCCCGTTCGGCCCGCATCACCTCAACGGTCCGCCGGATCGCGGCCATATCGATGGGCAGCGGGGTGTCGCCGTTCTTGTTGTGCGCCATGACGTTCGCCTTGTCTGTGATCAGGGAACGGACCGGTGTGGCCCGCCCGTCGGGGTCACCCGCACCAGCAGGAGTGCAAGCAGCGAAGAAGCGAACCGCAGGCTATCGGCCCCGCTGCGAGCCTTGGCCGTCCGGGGGTTGCGGCGGCGGCAGGCAGGTGGCCGGGAGCGCTCTCGGCGGCTCTGGAGGGAGCTGCACACGCGCCGTCCCGCGCGGGCATCCATAGAAACCCTCAATGCGGTACTGAAGCCGGGCTGTGCAGGTCCACCGGCAATTGGTGTCATCGGCGTGACCGGAACGCCAGAACCCCAGTACCTCTCCAGGAAGGCACGCACATGACCATCAGGCCGTTTGCGCTGGTAGTACGCCTTCGTTGCCGGGCAGCTCTTCGGGCTCGACAGCGAGGAGAGGTAGAAGGCGCTGAGCAGGCCGCGGTGGAACCGGCGTGGTCGGCGCAGGTTGCCGCTGACGCGGCCGGAGTCGCGTGGGGCCGGCGTAGCCGGCGAGCCGGTCGGCGATGACGAAGGCGTCCTTGGCGTCTGTCTTGCCCTCGCCCCGGTAGGAGGCCGAGGCACGGTGCATGGTCAGGCCGGGGATGTAGACCATCGGCTGGTCGTGACCGAGCAGCAGCCCGATCAGCAGGGCGGCAGCACCGTGGTTGAGATCGACAGCCCACAGCACGTCGCTGTCGAGAGCCAGGACATCCCCGATCAGTTCCAGCAGGGCCGGTTCGTTGTTCAGGACCCGGCGGGACAGGAGTCGTTCGCCGTCCGTGTTGGACACCACGCAGTGGTGATGTTCCTTGCCGATGTCCAGTCCGGCCCATATCCGGCGCACGGCCACCTCCGCCGGCTCGTCGCTCTACCTCTGCCCAACAGACGACCTCGCCGACGTTGTCCTACACAGCGATCGAGTCGCATCTCCCAATTGGCGGTCGAGTCGTCGCGGAGCTCCGGGCGGCCAAGACTTGCCAGCCATCGGACGGCTACACCATGACAGCCATACCCAGAGTCCCTGGGTTCCGCTGATCTTACGAATGACCAGTTCGAACCACACCAGGGAAGTAGGGCCCTACCCATGAGCTGAAGTGTCAAGCGGCCAGTGCGTGGGCTCGGTGTGACCAAGCTGTCGCCTCGTCGTACGGTGTGCCGGTAGTGAGGCAGCCGTGCAGGATGCCAACGGGCCGGTTGGCGAGTTGGCGCAGGGCGGCAATTGAATTCGATACCGCAGGCGCGTTGCTGCTCGTAGTAGGCCCTGGCGCCGGAGGAGACCCGCAGCGCGGAGAATGCCTGGGCGATCAGGGCATCGATGAGTCGGTCGTTGCGAACAACCGCCCTCCGCCGTCTCGCATCGTTGCCTGGTCAGATGTGGAGTTCGGGTGGAAAGCCCGTCCAGCGCAGTTCTGCAGGCAGGTGCCGCATGTCGTTGTAGAACAGCACGGAGGACGGCCTGCCGGGTGCGTAGCGGATGACCGTCAGAGCTGCGTTGGCGTGGTTGAGGCCCATCCAGCGCCACTCGGGCGCGTCGATCGCAGCCCGGATCAGCCATCCGATGAGGAAGTTGTGTGTGACAACCAGTTCATGGCGGGGGCGATCTCCGTCGACCGGACCTGCGAATTCTGCAAGTGCTTCCCGGGCCAGCGCTGGACCCCGGCTGCACTCCTCTTCCGGAACCTGAGCGAGGAAACCGAGCATGGCGTCGGCCGAATCCGGTGGCAGCTCCTCCTTCGTGGGCAGGTAGGGGACGTAGTCGCCGGCCAGTTCCGACTGGTGCAGTGGGACGGCGTCAAGTTGTGCGCCGATCAGCTGGGCCGTCTGCTGCGCCCGAGGCAGCGGCCCGTGGTGGATCAACGAGAGTGGGGTGCTCTGGAGCCGTTCACCGAGCAGAACGGCTTGGCGCCGACCGCTTTCCGTCAGGGTTGTCTCATCTGCTGATGCTTCACCGTGCCGAGCGAGGTAAAGGTATCGAGTGGCTGCGTCTGTCATGTCCCGGGGCTCCGTCGTCATCCGTGATCTCGTATGTCAGGGATGGACGCCGAGCCCTTTCTGCATGGTTCCGTCGCGGCTGTCCTGTCTCAGTTCTGCCTCACCGGAGGAAGATTGAGGGGCAAGAGGGCTTCGATCTGCCTGGCTGTGGCCTCGACGCTGGTGCTGATCCGTCTGCGGCTGGTGCCTCGCGGGGGCGCCCGCATCGGGAAGCGGCGGTGGAAGTCCGCGATGGCCTGCGCGACAGTCTGCGCGGGGAACCCTTGGGCGGGGCGGTGATGCAGACGACTGGGATGCGGTCGCTCCCGGGACAGCGCCGCCGAACCCGCAGCTTGTGCAGGCAGCCGAGCCGCTGGAGCACGGTGGTCTTCCCGGTGGTCCATTCCCTGAAGACGATGAGTCCGTGCTCGTGCTCGCGGCGACCTCACCGAGCCAGCCCTGTTCCTTGGTCTCCCGGAGGGGGTCGAGCAGGTTCGCGTGGTCTCCTCCAGCCAGGCGCCGGTCGATCGCCATGCGCCAACGAGTCTCCGTCCTATGGGCCATGTTCCGGGACGGCCGGCTCCACGAGAGGGAGTACAACCCCCGCGAGAAGGCGGCCGACGAGGCTCAGGCGGCTTGACCAAGAGGTCATCTCAATTGGTGAGTCTGCGGTAGCAATTGAGGGTGCAGGCGATGCTGGTGAAGGCGAGGAAGTGCTCGGCTTTGCGCTCGTAGCGTCGGTGGAGCCGGCGGCAGCCGGTGAGCCAGGCCATGGTGCGTTCGACGGTCCAGCAGTGGCGGCCCAGTCGCTGTGCGGACTCGACTCCTCTCCTCGCGATGCGGTGCTGGATGCCACGCGGGTGTAACCATCGTCGCAGGTGGGAGTAGTCATAGCCCTTGTCGGCGTGGAGCTTTCCGGGCTTGCGTCGTCGGCGTCCGCGGCGGGAGCGGATCGGGGGATATCCCTTGCACGAGGGGCATCAGGGCCTGGCTGTCGTGCAGGTTCGCCCCCGAGATTCCGACGGAGAGGGGCAGACCGGTCCGCTCTGTGATCAGGTGGATCTTCGACCCTTACTCGCCCCGGTCGACAGCATTCGGACCTGTCAGGTCCCCCTTTTCAGGGCGCGCATGTTCACCGAGTCGATCGCGCACCGGGACCAGTCCAACTGGCCGCGGGCGCCGAGTTCGTCGAGGACCGGGCGGTGGAGCTTGGCCCACACCCTGGCCTTCGCCCACTCGGAGAGACGCCGATGAGCCGTTGCCCCCGATGGCCCGAACGAAGCAGTGGGCAACTGCTGCCACGTGCAGCCTGACGTGGCCACAAACACGATCGCGGCCAGCACCTCACGATCACCATACCGACGCCGCCCACCACCCTGCGGCCGCGAAGGCACCTCCGGCACCACCCGCTGAAACAGCTCCCACAGCTCATCCGGCACCAGCCGCTCAACGATCCCCACCATGACCGGCAGCCTACCGACCTCGCCAAATGAGATGACTTCCAAACCCATTAGGAGTCGTGGAAGTAGGTCACGCCGTGGGTGCAGTGGGAGGTCGCCGGGACACGGTCGGGCCGGCCCTGCTCGGCCCAGCAGGATCCGCCGGTCGGGCGTATGCCGAGCGGCCCGAACTCGTCGAACGCGAAAACGCGGTCAGGGAAATGGTCCATGACGTGCTCGATCCGGTCCAGCTCGGCATCGCGGTCAGGATCGGTTGACTCCTTCCAGGTCTTGGTCCCTTCCAGGTCTTGGTCCGCTGAAAAGTGACGCCGCGTCGGGCGAGCAGGCAGCGCAGGGCCTCGCAACCGATACGGATCACCCGCCCGTGGACTCTGTGGAGATATGCGGCGAGCTTGCGGATCGACCACCGGATGGAGGGCTGGGCGAGCTTGGCAGGGCGGGTGGTGGCCGCCCGAACGACGAAGCCCTCTTCCTCAGAGCTGAGTTGGCGGGGACGGCCTCCCGCCCACTGAGGGTCCAGACAGGCCGGACCGATCTCGTTGAAGCGGTGAATGATGTCGCGCTCAGTGTCCTCGTCGGCCGCCACCAGCTGGGCGATCACTGGCAAGCAGTTCCCGCCGGCCGTGGCCAACAGCATCATCGCGCGCCGGTACCGCATCGAGCTGGTGCTGCCCCGCCGCACGATCTGCTGCAGCCGATGCCTCTCCTGGTCGGTCAGTCTGCGGACTCTGACCGGCTCTGTCACCACGCCTCCATGCACCAGATCGGATGTGTCCCCACATCCAACCGGCCCACGGCCGCTGACCGCCAAGCACAACCCGGTGAACCATCCCGGTCAGAGCACTAGTAGTGCTTGGTCATGTGCGGTCCGTGATGGCGTGTCTTCTTGATCGGTCGTTTCGTTGACCGTGTGTGCTGAGTGAGGAGTTGGCTGCGGTCCGGTGTGATCTGGAGGACTTCGCGGCGGAGATGTTCGAGCCGTTCGCGCGGGCGGATCAGCGGCGGTGGGGTGGGGTCT
>NZ_JBHWIY010000015.1:151702-176928 GCF_042731715.1 Streptomyces sp. NPDC059832 | reverse complement strand
CTCACCCTCTCGGGCTTTCCTCCGGGCTTTTCCCTTCGGTCTTGCGTTTCCGACTCTATCAGACTCTTTCGTGTCCGATTCCCGGTCGAAGCGGGGTGTGCTTTCCAGTTCTTCGCTCTCGCGTTTCCCTTTCCGGCGGTTCCAACCTTACCAGACTCTTTTTCGTTCCGTTTCCGGTCCGAATTTGAATTCCGGTGACCTTGGATAGGTCTTCGCCTTTCGGCGTGTCCACTACATTAACCGATTTCCTTGGCGACTCATAATCGAGTCGAAGGGCTTGAATTACGGCATGCCGAATTCGCACCCGCCAGGGTGAGTCGAAGGTAGTGGTTGGTCGCTCCGGGATGCTCGGATGCGGTCTGATGGACCGTACCGACAGCAGTACCCGTTTCAAGCGGCTCGGACTACATTAGGCGGCCCTCAAGGGCGAGTCAAGTTGCGCGGCGGCGTGGCACATGGGCCCGGTACGGGCTCACCGTGGGGTCCCCGTCGATCCAGAAGCGCCAGGGGTGTGTGGCTCCATCGCCGCCCACTCCGGTGCGTGGGCCGTTGCGTACCTGGTCACGTGGTGGTGGGGTGCCGTGCAGCACGGACAGGGAGGCGCCGGGGTGGGCGATGGCGTCGGTGCCGTTCAGTGCTCGGTCGACATCGAGGGCGGTGGCCAGGCGGGCCGGGCCTTTGGCCAGTTCCTTGTCATTGCGGGCCGAGTTTCGTCGTTCGCGGGTGAGTTCGGCGCCGACCTGGATGTCGCCGGCGCGGAGCAGGACCCCACTGGCCCGGCCCTCGGGGCCGCACACCAGGTTGAGGCAGTGCCACATGCCGTAGGTGAAGTAGACGTACGCGTGGCCGGGCGGTCCGAACATGACGCTGTTGCGTGCGGTGCGGCCTCTGAACGCGTGCGATCCGGGATCGATCTCGCCGGCGTACGCCTCCACCTCCGTGAGGCGGAGCTCGATGGGTCCGTCCGGTGTGGCACGTACCAGGGTCCGGCCCAGGAGGTCGGGTGCCACGTCCAGTACGGGGCGGTCGAAGAAGTCGCGTGTCAGCGGCGTACGTTCCAGGCCCTCGATCATGGCGGTCGAGGGTACCGGGAACCGACTACGGTCGTGGCGCGTATGTAGGGGTCAGGACCAAGGAGGAGTAAACATGGGCTTCAAGCGGCTGCTCGCGAGCATGGGTGCCGGTGGCGCTTCGGTGGAGACCGAGCTCTCCGAGCTCAACGTCGTCCCGGGTGGGGTCGTCCAGGGTGAGGTGCGGGTCCAGGGCGGATCCGTGGATCAGCAGATCGAGGGACTCTCCGTGGGGCTGCAGGCCCGGGTCGAGGTAGAGGGCCATGACACGGAGACCAAGCAGGACATCGAGTTCACCAAGCTGCGGCTCGGTGGCGCGTTCGAGGTGCGGGCCGGTGCCGTGCACGTCGTACCCTTCGGGCTCGAAATTCCGTGGGAGACGCCGATCACGATGTTCGCCGGTCAGCATCTGCACGGCATGAACATAGGTGTGACCACGGAGCTGGAGATCGCGCGGGCGCTGGACTCGGGCGATCTGGACCCGATCAATGTGCACCCGCTGCCGGCTCAGCAGGCCATCCTCGACGCCTTCGGGCAGCTCGGCTTCGGCTTCCGCAGCGCGGACATGGAGCGCGGTCACATTCGCGGTACGCGTCAGCGACTGCCGTTCTACCAGGAGATCGAGTTCTTCCCGCCGCAGCAGTACCGCGGTCTGAACCAGGTGGAGCTGACGTTCGTCGCGGACGACCGTGAGATGGATGTCGTCCTGGAGATGGACAAGAAGGCGGGGCTCTTCAGCGAGGGAAGCGACTCGTACCGCGCGTTCAAGGTCGGGCTGAACGACTTCCAGGGGACCGACTGGGCGGCGTACCTCAATCAGTGGCTGGCGCAGGTCGGCGGTCAGCGCAACTGGCTCTAGGGTCGGTGGGAGATCTGCTGACAGCAGTAGAGCGATCAGGAGAGGTGCTGACGTGACCGAGCCGAAGAGGGCGCCGCTGCCGCACGACTTCCATCCGGAGGTGCCGTCGTTCACGGTGGTGAGCGAGGATCTCGCCCCCGGCGCCGTGCTGGCGGACGCCCAGGTGTTCGCGGCCGGGAACACCTCGCCGCAGCTGCGGTGGGAGGGTTTCCCGGCGCAGACCAAGAGTTTCGCCGTGACCTGCTTCGATCCCGATGCTCCTACGGGCAGTGGATTCTGGCACTGGGTGCTCTTCGACATCCCGGCGTCGGTCACGGAGCTGCCGGCCGGTGCGGGCAGCGGGAAATTCGAGGGGCTGCCCGCCGGTGCCGTGCAGGTCCGTAACGACTACGGGTCGAAGGAGTTCGGCGGTGCCGCACCGCCGGCCGGCGAGAACCACCGTTATGTGTTCACCGTGTACGCGGTGGACACCGAGAAGCTGGGTGTCGACAGCGATGTGTCGCCCGCGGTCGTCGGGTTCAATCTGCGGTTCCACACGCTGGGCCGTGCCCAGCTGATCGGTGAGTACACGGGTCCCGCGTAGCGCCCGCCGAGCCGAGAGTTCCCCTGCTGTTTGCCCTGCCCTGGTCTTGGAGAGACCAGGGCAGGGCATTTTTATTGCGTTGTCCATCACGGCCTGCCCAGCCAGAGTTGATCCGGGCCTGCCAGGGGGCGGGCGGCACACGGGAGGTGGGCGGGATGCGGGACACGCTGGTACTGAACGCGAGCTTCGAGCCGCTGTCGACGGTGACGCTGAACCGTGCGGTGGTGCTGATCCTGCAGGACAAGGCCGTCGTCGAGCAGTCGCATCCCGATCTCCGCATGCGTGGCGCCGCCGTGGACATTCCGGTACCCCGGGTGATCAGGCTCTGCCGGTACGTACGGGTGCCGTTCCGAAGACATGCCCCGTGGTCCCGGAGGGGTGTGCTGATACGGGACCAGCACCGGTGCGCGTACTGCGGGCGGCGGGCGAGCACCGTCGACCATGTCGTGCCGCGCGCCCAGGGGGGTCAGGACACCTGGCTCAACACGGTGGCGTCCTGTGCCGAGGACAACCACCGCAAGGCGGCCCGGACGCCGGAGCAGGCGGGGATGCCGCTGCTGCGTCAGCCGTTCGTGCCGTCTCCCGCACAGGCGATGCTGCTGGCGCTGGGGGCCGGTGAGCGGTCGGAGCTGCCGGAGTGGCTGGACCGCGCCGCGGCGTAGTCGGCGTACGCATTTCGTCGTGGCGGAAGCCCGTCTCCGGGGGAGGCGGGCTTCCCTGTGTCAGCGGAGCAGCAGCTGGACGATGGCGACCGTGCCGACCGCGACGATGAGCACGCGCAGGACGGTGGGGCTGAGGCGGCGGCCGATCCTGGCGCCGATCTGGCCACCCAGCGCGGAGCCGACCGCAATCAGCACGACGGCCGTCCAGTCGAAGTCCGCGACGAAGAGGAAGAAGAGCGCGGCGATGCTGTTGACGACGGCGGCCAGGACGTTCTTGACGGCGTTGAGGCGCTGCATGGTGTCGTCGAGCAGCATGCCCATCAGGGAGAGGTAGATGATCCCCTGGGCGGCGGTGAAGTAGCCCCCGTAGACGCTGGCGAGCATCAGTCCGACGAAGAGGAGCGGTCCGCCGTCGGGGTGGGCGCGGGTGCCGCTGTGTTCGCGTCGGCGCTGGACCGCTTTGCTGATGCGTGGTTGCAGGATGACCAGGGCGAGGGCCAGCGCCACCAGGATCGGCACGATGGTCTCGAAGGCCGTGGAAGGCAGGGTGAGCAGGAGGGTGGCGCCGGTGAGGCCGCCGATGAGTGCGCCGACCGCGAGCTTGCGTACGCGACGGCCCTGTCCCGCGAGTTCCTTGCGGTAGCCGATGGCGCCGCTGACGGAGCCGGGGATCAGGCCGAGGGCGTTGGAGACGGTGGCCGTGACCGGGGGCAGACCGGTGGCGAGCAGCACGGGGAAGGTGATCAGCGTGCCCGAGCCGACGATCGTGTTGATCGTGCCGGCGCTGATTCCCGCGACGAAGACGGCAAGCATCTCCCAGATGTTCATGGCGCATCCCCCGTGCATGATCGGTGCTTGGTGCACTGATCATGCACGGGGCGTGTACGCGTCATTCGACCGGGGGTTGCTCCCGGCGTTCCTTGCCGGTGTCGAACCCCGGGACGCCGTTGCCGAGGTTGCCGAAGGCGCCGCTGAGGCCCTTGAGGGCGTCGCCGATCTCGCTGGGCACGATCCAGAGCTTGTTGGCGTCGCCTTCGGCGATCTTCGGAAGCATCTGGAGGTACTGGTACGAGAGGAGCTTCTGGTCCGGGTCGCCGGCGTGGATGGACTCGAAGACCGTACGGATCGCCTGGGCCTCGCCCTCGGCGCGCAGGGCCGATGCCTTGGCCTCACCTTCGGCACGCAGGATCGCGGACTGCTTCTCGCCCTCCGCGGTGAGGATCGCGGACTGGCGCGTTCCTTCGGCCTGGAGGATCGCGGCGCGCTTGTCACGGTCGGCGCGCATCTGCTTCTCCATCGAGTCCTGGATGGAGGTGGGCGGTTCGATCGCCTTGAGCTCGACGCGGTTGACGCGGATGCCCCACTTGCCGGTGGCCTCGTCGAGGACTCCGCGCAGGGCCGCGTTGATCTCCTCGCGGGAGGTCAGGGTCCGCTCCAGGTCCATGCCACCGATGATGTTGCGGAGGGTGGTGACGGTGAGCTGCTCGATCGCCTGGATGTAGCTGGCGACTTCGTAGGTCGCGGCCCTCGCGTCGGTCACCTGGTAGTAGATGACGGTGTCGATATTGACGACCAGGTTGTCCTGGGTGATCACCGGCTGGGGCGGGAACGGCACGACCTGTTCACGGAGGTCGATGCGGTTGCGGATGGAGTCGATGAAGGGAACGACGATGTTCAGGCCTGCGTTGAGCGTGCGGGTGTAGCGGCCGAAGCGCTCCACGATGGCGGCGCTGGCCTGCGGGATGACCTGGATCGTCTTGATCAGGGCGATGAAGACGAGCACCACCAGAATGATCAGGACGATGATGATCGGTTGCATCGTGTTCCTCATTGCCCTTCGGTTGCCGACGGATCGCGATGATCGAGGTCGAGATCGAGATCGCGGGAGGGACCGGATGTCGTGCCGGTCCCGATCTCATGATGATCGACATCAAGTCTGACAGAACACGCTCTGCCTTGTGGGTGGTTCGGTCACATGACGACTGCCGTGGCTCCGTCGATGTCGACGACATCGACCTGTTGGCCCGGATCGAAGCTCTGGCCCTCGTCGAGTGCGCGGGCGGACCAGATCTCCCCGGCCAGCTTGATCCGGCCGCCGCTGCTGTCGACCCGTTCCAGGACGACGGCCTGACGGCCCTTCAGGGCATCGATGCCGGTGGCGAGTTGGGGCCGGTCGGTGCGGTGCCTGGCGGCGATCGGGCGAACCACGGCGATGAGCGCCACGGAGACCACGACGAATACCAGTACCTGGGCCACGATGCCGCCGCCGAGTGCCGCGACGACTGCCGCGGCGACCGCTCCGACGGCGAACATGCCGAACTCGGGCATCGCAGTCATGACGAGTGGGATGCCCAGTCCCACCGCGCCGATCAGCCACCACACCCACGCGTCGATGTCCACGTGGTCATGGTAGGACCGAGGGCGCCCTCGCCGACAGGGCGCAAGCGGGCCACTGCGCCCGGCGGGGCCCGTTGTGTCCGGAGGTTGTCGCCTAGGAGAGCGGCAGTCCGTGGGCGGTGTAGCGGTCGCCGGTGTGCTCGACGACGAGCGGCAGGCCGAAGCAGAGGGAGAGGTTGCGGGAGCTGAGCTCGGTCTCCATGGGACCGGCGGCGAGCACCTTGCCCTGGCGGATCATCAGGACGTGGGTGAAGCCGGGGGCGATCTCCTCGACATGGTGGGTGACCATGATCATGGAGGGGGCGTACGGGTCGCGGGCCAGTCGGCCGAGGCGGCGGACCAGGTCCTCGCGGCCACCGAGGTCGAGACCTGCGGCGGGCTCGTCGAGGAGCAGCAGCTCGGGGTCGGTCATCATGGCGCGGGCGATCAGGGTGCGCTTGCGCTCGCCCTCGGACAGGGTGCCGAACTTGCGGTCGAGGTACTCGGTCATGCCGAGCCGGTCGAGGAAGGCGCGGGCGCGCTCCTCGTCGACGGCCTCGTAGTTCTCGTGCCAGGTGGCGGTCATGCCGTACGCGGCGGTGAGCACCGTCTGCAGCACGGTCTGGCGCCGGGGCAGCTTCTCGGCCATGGCGACGCCCGCGATGCCGATGCGGGGGCGGAGCTCGAAGACATCGGTGCCGACGCCGCCGAGCTGCTCGCCGAGGACCTTGGCGGTGCCGGTGCTCGGGAAGAGGTAGCTGGACGCGATGTTGAGGAGGGTGGTCTTGCCGGCGCCGTTCGGGCCGAGGATGACCCAGCGCTCCCCCTCCTTGACCGACCAGGAGACGTCGTCCACCAGAGCGCGTCCGTCGCGGACCACGGATACGTCCACCAGCTCCAGTACATCGCTCATGGCGCGTTGTCTCCCCATGCAGTGTCGAGATCGTCGGTGCCTGTGGGCACAGCTCCCAGGGAAATCTACGCCACCGTACGAGTGCTCCCGGCGCTGGGCCCGCGTGACGACAGGCCCCGGGCCCGTTGCCTAGGCTGTTCCCATGCTTTCGGAACCACGCTCAGGGCTGTTGGCCGCTTGGGGAAACGCGCTTCTGGCGGGACTGGTGTCGCCGGACGAGGCGGCGCTCGCCATTGTCGGGGAGGACGCGGTGCACCGCGTCGAGGGACTGCCGGGCGAGGCGGGGCCGGTCGGGCTCACGCTGGCGCTCGGGCGGTTGCGGGCTCTGGGGGTGACGGGTTTCCGGGTGGCGTTGCCGGCGCCCGGCCATCCGCTGGGGCTGAGCGGTCCGCCGGAGTTCAACGCGCGGGCGTTGGAGGCGGAGGAGGCGGTGGTGGCCTTCGGCGCACCGTACGGGCTGGTTCCCGAGGTGCGTGAGGCGGGGCCGGAAGGGGATCTGCACGTCGAGGTGGTGTGGCGTTGTCTTCCCGTGCGGGAGGCGCCGCCGGCCGATGTGCCGTCGCTGAGCGAGGCGGAGCGGGAGCTCGCCGAGGGGTTGCGGGACGCGACGGCGATGCTGTCGCGGTTGGACGTGGCCGGTTCGGGGCCGGTGGCCGAGGCGGCGGTGGACGCGTACCGGGCACGGGCGGAGCGAGGGCGCGAGGTGCTGGCTCCGGGGTACCCGCCGCGGGCGGTGCGGGTTCTGGAGCTCGCGCAGCGGGTGGGGCTGCTGATCTCGGTGGCGTACGAGAACGGGCACGGCGGCGCGGTGAGCGCTTCGGAGATCGCGGCCCGGGGTGAGGTGCTGCGGCCGGTGGAGCGGGTGGCCCGGCGGGCGCAGGTCGCCGCGTACAACGCGTATGTGGAGGAGCGCGAGCGGGAGCGGTAGGCCCTGGTCGGGTCGGCTCCCGGTGTCGCCGGACGGGCTCGACGCGCTCCGTCCGGCGACGTATGACCGCGGGTTCGGTCGGCCGGGCCCGGGGTCGGTCAGCCGTTCGGGCCGAGGTTGCCGAAGGCCGGGTTGAGCAGGCCGATCACGCCGACCGTGCTGCCGACCACGTTCACCGGGACGTCCACCGGGACCTGGACGACGTTGCCGCCGGCCACGCCCGGGGAGTGGGCCGCGACACCATGGGTGCCCGCGCCGTGCCCGGTGGCGGAGGCCGCGCCCGCGCCGGCGGCGATGATTCCACCGGCGATCGCGGTAACGGCAGCGGCCTTCTTCAGGTTCTTCACTTCAGGACTTCAGGATCCTCCTGGCGTGGCTGCGGCCAGCCGCCACAGCACCCTGGGGAACGCCTCGGAGTCGACCGGGTGGCACCGTCCGGGTGGCACCCACCCGACAGTATGAATCTCAGTCCGGAAGAAAAAGGGTCCGCTTCGCTGCCGGTCAGCCCGCCGCCCCGTGCCGGACGGCCCAGAGCGCCGCCTGGGTCCGGTCCGAGAGATCCAGCTTCATCAGAATGTTCGAGACGTGTGTCTTGACGGTCTTCTCGGAGAGGACCAGCGCCCGCGCGATCTCGCGGTTGGAACGGCCGTCGGCGATCAGGCCCAGCACCTCCCGTTCCCGTTCGGTGAGCGTGCTCCCCCGGCCCGTACCGCTGCCCGGGTCCTCCTGGGCGAGCAGGGCTCCCGCGACCTCCGGCTGGAGCAGGACGTGGCCCGCGTACACCGAGCGGATGGCGCCGGCCAGGGCGTCCGGGTCGACGTCCTTGTACACGTAACCGGAGGCTCCGGCACGCAGGGCGGGGACCACGGTGCGCTGCTCGGTGAAGCTGGTGACGATGAGGACCTTGGCCGGGTTCTCCAGCTCGCGGAGCCTGCGCAGGGCCTCGATGCCGTCGGTGCCGGGCATCTTGATGTCCATCAGGACGACGTCGGGGCGCAGCTCCTCGGTCCTGGCCACCCCCTCGGCGCCGTCGGCCGCCTCGCCGACCACTTCTATGTCGTCCTGGATCTCCAGGAACGTACGCAGACCGCGGCGGACCACCTGGTGGTCGTCGACCAGCAGCACCCTGATGATCTTGTCAGCCACCGGGTACCTCCATCTCGATCGTGGTGCCCTTGCCGGGCGCCGATTCAACGGTGAGCCGTCCGCCGACGCCGTTCGCGCGGTCCCGCATCGACACCAGGCCCAGATGCCGGCCCGCCTGCCGGGTCGCCGCGGGTTCGAAGCCGCCGCCGTCGTCGGTGATCCGCAGCAGCGTCCCGCTGCCGTGCCGGGCCAGCGTGACATCGACGTGTTCCGCCCCGGAGTGGCGCAGTGCGTTGTGCAGGGCTTCCTGGGAGACCCGGAGCAGCGCCTCCTCCTGTGCGGCGGGCAGGGCCCGTATGCCCAGGCTCTCGAAGGTGACCCGGGCGGTGTGGGCCCGGTCCAGGACCTGGATCTGGGTACGGAGGGTGGCGATGAGACCGTCCTCGTCGAGTGCCGCGGGGCGCAGCTCGACGACGGCGGCGCGCAGCTCGTCCACGGCTTCGGCGGCGAGTGCGGCGACCTGCTGGAGCTCGCCCTTGGCGCGGGCCGGGTCGCGGTCCACCAGGGCGGTGGCCGCCTGGGCCGTCAGCCGCAGCGAGAAGAGCTTCTGGCTGACCGCGTCGTGCAGCTCATGGGCGAGCCGCGAGCGCTCCTCGGCGATGGTGAGCTCCCGGCTCCGCTCGTAGAGGCGGGCGTTGGTCAGGGCTATCGCCGCGTGCTGGGCGAGGATGGCCAGCAGTTCCTCGTCCTCGGCGGTGAAGCCGCAGCTGCCCTCGGGTTTGGGGCAGCGCTTGTTGGCGAGGAAGAGCGCGCCGATGATCTCCTCGCCGTCCTTGATGGGCAGGCCGAGGAAGTCGGACATGTCGGGGTGGGCGGTGGGCCAGCCCTCGAAGCGGGGGTCCTTGCGGACATCGGCGAGGCGCTCGGCCTTCGCCTGGTGGAGCATCGCGGCGAGGATGCCGTGCTGTCTGGGCAGCGGGCCGATGGCCTTCCACTGCTCGTCGCTGACGCCGTCGACGACGAACTGGGCGAAGCCCCCGTGATCGTCGGGGACGCCCAGGGCGGCGTACTCGGCGTCCAGCAGTTCGCGGGCCGAGGCGACGATCGTCTTCAGGACGTCGCGTACTTCGAGATGCCGGCTCATGGCGAGCAGCGCGGCGCTCACGGCTGCGAGACCCGACGGTGGGCGATGGCTCATGGCCTCACCGTACCGGCGGGGTCCGAACGCCGTATCGGCCTGTGGACGGCCTGGGATTAGGGCGCAGGGCCTAGGTCCGGCCGCCCGCGCACCGGAGCGGCGACCGCGTCGCACGGCCGCCCCAGAGCCGGAATCTGACACTCCGAATTGCTGACGCAACGGTTGGTCAGGTTGTTACCCGGCCGATGTGAGGCCGCGCATAGGACCCACGTCACTTACGAAGTCTGCTAGTGGACACATAAGCACCACATCAGTGGTCATGAGCGCGGCCCGACACGTTCGAGCGGGGTCCTGATCCACTACCGGGGTTCGTACGTCACACCTTTGCCACCGGATTTTGCTGGCGCTAAGAATTGCACTCGTCCCCGACGGAGATGCGAAACGCCGCTTCCCGTCTTCGTCCTCCGTGAGGACCCCCGCAATACGAAGAGGTAAGTCTGCATGTCCGTGTCCAGCATCCCCGGCCGTCGTCGTCGCCTGAACAAGACCCAGAAGCTCTCCGTCGCGGGTATCTCCGCCATGGCCGCCGCCGCGCTCTCGTTCTCGCTCGTCCCCGCCAACGCCGACCCCAAGCCCGAGGCCGAGACCCCTGTGTCCGCCGCCCCCGTGGTCTTCGCGTCGGTTGCCGGTACTCCGCAGGCCAAGGCCGTGCAGGCCAGCATCATCGAGCAGCACTCCACCGCCGAGAAGCTGGTGAAGGCCGCCGACCTCGCCAGGGCCAAGAAGGCCGCCGCCGCGAAGGCCAAGGCCGCCAAGGCCGCCGAGGTCAAGGCCCAGGCGAAGGCGAAGGCCGAGGCGAAGGCCAGGGCCGCCGCCAAGGTGAAGGCCGAGGCCGTCGCCGCGAAGCGCTCCCAGACGCAGGCCGCCAGCCGCTCCGAGGCGCGCACCCCGGTCTACGCCAACAACCTGAACGGCTGGATCAACCAGGCCCTGGACATCATGCGGGCCCACGGCATCCCCGGCTCGTACGACGGTCTGCACCGCAACATCATGCGTGAGTCGACCGGTAACCCGAACGCGGTCAACGGCTGGGACATCAACGCCCAGAACGGCACCCCGTCCTGCGGCCTGCTCCAGGTCATCCAGCCGACGTTCAGCGCGTACCACGTCCCCGGTACCTCGTCGAACATCTACGACCCGGTCGCCAACATCACGGCCGCGGCCAACTACGCGGCCGACAAGTACGGCTCGATCGACAACGTCAACAGCGCGTACTGACCGGCGGAGCACCCGGCCGGACAGCATCCGCATACGCCGAAGGGCGGCACCCCGCGCGGGGTGCCGCCCTTCGGCTTCGGCGTGCGGTGCCTACTTGCGCATGACCTCCGGCTCGTGGCGGCGCAGCAGTCGCGCGACCACGACGCCGCAGATGATGCCGAGCACCAGGAGTACCGAGATGTTGATCCCCCACTGGCCGGCCGAGTGCTCCCACAGCGGGTCCAGATCGGTCGGGTTCTTGGGGTCCCACGGCGCCATGAGGTGCGAGAGATCCAGCGTCGTGCCCGCGCCGGCGATGGCCCAGCGGGACGGCATCAGCCAGGCGAACTGCTCCAGGCCGGGCGATCCGTACACCTGGAAGAGGATGCCGGTGAAGACGACCTGGACGATCGCGAACATGACCAGCAGCGGCATGGTCTTCTCGGCGGTCTTCACCAGCGAGGAGATCACCAGGCCGAACATCATCGAGGTGAAGCCGAGCGCGATGATCGTCAGGCAGATCTCGACGGCCGGCGGCATGATCAGACCCTCGGCCGGCAGCTCACGGGTGGCGAAGCCGATGCCGCAGATGATGACGCCCTGGATGGCGGTGATCACGCCGAGGACGATCACCTTGGACATCAGATAGGCGGAGCGGGACAGACCGGTGGCCCGTTCCCGTTCGTAGATGACGCGTTCCTTGATCAGTTCTCGTACGGAGTTGGCCGCACCGGAGAAGCACATGCCGACCGCGAGGATCAGCATGATCGTTCCGGCAGCGCTGTTGAACCGGGACGGCGGGTCCGGCGGGGCCAGGCCGAACTTGGCCGGGATGACCACGCTGACGACGCCGAGCACGGCGGGCAGGATCACCATCAGGCCCATGAAGCCCTTGTCGGACGCGATCACCGAGACGTAGCGGCGCATCAGCGTCCACAGCTGGGCCGACCAGCTCTGCGGCTTCGGCGGGCGCATCTGCTGCGGGGGCGGCATGTGCACGGACTGCGCGGCGACGGCGTCGATGTCCGCGGCGTACATCTGGTAGTGCTGCGAACCGCGCCAGCGGCCCGCCCAGTCGTAGTCGCGGTAGTTCTCGAACGCGGAGAAGACGTCGGCCCAGGTGGTGTAGCCGAAGAAGTTGAGCGCTTCCTCCGGCGGGCCGAAGTAGGCGACGGAACCGCCCGGCGCCATGACGAGCAGCTTGTCGCAGATCGCCAGCTCGGCGACGGAGTGCGTGACGACCAGGACGGTGCGGCCGTCGTCGGCCAGTCCGCGCAGCAGCTGCATGACATCGCGGTCCATGCCCGGGTCGAGGCCGGAGGTCGGCTCGTCCAGGAAGATCAGCGACGGCTTGGTGAGCAGCTCCAGGGCGACGGAGACGCGCTTGCGCTGCCCGCCGGAGAGCGAGGTGACCTTCTTGTCCTTGTGGATGTCGAGCTTGAGCTCGGCGAGGACTTCGAGGATCCGGGCCTGGCGCTCGGCCTCGGTGGTGTCCGCGGGGAAGCGGAGCTTGGCCGCGTACTTGAGGGCCTTGGTGACGGTGAGTTCCTTGTGCAGGATGTCGTCCTGCGGGACCAGACCGATGCGCTGGCGCAGTTCGGCGAATTGCTTGTACAGGTTCCGGTTGTCGTAGAGGACGTCGCCCTGGTTGGCGGGCCGGTAGCCGGTGAGCGCCTTGAGCAGGGTGGACTTTCCGGATCCCGACGGGCCGATGACCGCGACGAGCGACTTCTCCGGGACACCGAAGGAGACGTCCTTGAGGATCTGCTTCCCGCCGTCGACCGTCACCGTGAGGTGGCGGGCGGAGAAGGAGACCTCACCGGTGTCGACGAACTCCTCAAGCCGGTCGCCGACCAGGCGGAAGGTCGAGTGACCGACACCGACGATGTCGTTGGGGCCGATGAGCGCGGAGCCGGACTTGGAGAGCGGCTGACCGTTGACGTACGTGCCGTTGTGGGATCCGAGGTCACGGATCTCGAAGCGGCCGTCGGGGGTCGCGTGGAATTCGGCGTGGTGGCGCGAGACCTGGAGGTCGGAGACGACCAGTTCGTTCTCCAGCGCACGTCCGATGCGCATCACACGGCCGAGGTCCAGCCGGTGGAACGTGGTCGGACTGCGGTCGCCGTACACCGGCGGGGCCCCCGCGGCCCCGCCGGGACCGCCCGCGCCGGGTGTCCTCGCCATGCCCTGCTGCTGCGGAACCTGCGGCTGCGCGGGCTGCTGCGGCGGCGGGCCCTGGGGGGCCTGCTGCTGCCAGCCCTGCTGCGGCTGCTGCGGAGCGGGTGCCTGCTGGCCGGGCCAGCCGGGGCCGCCCTGCTGCGGCTGGGCGGGGGCCTGCTGGGCGCCCGCGCCCTGCCCGCTGTACACATCGGCGCCGGCCGCGGCGGTGATGCTCAGCCGCGGGCCGTCAGTGGCATTGCCCAGATGCACGACGGAGCCGGGGCCGATCTCCAGCTGCTGGATCCGGCTGCCCTGCGCATAGGTGCCGTTGGTGCTGCCGTGGTCCTCGATGAACCAACTCCGGCCCCCCCAGCTGATCGTGGCATGCCGCCACGACACCCTGGCGTCGTCGATCGTCAGGTCGCCCTGCGGATCGCGCCCGAGGGTGTACGACCTGGACGGATCGAGCGTCCAGGTCCTTCCATTCAATTCCAGTACGAGTTCCGGCACTCCGCGCCCCACTAGTTGTCCCCCGAATTGCCCCCGTCACAGGGAGCCTAGGGATGCTGAACATCGTGAGGAACTATTCCAGGAGCAGTCCCGGATACGAAAGTCGGGCGGGGTGAAGACCCTGCCGAGACCTGCATCGTTACGGTGCTGACACGAATAGAGGGAGCAGTGCACGGTAAGTACCCCGAGTGCACGCGAACCGCTAGCAAAAGGGACATCCAGGGCGGCTCGACCCTCTGCATTCCGTCCGCCGGCCACCGGACGGATCCGGACGCGCGCGGTCCGTCACCGCGCGTGTGCTCCGGGCGGGGGTACGGGGCCGACGCGCTGTCCGGTCCTCGGGACGGGCCTTCGGCGCCTCGGAGCGGACCGATACGGTGGAAGCACCATGAGCGCATCTCAGCCACCTCGGTCCTCCTCGTCTCCTGAGTCCCCTGAGCCCCCTGAGTCCCGTCGGGGCACCGACACACCCACCCTTCTCGTCAAGATCTTCGGGAAGGACCGCCCCGGCATCACCGCCGGGCTCTTCGACACCCTCGCCGCCTACTCGGTCGATGTCGTCGACATCGAGCAGGTCGTCACCCGTGGCCGCATCGTCCTGTGCGCGCTGGTCACCGCCCCGACCGCGGGTGGCACCACCGAGGGCGATCTGCGGGCGACCGTGCACAGCTGGGCCGACTCGCTGAGGCTTCAGGCCGAGATCATCTCCGGTACGGGCGACAACCGGCCGCGTGGCGACGGGCGTTCCCATGTGACGGTGCTCGGGCACCCGCTGACCGCGGAGTCGACCGCCGCCATAGCGGCCACGATCACCTCCACCGGCGGCAACATCGACCGGATCTTCCGGCTCGCGAAGTACCCGGTCACGGCAGTCGAGTTCGCGGTGTCCGGCACCGGGACCGAGGAGCTGCGGACCGCACTGGCGACGGAGGCGGCCGGCATCGGGGTCGATGTCGCGGTGGTGTCGGCCGGGCTGAGCCGCCGGGCGCAACGGCTGGTCGTCATGGACGTCGACTCGACGCTCATCCAGGACGAGGTCATCGAACTGTTCGCCGCTCACGCGGGCTGCGAGGACAAGGTCGCCGAGGTGACCGAGCAGGCGATGCGCGGCGAGCTCGACTTCGAGCAGTCGCTGCACGCACGGGTGGCGCTGCTGGCCGGGCTCGATGTGTCGGTGGTGGACAAGGTGCGCGCCGAGGTGCGGCTGACGCCGGGCGCGCGCACCCTGATCCGTACGCTGAAGCGGCTCGGCTACCAAGTGGGTGTCGTCTCGGGCGGGTTCACCCAGGTCACCGACGATCTGAAGGAACGGCTCGGGCTCGACTTCGCCTCTGCCAACACCTTGGAAGTGGTCGACGGGAAGCTCACGGGCCGGGTCGTCGGCGACATCGTCGACCGGGCCGGCAAGGCCCGGCTGCTGCGCAGTTTCGCCGCGCAGGCCGGGGTGCCGCTGGCGCAGACCGTCGCTATCGGTGACGGTGCGAACGACCTGGACATGCTGAACACCGCCGGGCTCGGGGTGGCCTTCAACGCCAAGCCGGTGGTCCGCGAGGCCGCGCACACCGCGGTGAACGTGCCGTTCCTGGACACCGTGCTGTATCTGCTCGGCATCACCCGCGAGGAGGTCGAGGCCGCCGACGGCCTCGTCGACTGAGACGTACGGGCGCTGAGCGCTCGCGCGTACCGGCACCGACACGCTCGCGCGTACCGGCACTGACGTATTCGCGCATACGAAACAGGGCCCCGGCGCTTTCCGCACCGGGGCCCCGCTCGTACGGCAGCGGGATCAGTCGTTGGGCGTCCAGTACTCGACCAGCCTGCCCACTCCGTGCTCCACGCCCTTCCAGGAGCCGGTGAACTCGACGACGGCGAACGCGGCGGTGGGGAATCCGCCTCGGGTCATCCGGGTCAGGGCGTCGCCCTCGGCCGATTCCGAGAGGGCGTCGGCGACCGCGTGCATGCCGGGGTTGTGGCCGATGACCAGGAGGTCGTGCACATCGTCGGGGGTCTCGTTGATCAGGGCGATGAGCTCACCGAGGGACGCCTCGTACAGCCGCTCCTCGTACACCGTCCTGGGGCGGTGCGGCATCTCGTGGACGGCCAGCTTCCACGTCTCGCGCGTCCTGGCGGCGGTGGAGCAGAGGGCCAGATCGAGGTCGATCCCGGAGTCGACGAGTTTGCGGCCTGCGACGGGGGCATCCTTGCGGCCACGTTCCGCGAGCGGCCGCTCGTGGTCGGAGTCCTGCGACCATTCCGCCTTTGCATGCCTGAGAAGGACGATCCTGCGAGGTGTATCGACGCTCATACACCTCAGCTTCGCACGAAATGTGCCGCCCGGCGCAGGGTGTTGAAGTGCCTGTGCGGGGTGCGCGGGCACCGTCAGCCGGTCACCAGGGCCGTGATTCGCGCAAGCAACCGGCTGATCGCCGGGTCGGTGGTCGCGGCGTGCGCCTCGCCGGGTCCCACGATCAGCAGAAGCAGTGCGGCGAACGCGAGCGCGGGCAGCGCGATGGCCCACCACGGCAGCCGCACCTCGACACTGCCCGTGGCCGGGTGAGGGGTACGGGTGTGCGTTCGGGCCGGCATGTCCGCCTCCGTGGGTCATCGGTACTGATACCGAAAACCTACGGATCCGGGGCCGGGGTCCCCATCCGGCGACCCACCCACTTCACCCTGACCCTGGCCCCCTAGGGGACACGGGGGTTAACCCCACCATCGGCGACCGCGGCCGCGCGGCTCAGGGGGACGCGATCGAGGCGATCACCGCGACGATCACGGTGATCAGCAGCATCGCGCCGAGTACGACGAGGAGCTTCTTCTGACCGTTCTGGGGATTCGGGTCGAGCACAGGAGACATGGCCCCAGTCTCGCACCTCAGCACTCGTCCTCGATCGTCCGGTCCCGCCCGGCCAGGATCCCGACCGCCATCTGCGGCACCATCAGGCCCGCCATCAGTGCGATCGGCAGCTCCCAGCCGCCGCTGTGCTGGTAGAGCACACCGATCAGCAGCGGTCCCGGGATCGAGATCAGGTAGCCGACGGACTGGGCGAACGCCGACAGCCGGACCACTCCCGCGCCGGTGCGCGAGCGCATGCCGATCATGGTCAGGGCGAGCGGGAAGGAGCAGTTCGAGATGCCGAGGAGCAGCGCCCAGGCCCAGGCCCCACCGGCCGGTGCGAAGTAGAGGCCCGCGTAGCCGATGAGGCCGCAGCTGCCGAGGAAGACGACGATGGGACCCTGGTTCTTCATCCGGGCCGCGACCCTCGGGATGACGAAGGCGAGCGGCACGCCCATCGCCATGGTCACGGCGAGCAGCACACCCGCGGTACCGGCCGAGACCCCGGCGTCGCGGAAGATCTGCGGCATCCATCCCATGGTGATGTACGCGGCGGTGGCCTGCAGGCCGAAGAAGCAGGCGAGGCCCCAGGCGGTGCGACTGCGGGTGATCCTGAGGGCCGAGGTGTCCGGGTGCTGGGCGGCGGGCTGCCCCGGGGCGCCGCGCCGGTCCCGTACCACCGGGATCCAGGGCAGGATCGCGACGGCGGCGAGCACGGCCCAGACGCCGAGTCCAAGCCGCCAGCTGCCGCCCAGCGCGCTGGTCATGGGCACGGTCACCGCGGCGGCGAGCGAGGTGCCGAGGGCCAGGGCCATCGAGTAGAGCCCGGTCATGGAGCCGACCCGGTCGGGGAACCAGCGCTTGACGATCACCGGCATCAGGACGTTGCTGACGGCGATGCCCATGAGGGCGAGGGCGCTCGCGGCGAGGAAGCCGGCCGTCCCGCCGACGAGCGGCCGGATCACCAGACCGGCGGTGATGGCGATCATCCCGGCGCAGACGACCGCCCCCGGGCCGAAGCGGCGGGCGAGGCGAGGCGCCATGATGCCGAAGACCGCGAAGCAGAGCGGCGGTACGGAGGTGAGGACGCCGGCGACGCTGCCGCTCATGTGCAGCCCGTCCCGTACCTCTTCGAGGAGGGCGCCGAGGCTGGTGATGGCGGGGCGGAGGTTGAGCGCGGTGAGGACCAGCCCGACGACGACCAGCCGGAGCAGCCAGGGAGCGGGCCCGTCGGCGGTCCGTGCCGTCCGCGGGTCCTGCGGGGTCTGCGTGTCCGTGGGTTTCGTGGGGGCGTCCGCCGTGGTGGCGGGGCTCAGGGTCCGGGTCTCGTCGTCGGGCATGAGGCCCATCATAGAATCATGGGATGATTGATTGTCCAATCACGCGAGGGTCCCTCTGAGACCATTCGCTCCAGGCACGGCAACGACAGCAACTCCCGTCACCCCTCACCGCACCGGCAACCCGACTCATCACCCCAGCAACCCGACCAAGGAGCACCATGGCGCTGACGTCTCCGCGGCGTTCGGCACTCGCCGACCAGGTGATTGCCCAGCTCAGGAATCAGATCACCTCGGGCGAGTGGCCCGTGGGGTCACGCATTCCCACCGAGCCCGAGCTGGTGGAGCAGCTGGGGGTGGCCCGCAACACCGTCCGGGAGGCCGTGCGCGCCCTCGCGCACAACGGGCTGCTGGACATCCGGCAGGGTTCGGGCACCTATGTCGTCGCCACCAGCGAGCTGGCCGGGGTGATGCACCGCCGCTTCGCCTCCGCCGATCCGCGCCATGTCGCCGAGCTGCGCTCCACCCTGGAGTCGTCGGCGGCGAGGCTGGCCGCCGCCCGGCGCACCGAGCGGGATCTGAAGCAGCTGGACGCGCTCATGGCGCACCGGGAGGAGACCTGGGCCGCGGGTGACGCCGAGGCGTTCGTCGCGGCGGACGCGACGCTGCACCTGGCCGTGGTCGCGGCCTCGCACAACGACGTGCTGACCGGCCTCTACGCCGACCTGGGCGATCTGCTGCGCGACTATCTCAGGGGCGACATCGGTCATGAGCTGCGGCCGGAGAACCACATGGACCACGGCAGGCTGGTCGAGGCGATCCGGGCCGGGGACGGGGAGACGGCGGCGGCCGAGGCCGCGGGCCATGCGCTGAGCTGTCTGGTGGACCGGGCCTGAGGTACGTCCGGCGGCCCTAGACCGCGCCCTGCACCCGGTGCGTGACCCAGACGGAGCCGACTTCCTTCCAGCAGCGGTCGTCGAGCCGTACGGTCCGCCCGGGGCCCACGTCGACCGGGGGGGCATCGGCGTCCATGTCCCACCAGAGGCGGCATTCGGTGTGCAGTTGCACGCGGTCGGTGGAGGGGTACGGGTTGTGGCAGTAAGCGACGACCCGGGAGCCCCGGACCGACGTACGGCATTCGGATCCGGCGGGGTCCGGGGTGGGAGCGTCAGGGGTGGATGCCCCGGCTCCCGCCCGTCCCGCCACGGATATCGCCACCGGGGCGGCGAGTCCGGCGACGGCTATGGAGGCCGCCAGCAGTATCCCGGTCCGGCGACGTGTGGAGCGCATGGCGACCTCCTCCCCGTAGCCCGACCCGAAGTCCGGTTCACCACATTCTGCGGTGGATCGACCATCTTTTCGACTTGAGCGGGCCGGAGCCGGGCGCGGACACGACACAGCCGCGTACCGCCTGCCAGGAGGCGGTACGCGGCTGTGTCTGAGCCTGTCGTACGAGATCAGGCACCCATCATGTGCACGCCACCGTCGACGTGGATGATCTCGCCCGTGGTCTTCGGGAAGAAGTCCGAGAGCAGCGCGACGACGCCGCGACCGGCCGGCTCCGGGTCCGCCATGTTCCAGGACAGCGGGGAGCGGGTGTTCCAGACATCCGCGAGCTCGGAGAAGCCCGGGATGGACTTCGCGGCCATGGAGCCGATCGGTCCGGCGGAGATCAGGTTGCAGCGGATGCCGTCCTTGCCCAGGTCGCGGGCGAGGTAGCGGGAGGTGGCCTCCAGCGCGGCCTTGGCCGGGCCCATCCAGTCGTACTGCGGCCAGGCGAACTGCGCGTCGAAGGTGAGGCCGACGATCGAGCCGCCCTCGCTCATCAGCGGCTTGCAGGCCATGGCGAGCGACTTCAGCGAGAACGCCGAGACGTGCATCGCGGTGGAGACGGACTCGAACGGGGTGTTCAGGAAGTTGCCGCCGAGCGCGTCCTGCGGCGCGAAGCCGATGGAGTGCACGACGCCGTCCAGCGAACCGAGCTCCTCACGGACCAGGCCTTCGAGCCGGTCCAGGTGCTCGGTGTTGGTCACATCCAGCTCGATGACCTTGGCCGGCTTCGGCAGCTTCTTGGCGATGCGCTCCGTCAGCGTGGGCCGGGGGAACGCGGTCAGGATGACTTCGGCGCCCTGCTCCTGGGCCACCTTCGCGGTATGGAAAGCGATGGACGACTCCATCAGCACACCTGTGATGAGGATGCGCTTGCCGTCGAGAATTCCGCTCATGGTGATCAGTGACCCATGCCCAATCCGCCGTCAACGGGGATGACGGCTCCAGTGATGTACGACGCGTCGTCGGAGGCGAGGAAGCGCACCGCGGCGGCGATCTCCTCGGGCTGCGCGTAGCGGCCGAGCGGCACCTGGGACACGATGCCCTTGCGCTGCTCCTCGGTGAGCACCTGCGTCATGTCGGTGTCGACAAAACCGGGCGCGACGACGTTGAAAGTGATGTTCCGGGAACCGAGCTCGCGGGCCAGCGACCGGGCGAAGCCGACCAGACCCGCCTTGGACGCGGCGTAGTTCGCCTGCCCGGCCGAGCCGAGGAGCCCGACGACGGAGGAGATGAGGACGACGCGGCCCTTCTTGGCGCGCAGCATGCCGCGGTTGGCGCGCTTGACGACCCGGAAGGTGCCGGTGAGGTTGGTGTCGACGACGGACGTGAAGTCGTCCTCGGACATCCGCATCAGCAACTGGTCCTTGGTGATACCGGCGTTGGCGACCAGCACCTCCACGGGACCGTGCTTCTCCTCGATCTCCTTGTAGGCCTGCTCCACCTGCTCGGCGTCGGTGATGTCGCAACGGACCGCGAGAACACCGGCCTCGGTGAGCGCCGCGGGCGGCTCGCCGGAGCGGTAGGTGATCGCGACCTTGTCGCCGTTGTCGGCGAAAGCGCGGGCGATGGCGAGGCCGATGCCCCGGTTTCCTCCGGTGACGAGAACCGAGCGGCTCAACGGATCACCCTTTCCCTAGCGGTCTGGTACGTCGAAAACCTATCGGTACCAGGTGCTCCACGAGCAATCGGCCCCTGACAGCGCCTTCCCCCGGGCACTGTGGGATTCCTACAGAGGGTCGTCCGGCGGGTTGCGTTGCGTCCGGCCCGTGGCGGCGGTGTCCGATTAACCGCCGGTGCGGTCACCGTCCGGCGTGATTCACTTCCGTGGTGTATCGAGAAGGGAATTCCCTGTGCCCCACGAGGTAGATCAGTCATTCCTGGCCCTGCCGCTGCGGGCCCTCGCCGACGCGGCGCTCGCCCGCGCGCGTGCGCTGGGTGCCGTGCATGCCGACTTCCGGCTGGAACGGGTGCGCAGCGCGTCCTGGCGGCTGCGGGACGCCCGGCCCGCCGGGTCCTCGGACACCACCGATCTCGGCTACGCGGTGCGGGTGGTGCACGGCGGGGCCTGGGGGTTCGCGTCCGGGGTGGACCTGACGATGGACGCCGCGGCGAAGGTGGCCTCGCAGGCCGTCGCCATGGCGAAGCTGTCGGCCAAGGTGATCGCGGCGGCCGGCTCCGACGAGCAGGTCGAGCTGGCGGACGAGCCGGTGCACGGCGAGCGGACCTGGGTCTCGGCGTACGACGTCGACCCCTTCGGCGTACCGGCCGAGGAGAAGGCGGGGCTGCTCGCCGACTGGAGCGGCCGGCTCCTGGGCGCCGAGGGCGTCGCGCATGTGGACGCCTCGCTGATGACCGTCCACGAGAACAAGTTCTACGCGGACACGGCCGGCACCGTGACCACCCAGCAGCGGGTGCGGCTGCATCCGCAGTTCACCGCGGTCGCCGTGGACGGGACCACCGGTGAGTTCGACTCGATGCGGACGATCGCCCCGCCGGTGGGCCGCGGTTGGGAGTACCTGACCGGAACCGGCTGGGACTGGAACGACGAGCTGGAGCGGATTCCCGGGCTGCTGGCCGAGAAGATGCGGGCGCCGAGCGTCGAGGCGGGGACGTACGACCTGGTCGTCGACCCGTCCAACCTCTGGCTGACCATCCACGAGTCGATCGGCCACGCCACCGAGCTGGACCGGGCGCTGGGCTACGAGGCGGCGTACGCCGGGACCTCGTTCGCCACCTTCGACCAGCTGGGGAAGCTGGCGTACGGCTCCCCCGTGATGAATGTGACCGGTGACCGCACCGCCGAGCACGGGCTCGCGACGATCGGATACGACGACGAGGGTGTCGAGGCGCAGTCCTGGGACCTGGTCAAGGACGGGACGCTGGTCGGGTACCAGCTGGACCGGCGGATCGCGAAGCTGACGGGGCTGGGCCGTTCCAACGGCTGCGCGTACGCGGACTCGCCGGGCCATGTCCCCGTGCAGCGGATGGCCAATGTGTCGCTGCGCCCGGATCCGGGCGGGCTGTCCACGGAGGACCTGATCGGCGGGGTGGAGCGCGGGATCTACGTGGTCGGCGACCGGTCCTGGTCGATCGACATGCAGCGCTACAACTTCCAGTTCACCGGGCAGCGGTTCTTCCGGATCGAGAACGGCAGGCTGGCCGGGCAGCTGCGCGATGTCGCGTACCAGGCGACGACGACGGACTTCTGGGGCTCGATGGAGAAGGTCGGCGGCCCGCAGACGTACGTCCTGGGCGGCGCCTTCAACTGCGGCAAGGCCCAGCCGGGCCAGATCGCGGCCGTCTCGCACGGCTGCCCCTCCGCCCTCTTCCGGGGCGTGAACATCCTCAATACGACGCAGGAGGCCGGACGATGAGCCGCGTCAGCAAGCCGCACGAGATCGTCGAGCGGGCGCTCGAACTGTCCACCGCCGACGGCTGTGTGGTCATCGCCGACGAGGAGTCGTCCGCGAATCTGCGCTGGGCCGGCAACGCGCTCACGACGAACGGGGTGACGCGGGGGCGGACCCTGACCGTCATCGCGACCGTCGACGGTGCGCAGGGCACCGCGTCCGGTGTGGTGTCGCGGTCCGCGGTCACCGCCGACGACCTGGAGCCGCTGGTGCGGGCCGCCGAGGCCGCGGCGCGCGGGGCCGGTCCGGCGGAGGACGCGCAGCCGCTGGTCACCGGAGTGCCCACGTCGCCCGACTTCACGGACGCACCGGCGGAGACGGACTCGGACGTCTTCGCGGAGTTCGCCCCGGCGCTCGGCGACGCCTTCGCCCGCGCCCGCTCCGGCGGCCGTGAGCTGTACGGCTTCGCCCACCACGAGCTGACCTCGACCTACCTCGGTACGTCGACGGGGCTGCGGCTGCGCCACGACCAGCCGACCGGGACGCTGGAGCTCAACGCCAAGTCCCCGGACCGCACCCGTTCGTCCTGGGCGGGCCGCGCGACGCGCGACTTCAAGGATGTCGACCCGGCCGAGCTGGACGCGGAACTGGCGCAGCGGCTGCGCTGGGCGGAGCGCCGCATCGAGCTGCCCGCCGGGCGGTACGAGACGCTGCTGCCGCCGACCGCCGTCGCCGATCTGCTGATCTACCAGCTGTGGTCGTCGGCCGCGCGGGACGCCGCGGAGGGCCGGACGGTGTTCTCCAGGCCGGGTGGCGGGACCAGGGTCGGCGAGCAGCTCTCCGAGCTGCCGCTGACGCTCCGCAGCGACCCGTACGCGCCGGGCCTGGAGTCGGCGCCGTTCGTGATCGCCCATGCCTCCGGGGACAGTGCCTCCGTCTTCGACAACGGTCTGCCGCTGACGCCGACCGACTGGATCCGGGACGGCCGGCTGGAGCACCTGACGACCACCCGGCACACGGCGGGGCTGACCGGGCAGCCGGTCGCGCCGACGATCGACAACCTGGTGCTGGAGGGCGGCGGTGAGCGGTCCCTGGAGGAGATGGTGGCCGCGACGACCGGGCGCGGTCTGCTGCTGACCTGCATGTGGTACATCCGGGAGGTCGATCCGGCCACGCTGCTGCTGACCGGGCTGACCCGCGACGGGGTGTATCTCGTCGAGGACGGCGAGGTCGTCGGCGAGGTGAACAACTTCCGGTTCAACGAGTCGCCGGTGGACCTGCTGTCGCGGGCCTCCGAAGCGGGCCGTACCGAGAAGACGCTGCCGCGCGAGTGGGGCGACTGGTTCACCCGGTCCGCGATGCCCGCGCTGCGGATCCCCGACTTCAACATGAGTTCGGTGAGCCCCGGCGTGTGACCCGCCTAGACTGAGCAGGAAAACCACTACCCGTACGCATCACGAGGAGCACCGGAACCGTGACGGACATCGTCGACGAGCTGAAGTGGCGTGGGCTGTTCGCCCAGTCCACTGATGAGGACGCACTGCGCAAGGCTCTCGCGGACGGTCCCGTCACCTTCTATTGCGGCTACGACCCCACCGCGGCGAGTCTGCACGTCGGCCATCTGGTTCAGGTGCTCACCATGCGCCGGCTCCAGCGGGCCGGTCTGCGTCCGCTCGCCCTGGTGGGCGGGGCCACCGGTCAGATCGGTGACCCGCGGCCGACCGCGGAGCGCACGCTGAACGATCCGGAGACGATCGCCGCCTGGGTGTCGCGACTGCGGTCCCAGATCGAGCCGTTCCTGTCCTTCGAGGGCGAGAACGCGGCGGTCATGGTGAACAACCTGGACTGGACCGCGGGCATGTCCGCGATCGAGTTCCTCCGGGACATCGGCAAGCACTTCCGGGTCAACAAGATGCTCACCAAGGAGTCCATCGCCCGGCGGCTGGAGTCCGACGAGGGCATCAGCTACACCGAGTTCAGCTACCAGCTGCTCCAGAGCATGGACTTCCTGGAGCTGTACCGGCGCCACGGCTGCACTCTCCAGCAGGGCGGCAGCGACCAGTGGGGCAACCTCACCGCGGGTCTCGACCTGATCCACCGCCTGGAGCCGGGCGCCGAGGTGCACGCGCTGGCGACCCCGCTGATGACGAAGGCGGACGGCACCAAGTTCGGCAAGTCCGAGAGCGGCGCCGTCTGGCTCGACCCGGAGATGACCACGCCGTACGCGTTCTACCAGTTCTGGCTGAACGTGGACGACCGCGACATCTCCCGCTACATGCGCATCCTCAGCTTCCAGAGCCCTGCCGAGCTGGAGGAGCTGGAGAAGGTCACCGAGGAGCGTCCGCAGGCCCGGACGGCACAGCGCGCGCTGGCCGAGGAGCTGACGACGCTGGTGCACGGCGCGGACCAGTGCGCCGCGGTCATCGCCGCGTCGAAGGCGCTCTTCGGCCAGGGCGAGCTCGGCGAGCTGGACGAGGCGACGCTCAGCGCCGCACTGTCCGAGGTGCCGCACGCCCGGGTCACCGAACTCGGCCCGCTGGTGGATCTCCTGGTGGAGGTCGGCCTGGCGCCGAGCAAGTCGGGCGCCCGCCGCACGGTGAAGGAGGGCGGTGCGTACGTGAACAACGTCAAGGTCACGGACGGCGAGAGCGCACCGGCCCGCGAGGAACTGCTGCACGGGCGCTGGCTGGTGCTGCGCCGGGGCAAGAAGAACCTCGCCGCCGTCGAGGTCACCGGCTGATCCCGGACCGTACGCGCACTGGGGGGGGGGGAAAGGCACCCGGGTTCGGACACAAGGTGTGCTGTCCCCTAGGTCCGGGACTCTGCTCTGGAAACCCGAAAAAAAAACCAAACATCGTGGCAAAAACCGCAAACAAAACAACAACCCCG